>NZ_WIVZ01000008.1:0-160448 GCF_009600325.1 Pseudomonas sp. FSL R10-2189
GGTACTCAGGTGGTTGTATTGGGTAGACATGGCAACACCTTACATGAGGTGTTGCACTTGCTCCTTGAGACCGCCAATTATCTGAACGACCGTGGGTTTAGGATCTATAAATGACGCCCCAGAATTACCTGATGCTGGTTTAAATGTTGTTTGTTTATAACCTCTGAATTTACTAGACATTGCATCGCACTCCAACCAGAAAATAAACAATCCACCCCGCAATCATGTGCTTACACATAATCCCAGGATTTAAAAAACCCAATGTGCCTGCTCACATAGGCCAGCGCCACACTCATGCCTGCCCTGATTTAACACCCAATCAAATAGGATGAATACTGTCAGAAGTAACAGGTACAGAAAGCTTTTTGGGGTCTGTTAGAGACCGTAAAAAGATAAATACCAAAATACATTCAGCATCGCCTCGTACGGAAAGGCATCATAAATCAAAGCCTTAACTGATCCGCCCCATTTAAATAAACCTCTAATTCCTTTCTTTAATCTATCCGCACACCGTCTCGCTAATTGCGACGTTGCTGATCCCTGACAATCAAAATTTTTTGTTGCGTTGTCCATTGGACATTTGGTCACGATGGCCCGCGCCTATGTCGACGAATCGCTGAAAGGTCTGACAACGCACTGACGATGCACGCGCCTGTGTGCAAGCAGGCGCGTTTACCCCGCTCCCGCATCTTTGTCCGTAGCAGTTGACGAGCCTTACGAGGCTACGTCCGATTGCGAAGCGATCGTAAAGACTATGTTCTTGTTTTAACTGGCACTCTGCGCCGCCTGGTTTTTTGACTGCTGCGCAGCCGAGCGTAGCCTCGCAAGGCTCGTCAACTGCTACGTAATTCCCAAAAACCCCATCAACGCCGCACGCTGGGCCAATGCATCCTTGCGCCCCAGTTCAATCAACTCGCTGCAATAGCCCGCCTCGAACAACAAATAACTCAACACACCTGCACCGCTGGTTTTGGTTGCCCCCGGCCCGCGCAAAAACAGGCGCAGGGCAGCGGGCAGTTCGTGGCGGTGGCGGGCAGCGATTTCGTCAATGGGCTGGCTGGGGGCGATAACCAGCACATCAACGGGTGCCAAACCGAGGTTGTCGGGCTGCCCTGGCAGCAACCGGCTGAAGTGGTTCAGGCGCTCCAGCAGTTCGATATCGCTCTCAAGGCTGTCAATAAAGGTGCTGTTGAGCATGTGCCCGCCAATTTGCGCCAAGGTCGGTTGCTGGGCGTTGTACTGGCGCGCTTGCCCACCCTGACGATCCGGCCCGCGCGGGTTGCCGCTGACCCCGACCACCAGCACGCGATTGGCGCCCAAATGCAGCGCCGGGCTGATGGGTGCAGACTGGCGCACGGCGCCATCGCCAAAATACTCTTCGCCAATTTTGACCGGGGCAAACAACAGCGGTATGGCCGAGCTGGCCAGCAAGTGCTCGACGGTCAACGCCGTCGGCAGGCCAATGCGCCGATGACGCAACCAGCCTTCGATGGCACCTTCACTTTGATAAAACGTCACGGCCTGGCCCGATGAGTAGCCAAAAGCCGTGAGCGCCACAGCGCGCAAGTGCTGCGCAGCGATGGCCTGATCGATACCGGCAAAGTTGATTTTGTCGTTGAGCAATTCGCGTAACGGCGAACTGTTGAGCAGCGCCACCGGCACGTGGCTGCCAAGGCCCAACAAGCTGTGGCCCAGAAAGCGACTGGCCTGGTGAATCACCCCCGGCCAATCACTGCGCAACACACGATGGCTTTCAAAGTTTTGCCAGAAGGTCGTCAAGTGCTCGACGGCCTGGGTGAAGTTCATCGCGCCACTGGCCAGGCTGACTGCGTTGATCGCCCCGGCCGAGGTGCCGACAATCACCGGAAACGGGTTGGGCGCACCCGCAGGTAACAACTCGGCAATGGCCGCCAGCACCCCCACTTGATACGCCGCCCTGGCGCCGCCGCCCGACAGAATCAACCCGGTCACCGACGCTCGGCCGTTCATACCTCAGCGCCTTTGCAGCGCGAGTTACTTGCGGCGTTTGTCGTACAGCTTTGGCTCGCCCGGTGGCCGGGTTTTGAAGCGGCGGTGTGCCCACAAGTACTGCTCTGGGCATTCGCGTATCGCACGCTCGACCCATTGGTTGATGCGCAGACAGTCGGCCTCATCGCTTTCTCCGGGAAAGTCGCTCAAAGGCGGATGAATCACCAACTTATAACCACTGCCATCCGCCAGTCGTTGTTGAGTAAAGGGTACAACCAGCGCTTTGCCCAACTTGGCGAACTTGCTGGTGGCGGTCACCGTGGCGGCCTCGATGCCAAACAATGGCACAAAAATGCTTTGCTTGGCGCCGTAGTCCTGGTCGGGGGCGTACCAGATCGCCCGCCCGGCGCGCAGCAACTTGAGCATGCCGCGCACGTCATCGCGCTCCACCGCCAGCGAGTCCAGGTTGTGGCGCTCCCGGCCGCGGCGCTGGATAAAGTCGAACAACGGGTTTTTGTGTTCGCGGTACATGCCATCAATGGTGTGCTGTTGCCCGAGCAAGGCGGCGCCGATTTCCAAGGTGGTGAAGTGAAAGGCCATCAAGATGACGCCCTTGCCATCGCGCTGGGCCTGCAGCAGGTGCTCCAGCCCTTCGACATGCGCCAACTTGGCCAGGCGCGGCTTGGCCCACCACCAGCTCATGGCCATTTCAAAAAAGGCGATGCCGGTTGAGGCGAAGTTTTCCTTGAGCAGGCGCTCGCGCTCAGCGGCGTTTTTTTCGGGAAAGCACAGTTCAAGGTTGCGCGCAGCAATGCGCCGGCGCTCACCGGCCACCTGGAACATGCAAACCCCCAGAAAACGACCAATGCGCAGCTGCACCTTATAAGGCAGTTGCACCACCAGCCACAGCACGCCCAGCCCTGACCACAGCAGCCAAAAACGCGGATGAAAAAAAGCAGCTCGAAAACGCGGGCGATCCATTAATGATTCCGGACAGACACAAGGGCCGGGCATTCTACATCGTTAGACCCGGCTTGCGGCTCGCGGGCGTTCTCGTTATAAGTCTCTGCACTTTAAGTGACAAGCCGCATTAAGCCGACCATGAGCCAAACCGAATCGCAAGACCAAGCCCCCGTGTTTCAGCTTAAGGGCAGTATGCTCGCCATTACGGTGCTGGAACTGGCCCAAAACAACCTTGAAGCCCTTGATCGCCAACTGGCCGCCAAAGTTGCCCAGGCGCCCAATTTTTTCAGTAACACCCCGCTGGTGCTGGCGCTCGACAAGCTACCCGTCGGTGCCGGTGCCGTCGACTTGCCCGGGCTGATGCGCGTGTGTCGCCAACATGGCCTGCGCACCCTGGCCATTCGCGCCAGCCGCATCGAAGACATTGCCGCCGCCATCGCCATCGACCTGCCGGTATTGCCGCCGTCCGGTGCACGCGAGCGGCCGATTGATCCCCCAGTTGAAGTAATCATCGCGCCGAAAAAGCCCGAAAAACCGCCCGAGCCGGCCATCAAGCCGACCCGCATCATCACCACGCCAGTACGTGGTGGCCAAACGGTATACGCCGAGGGTTGCGACCTGGTGGTCATCGCCTCGGTCAGCCCCGGTGCGGAACTTATGGCCGATGGCAACATCCATGTGTACGGCCCCATGCGTGGCCGAGCGCTTGCCGGATACAAAGGCAACACCCGAGCGCGAATTTTTTGCCAACAACTGAGCGCCGAACTGGTGTCCATTGCCGGCATGTACAAAGTGTCCGAAGACCTGCGACGCGATCCTTTGTGGGGCGCCGGGGTTCAAATCAGTCTGTCAAGTGACATGTTGAACATCACCCGTCTTTAACGGATACTCACGCCATTTTCCAACCATCTCAATTACGTAGAGAAAACAGACTAGTCTTTGTAGGAAGTCAGCAATCAGCCAGTGTTTACGTTGTGTAGGCTTGGCTTGGGGGATGTCCACCAAGACTGTTCACCTGTTGTCGTTTATTTAGAGATGTTATTCAGGGACTAAAAAGTCCTTTTTCCTTAGGGGTGAAGCACCTTGGCCAAGATTCTAGTGGTTACATCCGGCAAGGGTGGTGTGGGTAAGACCACCACCAGCGCCGCTATCGGTACGGGCCTGGCACTGCGCGGGCACAAAACCGTCATCGTCGACTTCGACGTTGGCCTGCGTAACCTCGACCTGATCATGGGGTGCGAGCGTCGCGTGGTGTATGACTTCGTTAACGTGGTTAACGGCGAAGCCAACCTGCAACAGGCGCTAATCAAAGACAAACGTCTGGAAAACCTGTACGTGCTGGCTGCCAGCCAGACCCGTGACAAAGACGCCCTCACCAAAGAAGGCGTCGAAAAAGTTCTGATGGAACTCAAAGAGACCTTCGAATACGTGGTCTGCGACTCTCCGGCGGGCATCGAAACCGGCGCCCACCTGGCCATGTACTTCGCGGATGAAGCGATTGTCGTGACCAACCCGGAAGTCTCTTCGGTGCGTGACTCGGACCGCATGCTGGGCCTGCTGGCCAGCAAATCGCGCCGCGCCGAGCTGGGCGAAGACCCGATCAAGGAACACCTGCTGCTGACCCGCTACAACGCGGATCGCGTCAGCAAGGGTGAAATGCTCGGCGTTGAAGACGTCAAGGAGATCCTGGCGGTTACGCTGCTGGGTGTGATCCCGGAATCCCAGGCAGTGCTCAAGGCATCCAACCAGGGCGTGCCGGTGATCCTTGATGACCAAAGTGACGCCGGTCAGGCCTACAGCGATGCGGTTGATCGTTTGCTGGGCAAAACCGTGGAGCATCGGTTCCTCGATGTACAGAAGAAGGGATTCTTCGAGCGCCTGTTTGGAGGCAATTAAACAATGAACATTTTTGACTTCTTTCGTACCCGCAAAACGCCAACCACCGCGTCGGTCGCGAAAGAGCGTCTACAGATCATCGTGGCGCACGAACGCGGCCAACGCAGTACCCCGGACTACCTGCCAGCCCTGCAAAAAGAGCTGGTTGAGGTGATCCGCAAATACGTCAACATCGGCGATGATCAAGTACAGATCGCCCTTGAAAACGAGGGTAGCTGCTCGATTCTGGAACTCAACATCACCCTGCCAGATCGTTAATCGATCCGGCTGATACCACGGCGGCTTGGAGGTTTCTCTGCACAGGGGGATCTCCAAGCCGCCGTTGGCGTTTGTTAAGAGGCTGTTTTAATGCCGTTGTCGAATATTCACATCATCCATCAGGACGCAGGCGTTCTGGTGGTCAACAAGCCGACCTTGCTGCTGTCGGTGCCGGGCCGCGCCGAAGACAACAAAGACTGCCTGATCACCCGCCTGCAAGAAAACGGCTACCCCGAAGCCCGCATCGTGCACCGCCTGGACTGGGAAACGTCAGGGATCATCCTGCTGGCCCGCGATGCCGACACGCACCGCGAGTTGTCGCGCCAGTTTCACGACCGCGAAACTGAAAAGGCCTACACCGCGCTGGCCTGGGGCCAACCGGAGCTGGACAGTGGCAGCATCGACCTGCCCCTGCGCTACGACCCGCCGACAAAACCTCGGCATGTGGTCGACCATGAATTCGGTAAAAACGCGCTGACCTTCTGGAAAGTGCTGGAGCGTTGCGGCGATTACTGCCGGGTTGAACTGACACCGATTACCGGGCGCTCGCACCAGTTGCGCGTGCACATGCTGTCCATCGGCCACCCGCTGCTGGGCGATGGCCTGTACGCGCACCCGCAGGCATTGGCGGCCTACCCGCGTTTGTGCCTGCACGCCAGCATGCTCAGCTTCACCCACCCGCAGACCGGCGAACGCCTGCGCTTCGAGTGCCCCGCCCCGTTTTAACAGCTTCACGCCCTGTAGGAGCGAGCTTGCCTCGCGATCTTTTGATCTTTAAAAGATCGCGAGGCAAGCTCGCTCCTACAAAGGGTTTGCACGTTTTTGCTGGTCAAATTTTGTAGTCAATGCGCTAAACTCGCGGCCTTGCTGTCTGGAGTAACTTATGCGCGAAGAGTTGAACCAAGGCCTGATCGACTTTCTCAAGGCCTCCCCTACCCCGTTCCATGCCACCGCCAGCCTTGTTCAACGCCTGGAAGCCGCCGGTTACCAGCGCCTCGACGAGCGCGACACGTGGTACACCGAAGCCAATGGCCGCTATTACGTCACCCGTAATGACTCCTCCATCGTCGCTTTCAAGCTGGGCCGTCACTCGCCCCTGCAAGGCGGCATCCGCATGGTCGGCGCTCACACAGACAGCCCCTGCCTGCGGGTCAAGCCTCAGCCCGAGCTGCAACGCCAGGGTTTTTGGCAGTTGGGCGTGGAAGTCTACGGCGGCGCCTTGCTGGCCCCCTGGTTTGACCGCGACCTGTCGCTGGCCGGGCGCGTGACGTTCCGCCGCGACGGCAAGGTCGAGAGCCAGTTGATCGACTTCCGCGCGCCGATTGCGACCATCCCCAACCTGGCGATTCACCTCAATCGCACGGCCAACGAAGGCTGGGCGATTAACCCGCAAACCGAACTGCCACCGATTCTGGCGCAGGTTGCAGGCGATGAGCGCGTGGATTTCCGCGCCCTGCTCACCGACCAACTGGCCCGCGAACACGGCCTGAACGCCGACGTGGTGCTCGACTATGAGCTGAGCTTCTACGACACCCAAAGCGCTGCAGTGATCGGCCTCAACGGTGATTTTATTGCCGGTGCGCGCCTCGACAACCTGCTGTCATGCTACGCCGGCCTGCAAGCGCTGTTGAACACCGACACCGACGAAACCTGCCTGTTCGTGGCCAATGACCATGAAGAAGTCGGCTCGTGTTCAGCGTGCGGCGCGGACGGCCCGATGCTGGAGCAGATCCTCCAGCGCGTACTGCCTGAAGGCGACGAGTTTGTGCGCACTATTCAGAAGTCGCTGCTGGTCTCGGCCGACAACGCCCACGGCGTGCACCCCAACTACGCCGACAAGCACGACGCCAACCACGGCCCCAAACTCAATGCCGGGCCGGTGATCAAGGTCAACAGCAACCAGCGTTACGCCACCAACAGTGAAACCGCGGGGTTCTTCCGCCATCTGTGCATGGCGGTTGAAGTGCCGGTGCAAAGTTTTGTGGTGCGCAGCGACATGGGCTGTGGCTCGACCATTGGCCCGATCACCGCCAGCCACCTGGGTGTGCGCACGGTAGACATCGGCTTGCCGACCTTCGCCATGCACTCCATCCGTGAGCTGGCCGGTAGCCACGACCTGGCGCACCTGGTCAAAGTATTGAGCGCGTTCTACGCCAGCAACGAACTCCCGTAAAACACCCAACCTGTGTAGGAGCGAGCTTGCCTCGCGATCTTTTGATCTTAAAAAAGATCTCGAGGCAAGCTCGCTCTTACACAGTTAAGAGTGCCCGGGCGATTCATTTTTGATACACATCACCCCACTTCTGCGTAAAGCCACCTAGACTTGGGTGATTAACTTCTTCAGGTCCAGAACATGCTCGAAATATCCGCCTTTAATTCCATGTTGATCCCCATTGTGATTGGTATGTTGCTACTCACCATTGGCTTCAACTTTCGCGACAGTAAACCCGGCGTACTGTCGATCTGGTTTGGCATGTTGCTGATCTTCGGCACCATCGTTTTTAAAATTCTCGCCAAACTGAATCAATAAATAGCACCGCATCCGCGATCACTTATTTTATGTATGACAAGAAATGAATGATCGCGGGGCCTAGCGTACACTCGTCCGATCCGTACTTCTCGAGGGTGATCGCCTAGTGTTTCTTCGTCTCTTTGCCCGGCCCTATTGGCTGCTGATTTGTCTGCTGACCTTGCTGCCGCTCGCTTCGGCCCAGGCTGTGGGCATCACCAGCCTGCTCCCCAGTTCGGATAAAACCCAAACTCAACCCACCGAACCTTTGGGCCAGTCGCTGGACGAGGTGATCAAAAACCTTGAGAACGACCAGCAACGCAGCAAGTTGCTGGCAGACCTTAAAAAGCTTCGCGATGCCACCAAAAAAGCCCAGCCCGAAGCTGAAATCGGCGTGCTGGGTTTGATCGGCAGCACCCTCGCCGATCTCGAAAAACAGTTCTCGGGCAACGACAGCCCCACCTCGCGCTGGAGCGAAGAAATCGGCCAGGCCAAAGATGAACTGGTGGCCTTGATGCTGCCCGCCAAGGAATGGGTGCCCATCATCTTTGCCTTTGCGCTGATCATCATGATCTGGAGCCTGCTGGCTTCACTGCTGATTTGGGTCAGCCACCGCGTGCGCTTGCGCTTTGGCCTGAGCGAAGAACTGCCGCAGCACCCTAAAGCCGTCGACATGCTGCGCTTTGCCTTGCGCAAGCTCGGCCCCTGGCTGGTGGCGCTGGTGATCACGGTGTACATGAGTTACGCCTTGCCATCGTCGCTGGGCAAAGACCTGGCCATGGCGCTGGCTTACGCCCTGGTGATCGGCACTTGCTTCTCGGCCACCTGTGTAATTCTGTTTTCATTGCTCGATGGCCCGCACCGTCATCGCGCCCTGCATATTCTGCGGCATCAGGCCTTCCGCCCGCTGTGGTGGATCGGCAGCTTTGCCGCCTTCGGCGAAGCGCTCAGCGACCCGCGCATGGTCGCCTCCCTGGGCGTGCACCTGGCGCATACCGTGGCCACGTTTGCGAACGTGATGGCGGCGCTATCGACCGGGCTGTTTATCATCCGCTTCCGCCGCCCCATCGCTCACCTTATCCGTAACCAGCCGCTGTCACGCCGCCTCACCCGCCGCGCCCTGAGCGACAGCATCGAGACCCTCGGTACTTACTGGTACATCGCCGCGCTGATTCTGGTGGGCATCTCATTGTTCGCCACCTTCTTGTCAGCGGGCGATACCAGCACCGCGCTGCGCCAGTCGCTGATCTGCGCCGTGCTGGTGGTGCTGTGCATGGTGATTAACGGGCTGGTGCGCCGCCATGCGCAAAAGCCCCAACGCGGGCCCAAGCGCCACGCGCTGTATTCGGAACGGCTCAAGAGTTTTGTCTACACCCTGGCGCACTTGATTGTGTGGCTGGTGTTCATCGAGTTGGGGTTGCGCGTGTGGGGCCTCTCGCTGATCGGTTTCACCGAGGGTGAAGGCCATGAAATCAGCGTCAAGCTGTTCGGCCTGGCGGGGACGTTACTGTTTGCGTGGCTGATCTGGATTCTCGCCGATACCGCCATCCACCACGCCCTGACCCGTTCGCGCAAAGGCCTGGCCAACGCCCGCGCGCAAACCATGATGCCGTTGATTCGCAACGTACTGTTTGCGGCCATTTTCATCATTGCGCTGATCGTCGCACTGGCGAACATGGGCATGAACGTCACGCCACTGCTGGCCGGTGCCGGTGTGATCGGTCTGGCTATTGGTTTTGGTGCACAGTCGTTGGTTGCCGACCTGATTACCGGCTTGTTCATCATCATTGAAGACTCGCTGGCCATCGATGATTACGTGGATGTCGGTGGCCACCTGGGCACCGTCGAAGGCCTGACGATTCGTACCGTGCGCCTGCGTGACATTGACGGCATCGTGCACACCATTCCGTTCAGTGAAATCAAAAGCATCAAAAACTATTCCCGCGAGTTCGGTTACGCGATCTTCCGCGTGGCGATCCCGTACAACATGGAAATCGACGACGCCATCAAGCTGATGCGCGAGGTGGGACAAAAGATGCGCACCGACCCGTTGCAGCGCCGCAACATCTGGTCGCCGCTGGAGATTCAAGGGGTTGAAAGTTTCGAGTCGGGCAGCGCGATTTTGCGCGCACGCTTCAAAACCGCGCCGATCAAACAATGGGAAGTGTCACGGGCGTTCAACCTGTCGCTCAAGCGCCATCTGGATGAGGCCGGCCTTGACCTCGCGACACCGCGCCTGAGCGTGCAGGTAGTAACAGCAGGTAGCGGAACGTTGCAGAAGGAGTAACCACTCCCCTGTAGGAGCGAGCTCGCCTCGCGATCTTTTGATCTTTTAAAAAGCTCGCGAGGCAAGCCTCAGGCCTAACGCTCCAGCACATCCACACCCACGTGGATCGCGTCATGTCGCCAATACTCAATGTCACAGTCGATCAGCCGCTCGTGCTGGTCGTAGTTGATGCGCTCGATCCTCAACCCCGGGCTGCCCGTCGACACTTTAAGCGTTGCTGCCGCTTCGGCGGGCAAGGCGGTCGGCACGATCTCAAAACGCACTCGCCCGTAATGCAAATCGTAGTGCCGCGCATACAGCTCAGTGATCGATTGCGTGAGGTCAAAGTCCAGAATCTGCGGAAAATATTGCGGGTTGAGGTAATGCTCGACATACAGCACCAAACGCCCATCAATGCGCCGCGCCCGGCAGATCTGGATCACGCTGGAAAACGCCGGTAACTGCAAACGTGCGCACACGGCGGCCGACGCCGGCTGCAAGCGTGCCGAAATCACCTCGGTGGTCGGCACTCTTCCTTGGGCGCTGACCATCGCGTGAAAGTGGCTGCGCTGCATGAGGTTGTAGGCCAGACGCGGCGGCGAAATAAACCAGCCGCGCCGCTCCTCGCGATACACCACGCCTTGCGCTTCCAGTTGCAACAACGCTTCACGCACCGTGATACGGGTGGTCGCGAACAGTTCACTGAGTTTTCTTTCAGCCGGTAATTGGCTGCCACAGGTTAGCAAGCCATGTTCGATTTGCTCTTGCAGGGCCAAACCAATGGCTGTCACCGCTTTGGGTGCACCTTCACGCATCAACGTTACCTATCTGGACTAGTCCAGCACCAAATGTGGGCAGGCTCGGCCTGCAAAACACTTAACTCTTGAGGGTGCCAGCCTAGGCAGTGCAGATGACTGTTCGATGACACTGACACATGTTTTAACCCTCAAGCCCACACCCGCCGGGGCCTTGACCATGGTCTACGCTTAGCTCACGGCACTTGGCGGGCCTGTAAAAGTGCTTGCACAACCAATGCCGACATTAAAGTGTCATGCAGACCCCTTAAATTGGCTCAGGTATTGCTGACCTAGACCAACCCACTGCAAAACTCTAAAAAAACCAGCGTGAACACCCCCACAGGAGCTTCAGATGAAACAGTTTTTTCTGGCATCACTGTTAGGCACCAGCATCGCCCTTTGCACCTCAGCCATGGCCGCCGATGTCGATTTAAAAGCCCTCGAAACTGCCGCCAAGGCAGAGGGCGCCGTGAACAGTGTCGGCATGCCCGATGACTGGGCCAACTGGAAAGGCACGTGGGAAGACCTGAATAAACTGTATGGCCTCAAGCATGTCGACACCGACATGAGTTCGGCACAGGAGGTGGCCAAGTTTGCCGCCGAAAAAGACAACGCCAGCGCTGATATCGGTGACGTCGGTGCCGCCTTCGGCCCCATCGCCGTAGCCAAAGGCGTGACCCAACCTTACAAACCCACCACCTGGGAACAGATCCCGGCCTGGGCCAAAGACAAAGACGGTAACTGGGCATTGGCCTACACCGGCACCATCGCATTTATCGTGAACAAAAAGCTGCTGCACGGCTCCGAAGTGCCAACCAAATGGTCTGACCTCAAATCCGGTAAATACAAGGTCTCGATCGGTGACGTGAGCACCGCCGCGCAAGCTTCCAACGGTGTTCTGGCCGCAGCCTATGCCAACCACGGTGATGAAAAGAACATTCAGCCCGCCTTGTTGATGTTTGCTGATATCGCCAAGCAAGGCCGACTTTCACTGGCAAACCCGACCATCGCCACCCTGGAAAAAGGCGAAGTTGAAGTGGGCGTGGTCTGGGACTTCAACGGCCTGAGCTACAAAGCCAAAATGGCCAACCCGGATGACTACGTGGTGCTGATCCCGTCGGACGGCTCGGTAATTTCGGGTTACACCACCATCATCAACAAATACGCCAAGCACCCGAACGCCGCCAAACTGACCCGCGAATACATCTTCAGCGATGCCGGCCAAACCAACCTGGCGCGTGGCAACGCCCGCCCGATCCGTGCCGAACACCTGACCCTGCCAGACGACGTTAAGGCCAAGCTGCTGCCTAACGAGCAGTACAAGAACGTGACGCCGATCAAAGACGCCGACGCATGGGAAAAAACCGCGAAGGCCCTGCCTCAGAAATGGCAGGAAGAAGTCATCATCAACATGCAGTAAACAGTTGAACCTCCCCCTGTAGGAGCGAGCTCGTCTCGCGATCTTTTGATCGTTTAAAAGATCGCGAGGCAAGCTCGCTCCTACAGATTCTGTGCTTTACCTGCGGAGTCGCAGTACATGAAACACAAGGTCATTTTGGTGGTACTCGACGGACTCAATCATGATGTTGCCCGCCATGCCATGGGGCATTTGCAGGCGTATGTCAGCGCAGGACGCGCCACGCTGTACAAGCTCACCTGTGAATTGCCAGCGCTGTCGCGCCCTCTTTACGAGTGCATCCTCACGGGTGTCCCGCCGATTGAAAGCGGCATTGTGCATAACAATGTGTCGCGCCTGTCTCACCAGCGCAGCGTGTTCCATTACGCCCGCGAAGCAGGTTTGAGCACCGCCGCCGCGGCTTACCACTGGGTCAGCGAACTGTATAACCGCTCGCCTTTTATCGCGGCCCGTGACCGCCACACCGAAGACAGTGACCTGCCCATCCAGCACGGGCATTTTTACTGGAACGATCACTACCCCGATTCCCACTTGTTTGCCGATGCCGAAAGCCTGCGCCTGCGCCATGCGCCGGACTTTTTGCTGGTGCACCCGATGAACATCGACGATGCCGGCCACAAGCACGGCCTCGACAGCTCGCAGTACCGCAACAGCGCGCGTTCTGCCGACATTGTGTTGGCCGACTACCTGCAAGGCTGGCTGGACGCGGGCTACCAGGTGCTGGTGACCGCCGACCACGGCATGAACAACGACCGCTCGCACAATGGCCTGTTGCCCGAAGAGCGTGAAGTGCCGCTGTTTGTACTTGGCGACGCCTTTAGCCTGGACCCTCAGGCCACCCCTAAACAAACCGAACTGTGCGGCACGATTTGCCAATTGCTGGGCGTCGCCCATGACAAACCGCTGTGCCAGACCTTATTGAGACCCGCGCCATGACCCGTGGTAAATGGCTGGCATTGTTGTGCCTCGCGCCCTTTGCAATTGTCTTTATCGTGTTCCAGATTGCCCCGCTGCTGTGGGTGCTGGTACACAGCCTGCAATCAGAAGACACCGGCTGGGGCCTGGACAACTTCAGCAAGATCTTCGCCTCGAAGTTCTATTTACAGGCCATCCAGCACAGCCTGGAGATCAGTTTCTGGTCCAGCCTGTTCGGCATCGTGATTGCCGTGCTCGGCAGCTACTCGCTGCATAAAGTCGACTCAAAGCTGCGCAACTTCGTCAACGCCTTCGCCAACATGACCAGCAACTTCTCCGGGGTGCCGCTGGCGTTTGCCTTCATCATCCTGCTGGGGTTCAACGGCAGTATCACGATCATGCTGAAACAGGCGGGGATCATCGAGGACTTCAACCTCTACTCCAAAACCGGCCTGATTATTCTGTACACCTACTTCCAGATCCCGCTGGGCGTTCTGCTGCTGTACCCGGCCTTTGATGCCCTGCGTGAAGACTGGCGCGAGTCAGCGTCATTGCTGGGCGCCAACAGCTGGCAGTTCTGGCGCTTTATCGGCCTGCCGGTCCTCACACCGGCGCTGCTAGGCACCTTTGTGATCCTGCTGGCCAACGCCCTCGGCGCCTACGCCACGGTGTATGCACTGACCACCGGCAACTTCAACGTATTGCCTATCCGCATTGCCGCGATGGTGTCGGGTGATATCAGCCTGGACCCGAACATGGCCAGTGCGCTGGCGGTGATTTTGGTGGGGTTGATGACCCTGGTGACGCTGGTGCATCAGTGGCTGTTAAAGAGGAGCTACCATGTCGCGCGCTGAAACCGGGACCGCCAGCGTTTATCACCGCACGGTGGTTTACCTGCTGTTTATTATTTTGCTGTTGCCGCTGCTGGGCACGTTTGTGTACTCGATCGCCAGCAGTTGGTCCGCCACCGTGTTGCCCAGCGGCTTTACCTTCAAGTGGTACCTACAACTGTGGAGCGACCCGCGCTTTTTGACCGCATTCGGCCATTCACTGTTGATCTGCTTCGGGTCTTTGCTGCTGTCGGTGGTGTTGATTCTGCCGCTGCTGTTTGTGGTGCATTACCACTTCCCCAAGCTCGACGCGCTGATGAACATCCTTATCCTGCTGCCGTTTGCGGTACCGCCGGTGGTGTCATCGGTGGGCCTGCTGCAACTGTACGGCTCGGGGCCGATGGCCATGGTCGGTACGCCGTGGATCCTGATCGGTTGCTACTTCACCGTGGCCCTGCCCTTTATGTACAGGGCCATCACCAACAACCTGCAAGCCATCAACCTGCACGACCTGATGGACGCCGCTCAACTGCTGGGCGCCAGCACCTGGCAGGCGGCGTTTCTGGTGGTGTTGCCGAACTTGCGCAAAGGCTTGCTGGTGGCGTTGCTGCTGTCGTTTTCGTTCCTGTTTGGCGAGTTTGTGTTTGCCAACATCCTGGTCGGCACCCGCTACGAAACCTTGCAGGTGTTCCTCAATAACATGCGTAACAGCAGCGGCCATTTCACCAGCGCGCTGGTGATCTCGTACTTCCTTTTTGTACTGGTGCTGACTTGGGTTGCCACCTTCCTGAACAAGGACAAAAGCCAATGAGTTTTGTCAGCGTCGAACACCTGCAAAAAACCTACTCCGGCACGCCGGTCTTCAGCGACATCAATTTCACCATCAGCAAGGGCGAGTTCGTCACCCTGCTCGGCCCGTCTGGCTGCGGCAAGTCAACGCTGTTGCGCTGCATTGCCGGGCTGACGCCGGTGGATGACGGCAAGATCCTCCTCGATGGCCAGGACATCGTCCCGCTCAACCCGCAAAAACGCGGGATTGGCATGGTGTTTCAGAGCTACGCGCTGTTCCCCAACATGACCGTTGAGCAAAACGTCGCGTTTGGCCTGCGCATGCAAAAGGTCAACGCCAATGACAGCCAAAAACGCGTGGCTGAGGTGCTGCAACTGGTCGAGCTCAATGACTTTGCCAAGCGCTACCCGCACCAACTGTCGGGCGGTCAATGCCAGCGTGTGGCGCTGGCCCGCTCACTGGTGACGCGCCCACGCCTGTTGCTGCTGGACGAACCGTTGTCAGCACTGGACGCCCGTATCCGCAAGCATTTGCGCGAGCAGATCCGGCAGATTCAGCGCGAGCTGGGGCTGACCACGATTTTCGTTACCCACGATCAGGAAGAAGCGCTGACCATGAGTGATCGCATCTTCCTGATGAACAAGGGACGGATCGTCCAGAGTGGCAATGCCGAAAGCCTCTATGTCGCCCCGGTGGACGTGTTTGCCGCGAGTTTTATTGGCAACTACAACCTGCTGGACGCCGACACCGCCAGCCGTTTATTGCAGCGCCCGGTCACCAGCCGCATCGCCATACGCCCGGAAACCCTGGGCTTGAGCCTGCACGGAGAGGCCGACACACTGATCCGCAACCACAGCCTGCTGGGCAACGTGATCCGCTATCGGGTCGAAGTCCGTGGTGTGGAGTTGATCGTTGACGTGCTCAACCGCTCTGCGGCCGACCTGTACGCGGATGGTCAGCGCGTGGCGTTGACCATCGATTCCAGCGCCTTATGTGAGGTAGCCTGATGCTTTTGAGCACTATGAAAAGGGAGTTGCACTGATGGCCCTGGCAATTTTTGACCTGGATGAAACGTTGATTCATGGCGACTGCGCCACCCTGTGGAGCGAGCAAATGGGCCGCCTCGGCTGGGTCGATCCGCAGGCGTTTTTAAAGCGCAATAACGAACTGATGCACGCCTACAGCCAAGGCGAGTTGAAGATGGAAGACTACATGGCCTTCAGCCTGGAGCCCTTGATCGGGCGTACCCCTGAAGAAATCGATCACTTGGTCGGCCCATGGGTTGAAGACTTTATCGAACCGATCATTTTCAGTGACGCGACCAAAACCGTGGCCGCTCACCGCAAGGCCGGCGATCGCATTTTGATTATTTCGGCGTCGGGCGTGCATTTGGTCAGACCCATTGCCGAGCGTTTGGGCATTGATGAAGTGCTGGGTATTGAACTGGAAGTCGCACACGGTGCGTACACCGGCAACACCGTGGGCACCCTGACCTACCGCGAAGGCAAGATCACGCGCCTGCTGGAATGGCTGGACGAGCAAGAAGAAAACCTTGAGGGCGCGAGTTTTTATTCCGACTCACGCAACGACTTGCCGTTGCTGCTCAAAGTGGATCACCCGCATGTGGTCAACCCGGACCCGGTATTGCGTGCACACGCTGAAAAGGCCGGCTGGCCGATTCATCACTGGAAGTAAAACGGGAAAACCGTAGGAGGGGCCGCCCCGTCTTCGACGCCGCGCTGTCGCGCAGCAAACAGGCCGCCGAGTATCTTCAGCATCCCCCAATCGGTTCCCTCTCCTTCGGGAGAGGGCTAGGGTGAGGGGGCTTTTGACTTGAGTACATATCCGTTGCTGCGGCAACGGCCACTTAGGGTTCCGGCCTTACGCCGCGTCACTTTGCAAAAGCGGCAAAGTAACCAAAACGCTTTTGCCCCTACCCCTCGGTGCCTCGCTTTGGCTCGGCATGCCCTCACCACAGGCCTTGCTCCGTAGGCCCGCCGCGATCGGCCATCCATGGCCGTGTCGCGGCTAACCCGGCGTCCTGCCGGGTTACCCACTGCGCAAAACCTGCGTTCGGCCAGCGTGGTTTAATGGGGCCTTTTAGATCAAGATCAAAAGATCGCGAGCAAGCTCGCTCCTACACATTGTGTGTATGACTTAAACCAGGGCCGCGTCGATCACCAGCACCAGCTTGCCCGACACCTGATTGCTGGCTAATTCGGCAAACGCCGCCTGGGCCTCTTCAATCGGGAAGGTTTTGGCCAACTGCGGGCTCAAGCGGCCTTCGGCAAACAACGGCCACACTTGCTGATTGAGATCACTCAGCAAATCCGCCTTGAACTGGTCGCTGCGGCTACGCAATGTCGACCCCAGCAACTGGATGCGCTTGCCCAGCACCAAGGCCAGATCTAGCTCGGCCTTGCGTCCACCCATCAAGCCAATCAACACCCAACGCCCGTCCAGTGCCAACAACTTGAGGTTGGACTCCACATAGTTGGCGCCCACCGGGTCGAGTACCACGTCAAACGGCCCCAGCGCCTTGAGGCTGTCCAGCCCTTCGGTGCGCACTGCGCCACCCTGGGCACCCAAGGCCTCACAATAGGCCAGACGCTCGGCCGAACCGACCGTCACCCAGCACGGGCTGCCAAAGGCTTTGCACAGCTGAATAGCGGCTGAACCAACTCCACTTGCTCCGGCATGCAGCAACACTTTTTCGCCCGGCTTCAGGGCCGCCAATTGGAACAGATTAAGCCATGCAGTGCTGTACACCTCGGGCAAGGCGGCCGCCTCAATCAGCGACAACCCATCGGGCACCGGCAAGGCATGGCGCCCATCAACCACAACCTCTTGCGCCATGCCACCGCCCGCCAACAGCGCACACACGCGGTCTCCGACTTGCCAGGAAGACCCCGGCCCCACTTCGCTGACCACGCCCGAACACTCCAGCCCCAACATTTGGCTGGCGCCAGGTGGCGGCGGATACAACCCTTGGCTTTGCAAAAGATCGGCGCGATTAAGGCCCGCTGCCGCCACACGAATTCGGATTTGTCCTACATCACAACGTGGGCTCGGTTCTTCAACCCACTTCACTTGTCCCTCAACGCCTTGCAATGCTTTCACAGTGCCTCCATAGTGAGTCTGGACTGAGCCCGGTGCTGCTGCACCGGGCTTCTTGCATTATGCGGCCGGTTCTTACGGAACCGGCGACTTCAAAGACGGCCTAATATGCGTTATCAATTGCCCCCGCGTCGACTCAGCATGAAGCATTTATTCCCTAGCACCGCTCTCGCACTCTTCATTGGCTTAGGCGTTTTGCCGTTTTCGGCCACTACGTTCGCCGCTAACAGTTGGGATAACCTTCAGCCCGATCGTGATGAGGTAATTGCCAGCCTTAACGTTGTTGAGCTGCTCAAACGCCATCATTACAGCAAGCCGCCACTGGATGACGCACGTTCCGCGATCATCTATGACAGCTACCTGAAGCTGCTCGATCCTTCGCGCAGTTACTTTCTGGCCAGTGATATCGCCGAATTCGACAAATGGAAATTCCAGTTTGACGATTTCCTAAAGAGCGGCGATCTCAATCCCGGCTTCACCATCTACAAGCGCTACCTGGATCGCGTCAAGTCGCGTCTTGACTTCGCCTTGGGCGAACTGAACAAAGGCGTGGACTCGTTCGACTTCACCACCAAAGAGACCCTGCAGATCGACCGCAAGGACGCTCCGTGGCTCAAGACCGAAGCCGAACTCAATGATCTGTGGCGCAAACGTCTCAAGGACGAAGTCCTGCGCCTGAAAATCGCTGGCAAAGAGCCGTCGAAAATTCAGGAACTGCTGACCAAGCGCTACAAAAACCAGTTGAGCCGTCTTGACCAGACCCGCAGCGAAGACATCTTCCAGGCGTACATCAACACCTTCGCCATGTCTTACGACCCGCACACCAACTATCTGTCGCCAGATAACGCGGAAAACTTCGACATCAACATGAGCCTGTCGCTGGAAGGCATCGGCGCCGTGTTGCAGAGCGATAACGACCAGGTAAAGATCGTGCGCCTGGTGCCGGCGGGCCCCGCCGACAAGACCAAGCAAGTCGCTCCGGCTGACAAGATCATCGGCGTTGCCCAAGGCGACAAAGAGATGGTCGACGTGATCGGCTGGCGCCTGGACGAAGTGGTCAAGTTGATTCGTGGCCCTAAAGGCTCTGTGGTGCGCCTGGAAGTGATTCCGGCGAGCAATGCGCCTAACGACCAGACCAGCAAGATTGTCTCGATCACCCGTGAAGCGGTGAAGCTTGAAGAGCAGGCGGCGAAAAAGTCGATCCTCAACCTCAAGCAGGATGGCAAAGACTACAAACTGGGCGTGATTGAGATCCCGGCGTTCTACCTGGACTTCAAGGCCTACCGTGCCGGTGACCCGAACTACAAGAGCACGACCCGTGACGTTAAAAAGCTGCTGACCGAGTTGCAGAATGAAAAAGTCGATGGCGTGATTATCGACCTGCGCAACAACGGTGGCGGTTCGTTGCAGGAAGCGACCGAGCTGACCAGCCTGTTTATCGACAAGGGCCCGACGGTTCTGGTGCGCAACGCTGACGGTAAAGTCGACGTGCTTGAAGACGAAAACCCGGGGGCGTTCTACAAAGGTCCGATGGCGCTGCTGGTCAATCGCTTGTCGGCATCGGCGTCGGAGATTTTTGCCGGGGCCATGCAGGATTACCACCGCGCGCTGATTATCGGCGGCCAAACGTTCGGCAAGGGCACGGTGCAAACCATTCAGCCGCTGAACCACGGCGAACTGAAACTGACACTGGCCAAGTTCTACCGGGTTTCCGGGCAGAGCACCCAGCATCAGGGCGTACTGCCAGACGTCGCCTTCCCGTCGATTATCGACACCAAGGAAATCGGTGAAAGTGCACTACCTGAGGCCATGCCGTGGGACACCATCCGCCCTGCGATCAAGCCTGCGGCTGACCCATTCAAGCCGTTTATTGCGCAACTGAAAGCGGATCACGATGCGCGTGTGGCTAAAGATGCCGAGTTCATCTTTATCCGCGACAAGCTGGCCCTGGCCGACAAGCTGATGGCCGAGAAAACCGTGAGCCTGAACGAGGCCGACCGTCGCGCACAACACGCCGACATCGATACCCAGCAGTTGGTGATGGAAAACGCCCGCCGCAAGGCCAAAGGCGAAGCACCGCTCAAGGAAATGAAGAAAGAAGACGAAGACGCCTTGCCGGTGGAGCCTGAAAAGACCAAGCCAGAAGACGACGCTTACCTGAGTGAAACCGGGCGCGTCCTGCTGGACTACCTCAAGCTCAACCCACAGGCAGCGAAGAAGTAACTTTCACGTGTCGCGCGATCTTTTGAACGTTTAAAAGATCGCGAGGCAAGCTCGCTCCTACGGGGTTTTGGTGTAAAAAAAGGGCGGGCCGCCTCATGCGGCCCGCCCTTTTTGTCTTTACGCTTCTTCGTGTTCGTAACTGTGTTCAAACACCCGAACCACTTCCGAGGCGTGCCAGGAAGCTGCCGCGACGCCATCTGGCGGCCCGGAAAAACGCCCAAGACGCCCCACGCATTCAAAAAAACCGGTACGGGGCAAACGGCTCGCCCCTTGGCTGATCACCAGCGAACTGCGTAACGGCTGCTCCGCCTTCACGTCCATCGCCGCCAGATGCTCCAGCGCCGAGGTGAGGGTCAACATGGCCGGGCTGGGCAACTGCAAACGCTCCAGCAACGCCCGGTACGTCACTAAATGGCGCTGTCGACGCGCTTGATCAAGCTCAGCCAGTAACCCATCCCAGTGTTGACGACTGATGCGCACGTTCATGAGGCTTCCCTCCAGCCCGCAACGCCCAACTCCCAGGCCAGGCTGCGGCGAATGGCAAGATCCGGCAGACGTTCACCGGTTTCGATCATTCCCAGGTACGACGGGCTAATGCCTACCGTGCGTGCCAGCACCTCCAGGGCCAACCCCTTGCCCTCGCGCAGGCCACGCAGTTGATCGAGCCCTGGCAGCGCCTGTACAGGCTCAGGCGGCTGTCGCTCAGTATCAGGGATGAGTGCTGTCGCTACCGGAGCATCTATACCCGCAGCCTTGAGTAGCGCCAGGTAGCTCTGCCACGAAAGAACCGCATATTCGGGTTCTCCATTGCGCTTGATGATTTGAAGATCCATTGCTAACCCCGTCAGATTTTTAGACAGATCAAGTCGGAATTTTCCTTAGAAGCTTAATCCTAACAGCCGCTGAGGTCTCTGGGGTTTTTGATCTTCTTGCTCGTGTTCACCTTCGCCGCAGGAATAAGCCCGATAAACGCGAAATGTTATCCACACAAATTGTGGATAACCTTGTGAACAGAGCAGATTTTTCGCTCTGAAAGCCACGTTCTATAAGGGCTGCGCTTAGATCGGGCATTTTTTACACACATAAAAAAACCCATAAATTCATTGACTTGCTGGTCAGCAACTACTAGCAATCAGAACAGATGCGACAAATAACCGCTGGTCGGGGGGGATAAACAGCCGGGCCAGGCCCAGATACGACAACGCCCCGTCAGGACGGGGCGTTGTGTGAAAACAGAGGCTGCTTACTTGGCAGCATCGGCCTCTGGTTTTGCAGGGTCTTTGATGCCCAGCAGTTCCAGGTCGAATACCAGCACCGAGTTGGCCGGAATCGCCGGGCTTGGGCTTTGTGCGCCGTAAGCCAGTTCGCTAGGGATGTACAGCTTGTACTTTTCACCCACGTGCATCAGTTGCAGGCCTTCAACCCAACCCGGGATCACGCCGCTGACTGGCAGGTCAATCGGGCTACCGCGCTCGATCGAGCTGTCGAAAACCTTGCCGTCAATCAGCTTGCCCTCGTAGTGAACGGTCACCACGTCAGTTGCCTTAGGCTGTGGGCCATCGGCTTTTTTGATGACTTCGTACTGCAGGCCAGAAGCAGTAGTGACAACACCCGCTTTCTTGCCGTTTTCTTCGAGGAATTTTTTACCGGCGGCAGAGGCTTCGTCGCTCATCTTGGCCAGGCGCTCTTCAGCGCGTTTTTGCAGGGCAGCGAACGCTTCGATCAGTTCGTCATCCTTAAGCTTTTGCTCTTTCTTGCCGACGGCATCTTCGATGCCCAAGGCTACGGCTTTGGAATCCAGATCATCCATGCCTTCTTGAGCCAGGCTTTTACCCATGTTCAGGCCAATGCCATAAGAGGCTTTTTGTGCCGGGGTTTTCAGCTCTACGCTGGTCTGCGAGTCGCAACCCGCCAGTACCAGGCTTACCAGAGCCACAGCTGCCGCCAACCGATGCTGTTTCATGCTATTTCCTTGTTCATGCGCCAAATGGGCAATCGAATAAAGCCGCGAGCTTATCAGGCGGCCGCAACCAATGGCTACCGGCATGAGAGAGGCAAATCGCGGATAAGTTCATGTCTAAATCACAATTCATAATTACCGCAACTTTTGCTAACACTTCAAGCACGCTGTCAAACCTGTCCCTCCCCTCCCCGATCAAACCGATAGCCACTTGATGCTAGCCGCTCGCTCAGGCATAAGACTGAAAAAATTCCTACAAGGAGCGTTATTTTGCGATTGTTTTACCGTGTGCTGTCAGGGCTTGGCGTGGCCTTGGTGTTAGGGCTGTGTGTGGTTGTCTACTTCATCGCCAACCCAAAACTGCCTGCTTACACCGCGCCGCAGCACGTGCACTACCAGGACCAATGGAGCGAGGCGGATCGGCAACTTTATTACTACACGCCCCAGGGCACCCAAGTGAAAGGCCTGCATTACGACTGGTTCAGTGCCCTTGAGCTGCCCTTCTCGACGCAACGCTTCGCTGCGCCTGAGTATTTGGCGCGGTTTGGCTTTTTGATCGACCCTCAGCAACAAGCCAGCGCCGCCAATCCGGCCAACTTGCCCGTTGGCTTCACTCGCCATCAGAACCCCGGCAGCCCCGTTGAGTATCTGGACATCACCTGCGCGGCCTGCCACACCGGCGAGCTGCGTTACAAAGGCCAGGCCCTGCGCATTGACGGTGGCCCGGCGCAACACGTGCTGCCTTCCAGCGTACCGACCCTGCGCGGCGGCAGCTTTGGCCAGGCGCTGGTCGCAAGCCTGGCAGCCACGTATTACAACCCCTGGAAATTTGAGCGCTTTGCCCGCACGGTTCTGGGCGACAACTATGAAGCCGGTCACAAGCAACTGCGCAAGGACTTCAAGGCCTCGCTGGACACCTTTCTGGCCGTGGCCTGGAACGACACCCATCGCGGCCTTTACCCGACGCTCGAAGGCCCGGGGCGCACCGATGCCTTTGGCCGGATTGCCAATGCCAGCTTCGGCGACGCGATCTCGCCCGACAACTATCGAGTGGCCAATGCACCGGTAGACTACCCGCACCTGTGGGACATGTGGACGTTCGACTGGGTGCAGTGGAATGGCTCGGCCCAACAGCCCATGGCACGCAATATCGGTGAAGCCTTGGGCGTCGGCGCAACCCTGAACTTCTTCGACAGCCACGGTCAGCCGCTGCAAGGCGACCAGCGCTACCCGTCCAGCGTGCGGGTCAACGACTTGCACCTGATTGAAGAAACCCTGCAACGACTCAAACCTCCCGTTTGGCCCGAAGAGCTGTTCGGCAAGATCGACCGCCCACTGGCCGCCAAAGGCCGCCGTCTTTTTGCCGAGAACTGCGCGGGCTGCCACGTGCCGGCAGTGATTGAAGAAAACGGCCGTCTGGTCAAGCATCTTAAAATGCTGCCGGTCGAAGTGATCGGTACCGACCCCAATACCGCCACCAACATCGCAGACAATCGCTACGACCTCAGCGCTCTGCAGTGGGACCCGGCCGAGCTGGCCAGCATGAACGTCAACCTCCTCCCCAAGAGCGAGCAGCCGCTGGACATGCATCAGCTGTCTGTCGCCAAGGGCCTGGCCTATGTCACCGCCTTTGTTGAAAAGCGCGCCTACCAGGACGCTGCCGTCAGCCCGCAAGAGCAAGCACGCCTCAACGGCTTTGGCCTGCCGATTGGCGTACTGGAGTTGCGCGCCTACAAGGCTCGACCGCTGGATGGCATCTGGGCCACTGCGCCCTACCTGCACAACGGCTCTGTGCCGACGGTGTATCAACTGTTGTCGCCGCAGTCAGAACGTGCGCAAACCTTCTATCGCGGCAATTTTGAGTACGACCCGCGCCACTTGGGCTACCGCACAGACGCCTTTGATGGCGGCTTTGTGCTGGACACCCGCATCAGTGGCAACCACAACAGCGGCCATGAGTTCCGGGCCGGACCACAGGGCAACGGCGTGATTGGTCGCCTGCTGCAACCTGAAGAGCGCTGGGCCTTGATCGAGTACCTGAAAGTGCTCGGCGGCCCGCTCGAACACCAGTTGCCCAACGAATAACGATTAAAAGGATGTTTGCATGCTGACCACTTTATGGCTTCGACTCGGCACCTGGCTGGGCAAGCTGTTGCTCGCCCTGATCGTGCTGGGGCTGCTGGGCTGGGCGCTGACAACAGGCTGGTATGCCTGGAAGTACCGCGGTCCTGTGTCAGCCCAGGAGCAGATCCCGGCCGATGAAGCCGCGATGACGCAAGACACGATCCAGACGGCAATTAAAATCGTCGACCAGCACCGCGAGAACACGCGCTACCTGCGCGATGCCCACGCCAAGGCGCATGGCTGTGTCAAAGCCGAGGTCAAGGTGCTCGATGATCTCGACCCGGCCTTGCGCCAAGGCGTGTTTGCGGCGCCGGGCAAAACCTGGCAAGCCGTGATGCGCCTGTCCAACGGCAACGCTTACCCGCAATTTGACAGCATCCGCGACGCTCGCGGCATGGCGATCAAGTTGCAGGACGTGCCGGGTACGCAACTGTTGCCCAGCCAGCAGGGGCGCGGCGAGCAGGATTTTGTGATGTTTAACCATCCCAACTTCTTTGTCAGTGATGTGGCGGAGTATCGTCAGAACATCGCGGCCCAGGCCGACGGCAAAAAAGTGCTGGCGTTTTTCCCGTCCTGGGATCCGCGCAGCTGGCAAGTGCGGCACTTGTTTATTGCCCTGGCCACCTTGGCACCCGCACCCGCCAGCCCGACACAGACCACCTACTACTCGGTGTCGCCTTACAAGTTCGGGACGGCCAATGCCAAATTCAGAGTGGCACCGGACGCTGACAACTGCCCGGCCTACAGCCTGCCCAAACAGAATCAGGATCTGCCGAACTTCTTGCGCAGTGCGTTGACTCAGCAGCTCAGCACAGACCGCACGCCTGCCTGTTTTGTGTTGCAGGTTCAGCGTCAGGATGCCAACCGCTACATGCCGATTGAAGACACCAGTGTTGAATGGAAGGCGTCTGATGCGCCATTCAAAACCGTGGCGCGCATCACCGTAGCGCCGCAAGACTTCGACACCCCGAGCCAGAATCTGGCCTGTGACAACCTGTCGTTCAGCCCATGGCACGGCATCGAAGAGCACCGGCCGATTGGCGGTATCAACCGCCTGCGCAAAGCCGTGTATGACTCGGTCAGCGAGTACCGCCACAGCCGTAACGCCGAGCAATAACGCGTCCCGCCACACACTGTAGGAGCGAGCTCGTCTCGCGATCTTTTGACCGTTAAAAGATCGCGAGGCAAGCTCGCTCCTACAGTGTTGGCGACATGGCAAACGGCGCCCAGTCGGGGCCAATCCTTCCCTCTTGTGTCCATACCTCGTCAGTCATCATGACCTCCAGCGTGCCTGCTTCAGCCACTCGGTGGACGTAGCTTTGTGCATTACGGTCGTAAGGGAAAAGGCTCGCTTCAATATCTGGCACGGTCGCGTGAGTGCGGCTCAACAGTGTGACCAGCTCTGCTTCTGACTCTGTCGCGTCGCTCTGATAGCGCAGCAGGCCGCCCTCCCGCGCGCAAAAGAAGACGTCGCAGCCAGGCGTTGCGCGCACCAGCAATAAACTGGTCAGCAGCGCGCTGGGGGAAAAGAAATCACCAAACAACTCGTTGGTAGTGTCATGCAACAGCGCATCCGGTTCTTCACCTGACAGGTAGACCCCGACGATGCGGTAACCCTCGGGCACTACCGGCACGCCGCTGGGGTCCTTGGGGAACAGTACATCCCGGTCAAATTCAAAGAATGGTGTCTCCAAGGGCCGGGTATAGACATAGACCTCAGCGTCCAGCTGCTTGAGCACAAACCCGGCAAATTGCGTGTGTTTGCGCAAGAGCATGCCCTCATGCACAGCCTTAACCGCATCCAGTACATCGCTGTACACGCTGGAGCACAGTGCGGGCTTGTCGACCGAGGTCCGCCCCTTCTGCTGATCAGCCTTCCAGTTCGCGCCCAGCCGGGTGCGTCGATCCCAGTGCGCCCCCGCCAGCACAATGCTGAGTTCCCCCGCCAGGCAGATCAAACCAATCAGGTCAGAGGGCATTAACGACCCCAGGTCATAGGCTCTTTCAAACGTCCCGGGGTATTGCGCACGTTTACGCGAGAGCAAAGGCAACAAGGCTTTCTCAAGGTCCGAGCCACTGGCGATGTAGCTCAACACGCACTTGTCGGGGCAGGACAAATAGAAGCGCGGGTAATTGTGTTTGTATCGAATGGCTTGATTGAGGTCGTGAATCGAAAAGAAGTTGTCTTGCAGCTCGCTTTCCTCGTGCACCTGCCAAGGCATCCGCTGAATGGACGTATTGGAGTGATACATCCCTTCAATGGTGTAGCCCTGAATCGGCAGGAATAATCCCTCATCAGACAATGACAGCACGTCGGCAGGGTCAAAGGACGTGCTGGAACCCGCATGTGGCAAGGTGGCGTAATAGCGGTTCTGCCTGACGAGTATAAAGCCGCCGTAGACAATGCCATTCTTGATGGCCGCAATGAGCTCATGGGCATACACCGCCGCATCATCGGCACTGATGAAGGCGGGGCTTAACGACGGGATTAATACAGAAGCAATTTGCGCGCGGGTACTCATGAAAAGATCCTTGTCTTGGCGTGGGCCGGGCGCTGTTCGCCCAGCGTGAAATCACGCGTCAAGTTTCAAGGTATTCATGGCAGCATGTGCGTTACTGGGGTAGTGACGGTAATGGCTTGCAGCCACCACCGTCATGGGCTCAACTGGCCCTTCCGTGGGCCGATCAGTCCACTCAATGAACCGGCAGTTCAACCCCTTCAAACAGGTCTTCGAGTTCCTGCTTGTTATGGCAGGCAATGGCCTTGGCCATCACTTCACGGGTCAGATGCGGTGCAAATTTCTCAATGAAATCGCACATGAAACCGCGCAGGAAGGTGCCGCGACGGAAACCAATCTTGGTGATGCTCGATTCAAACAGCTCGCTGGCATCCAGCACCACCAGGTCTTTGTCCAGGTTGGTGTCCACGGCCATCTTGGCCACGATGCCGACGCCCAGGCCCAGGCGCACGTAAGTCTTGATCACGTCAGCGTCAGCTGCGGTAAACACCACTTTTGGGGTCAGGCCGCGATGGCTGAAGGCTTCATCGAGCTTGGAGCGGCCGGTAAAACCAAAGACGTAAGTCACGATCGGGTATTCAGCCAAGGCTTCAAGGGTCAGCTTCGGCAGTTTGGTCAGCGGGTGGCCTTGCGGCACGACCACGCAACGGTTCCAGCGGTAGCACGGCATCATTACCAGATCGCCGAACAGCTCCAGCGCTTCAGTGGCAATGGCAAAATCGACGGTGCCATCAGCGGCCATTTCAGCAATTTGCATCGGCGAGCCCTGATGCATATGCAAGGCGACGTCCGGGTATTGCTTGATAAAGTTGCTGATGACCGGCGGCAGGGCATAACGCGCCTGAGTGTGCGTGGTGGCAATCGACAACGTGCCTTTTTTCTCGTTGGAAAACTCTTGGGCGATCTGCTTGATGCTCTCGACCTTGCGCAGGATTTCACCAGCGGTGGTGATGATGCGCTCGCCCGCCGGTGTGACGCGGGTCAGGTGTTTGCCACTGCGCGCAAATACTTCAACGCCCAACTCGTCTTCCAGCAAACGGATCTGTTTACTGATCCCCGGCTGTGAGGTGTAGAGACTCTGAGCGGTAGCTGAAACGTTGAGGTCGTGGTGCGCCACTTCCCAGATGTAGCGCAGTTGTTGAAGCTTCATATGCATCCCTCAGAGCAAATAGGCGCCATGACTATCGGCGGCGATATATAACTATATGGAAGGTCAGAAGAATAAATCTAGAACTTTTTTATCGTTTTTAGCAGTTCGTCGCCTTCACCCGTCGGTGCGCCGCCGACGTTGCACCAACGGCACCAGGTACACCGGCACCTGCGCCTGCTCTACGACGCGGCTTGCGTTGTGCCCCAAGTGGCTGTTTGCGCCAGTAGACTGGCCGTGACTGCCGAGGATCACCAGGTCAACCCCCAGCTTTCGCGACTCCTCCAGAATAACGTGGGCGGGCTCGCCCTGAACCACCTTGACCGAGCGGATCAAGGCCAGCTCCTGCGCCCCTTCACCCAGTTCATCTTGAAGACTGTCGAACACGCGCTGCTCAATATTGGACAGCATGGCGGTCATGCCCTGCTGCTGCAGTTCCTGCAACGCCTGCTCATCCAGATAACTTTGCAATACCGATTCGGCGAACAGCCCCATGGGCTCCACAACGTGAAGTACATACAAGTCTGCCTTGAAACTGCGGGCCAGCCCCAAAGCGTGCTGCATCACAACCGGAGCATAAATACCGAGGTCAGTGGCGAACAGTATCGAGCGAATCATGCGACCTCCTCGACAGGCGTTATGGCCGAGATGAATTCAGCTTAGCAGCGCCCGGACAAGTTCAATGACCCGCGCGATGACTTACACGCACAGTTGAGGTCCCACAGGATTCAAGGCAGTTCGTCGGGTTCAAGCAGCAAGGCCAGTTTAATGTGATGGGCCAGCTCCCCTTCACTCAAGCGCGACTTCAATTCACCGTAAAAAGCACCGTCACGCACGACAAACAACGCAGGAAGGTGGAAGATCTCGTAACGCTCAACCAGGCCACCGTTGTCACCGGCGTCAATCCAGCACAGCTGATCAATGGGCAACTGCATTTCGGGCAGCATTTTGCGCGCCGTGCGGCAGCTCGAACACCCGGTGCTGGTGAACACCAGCAAGGTCGTGCCGGGCAGTGTCAGCAGGCGCTGGTCCGCATCAAAGTCTGTCAGTTCCATTTCAGTCACTATACTCAGCTAACAAGATCAAAATACTGGCACTTTGGAGTCTGTGTACATGGGTCGTTTTTTGCCTCACCCAGATGATGTTCCTGTTCAGATCACCCCTCGCAAGCACCCTGCCCTTTCGCGCCAGAAGCTGAACACTATCAGCCTGGGTGGTGTTGCGTGCAACAGTGACAGAGGCTGGAGGCGCGGCACGGCGGTTGACATGTACATGCCCACCCTGGGTGAAACCGCGCACTACCCGGGCTATATCGCCTGGTGTGAAAAACACGCCGACGGCTACCGCGTCGGTGTGGCATTTACCGATGATCAGACCCTGTTTGGTGCGCGCATGGGTGAGCAGGTGTGTCAGATCGAACACTATTGCCGCCAGCGCAATCAACTCAACCTGCCCTTCGAAAACAAGGATGCGCTGGCCCTGGAATGGGTCAACCTGCACGCTCCAGAGTTTTCCCAGGAAACTCTGGAGCAGGCCCTGGCACAACCTGCGCTGGATTAAACCGCTGTGTGCCCATTGTCGAATAACCGCTTAACGCGTTAAGGTTCCGCTCCCCGATGCGCTCAATCAAGCTGTGCTCCGCCGCACGGGGATCGCTGGCGGCCGGCACCCGTGACCTGACGAGTAACACGATGGCTGATTTACCGATCGACGACCTTAACGTTGCCTCCAACGAAACCCTGATCACACCTGAACGCCTCAAGCGCGAGATCCCTCTCAGCGCTACAGCGCTGCAGACCGTGAACAAAGGGCGTGAGGTCATTCGCAACATCCTGGATGGCAAAGACCATCGCCTGTTCGTTGTCATCGGGCCTTGCTCGATCCACGACCTCAAGGCGGCTCATGAATACGCTGAGCGCCTGAAGGTACTTGCGGCTGAAGTCAGCGACACGCTGTATCTGGTCATGCGCGTTTATTTCGAAAAACCCCGCACCACCGTGGGCTGGAAAGGCCTGATCAACGACCCGTACCTGGACGACTCGTTCAAAATCGAAGACGGTTTGCACATCGGCCGTAAGTTGCTTCTGGACCTGGCCGAAATGGGCCTGCCAACCGCCACTGAAGCCCTTGACCCGATTTCTCCACAGTACCTGCAAGACCTCATCAGTTGGTCTGCCATTGGTGCGCGTACCACCGAGTCGCAAACTCACCGCGAAATGGCCTCAGGCCTGTCTTCGGCTGTCGGCTTTAAAAATGGCACCGATGGCGGCCTGACCGTTGCGATCAACGCCTTGCAGTCAGTGTCGAGCCCGCACCGTTTCCTGGGCATCAACCAGGAAGGCGGCGTGTCCATCGTCACTACCAAAGGCAATGCCTACGGCCACGTGGTATTGCGCGGTGGCAACGGTAAGCCGAACTATGACTCGGTCAGCGTGGCGCTCTGCGAGCAAGCCCTGACCAAGGCTAAAATCACTCCGAACATCATGGTCGACTGCAGCCACGCCAACTCCAACAAAGACCCGGCACTGCAACCGCTGGTGATGGAGAACGTGGCCAATCAGATCCTTGAAGGCAACCAGTCGATCATCGGCCTGATGGTTGAAAGCCACCTGAACTGGGGCTGCCAGGCGATCCCTAAAAACCTTGAAGATTTGCAGTACGGTGTCTCGATCACCGATGCCTGCATCGACTGGGCGAGCACTGAAAACACCTTGCGCAGCATGCATGCCAAGCTCAAGGATGTCTTGCCCAAGCGGGCTCGCGGCTGATTTTTCAGCGCACATAAAAAACGCCGGGCTAGCCCGGCGTTTTTTATGGAATGCTATTTCAGGTTTTAGCCTGAGTACGCTTGTGGCGCTCCATATAGCGTTCAACGTAGGAACAAGAGGGAATCACCTCGTAGCCCATTTTCTCGGCGTAATCGAGCGCCTGCTCGGTCAACGCGGCCGCAATGCCTCGCCCACGCAACGCGTTGGGCACAAAGGTGCGGTAAATATCCAGAGTCTGCTTACCCAAATCCATGTAGGTCAGGTAGGCACGGTGACCGTCGACAGTGGTCTCAAACTGGTGACCTGCCTGGTCATGGTGGATGGACAGCGCCTCGCTCATCATTACTCCTCGCGGGTCTTGGACTGTGACCTCTACCTTACTCATGTTTTTGTGCCGAGGGAACCCAGATACTGGCCCTGTGTCATTGCCGTTACACAGCAACCGGAACAGCTTCTGCAACAGGCACACTGACAACGGCAGGCACGCCGACAGGCAAAATTAAGAATAGTCGCTCTCGCAATTGATGCTCAGTGTGTGCTCGCACGCAAAAGACTAATCTATGACGCAGGCGCCCTCTTGAAGTCACTTCACACGGTCTTTATATTTGCAAACCGCTTGCTCAAGACCACCAAAGACGGGCAGTTTTCTCGGACACAATCTGTTAAATCTAGCCCATTGGCATTGATTGCCAAATATTTTTTTTGGTTCTTGCGCTAGGTCAGTTTACTTACTACAAGTAATGGGTAGTATGTACGCCGGCTGTTTCCTCATGTTGAAGGAGCAGCTTTAATTAGAAAGTCCTTGAAGGGGAACACGATGAACAACGTTCTGAAATTCTCTGCTCTGGCATTGGCCGCAGTTCTGGCTACCGGTTGCAGCAGCGTATCTAAAGAAACTGAAGCCCGTCTGACTGCAACTGAAGACGCAGCAGCTCGTTCCCAGGCTCGTGCTGACGAAGCCTACCGCAAAGCTGACGAAGCTCTGGCTGCTGCTCAAAAAGCACAACAGACTGCTGATGAAGCTAACGAACGTGCTCTGCGTATGCTTGAAAAAGCTAGCCGCAAGTAATAGTCCTTCGGGATTATTATCGAAGCCGACCCATTTTTATGGGTCGGCTTTTTTTATGCCTGCTATCAACTAAGCAGGCAATAAAAAACCGCCAGGGCGTTAACCGTGGCGGCTGTTTAAGTGCCTGGATACGTTACTGAACGTAGTCCAGCGACTGGCCCTGTGGCACCGTGGTGTTGGCGACACCAATCTCCTGAGGTATGCCGGTTTCGGCACCGACCACAGGGAACGCTTTGTCTTTGTCGATCTGGATGACCTTTTCCAGGTCTTTATGCTTAAGCAGGAAGTTGATAAAGCCTGCGTACTTGTTCTGCAGGTCTTCCGGAGTCAAATGCGACTTGTCACTTTTGGCTAGCAAAGAGCCATCTTTGACATTCAACGGCTCGTGCACTTCAAGGAAAACCTTGCCGCCACTGACACCGAGTTTGTACGGTTCGTTGATGATGCGAACGGGCGTGCCAACCGGCACCATACTGGCCATCTCGAGTACGTTTTTGTTCAGCATGCGGAAACAGCCGTGGCTGGTGCCCGTGCCGATACCGAACTTGGCGTTGGAACCATGGATCAGGTAACCCGGCATGCCCAGGGTGAACTTGAACGGCCCCAGCGGGTTGTCCGGCCCTGCTGGCACAACATTAGGCAGCGGGTCACCATTGGCTGCGTGCTCGGCCTTGATCGAAGCGGGAGGCGTCCAGGTCGGGTTTGGCGTTTTGGCCGTGACCTTGGTCAGGCCCAAAGGCGAGCCCCAGCCTTCACGGCCGATCCCCAATGGAAAGGTGTACACCTTGTTCTGATCCTTGGGGAAATAATACAAGCGGTACTCGGCAAGGTTGATCACGATGCCTTCACGCTTGCCCGGCGGCAGGATGAACTGGGTGGGCAAGACAATATCGGTGTCAACGATCGAGCCATCTAGGTTCTTTTTGACGGGCAGCCAGGCATCCACACCGGGGTTGGCGGCAATCATTTCGGAGTAGCCCAGTTCGTACTGGTTACCAAGATCCGAGAAAGAGTCTTCGTATTTGCCCTTGATGACTTGCACCTGCCCGACCACGTCTTCACCCGGTGGCGGCAGCGGAAATTCAAGCGCATGAACGGGACCCGCAACACACAGTGCGGCAACTGACAGATAACGGGTGACAGCAGGTAAGCGCGAGAACATCCGGAAGACCCTTCGCATAATCAACAGGGGACAAAAAAGAGAGTGTACACGCCACCTCGAAAAGCCGGGAGGCGTCGTATTGAGTCTTAAGGTTTCAGACAGGTTACATCACAACTCAAAGCGTAATTCAGGCCAGATCGGCTCAGTGCCGCGGCGCTGAGACTCAATGATTGCCCGGCACAGCGGGCAAAGCCGGTGATCCTGAAACACCTTGCGCGTGACATCCGACCAACGCGGCTGCGCAGGCAGCAATGAACCACACAGGGTGCGGTCAATCGTGCCACCCAGCTCCAATTGGCGCGTGACCAAATGTACCCGTACCTCCTGGCAGGCGAACAAATCGAGCTGCTCATCGGGCTCGATCAGTTGATAAGCATATAAAGACCAGGCAGGACGCGACATCAGGGGCTCCAAATCGGGGGGGCGCCACATTAGCCGAAACCATGCCGCTAGAAAAGCATCAAAGCAGTGGTTTTAGGGTTGGCCACACATTATCGAGCAAACGGCCCTGTGCATTGGCCTTCGGATGCAGGCCATCGGCCTGGATAAACTCGGGATGCCCGCCGACGCCCTCCAGGAAAAACGGCACCAGCGCGACCTTTTTCTCGCTGCCCAGATCGCTGTAGACCTTGGCAAAAGCGTCGGTATAGCGCGGGCCATAATTGGGCGGCAACAACATGCCCAACAGCAGCACTTTGGCACCTGCTTTTTGCGAGTCGTCGACCATCGCGGCAAGATTTTGTTTCAATTGTGCTGGCGGCTGGCCGCGCAGCCCATCGTTGGCGCCCAGCTCAATAATCACCACCTGCGGTTTATGCTCCGCAAGCAACGCCGGTAACCGCGCTAGCCCGCCTGCGCTGGTGTCGCCGCTGATCGAGGCATTGACCACCTGGTCATCGTAGCCTTGCTCCTTAAGCCGCTGCTGCAGCAAAGAAGCCCATCCCAGACGGGTATCCAGGCCTAAAGCCGCGCTGATACTATCGCCGACGATCAAGATTGTTCCTGCAGCTGCATTCTGCGCTATACACATCAGGGCAAGAGCAGCACTTAAAAACCACGTACGCATTGGATTCTCCATGGGCGAAAGTATTCTCACCGCGCAGAACCTTAGCAAAGTGGTTCTCAGCGCGGAAGGCGAGTTAACCATCCTGCACCCCTTAAGCCTGGAACTGCGCAAAGGCGACAGCCTGGCCATCGTTGGCGCTTCCGGCTCCGGCAAATCCACCCTGCTCGGCTTGCTCGCAGGCCTGGACCTGCCGAGCCAGGGTGAAGTCATTCTGGCCGGACATGCACTCAGCACCCTCGATGAAGATCAGCGGGCCCGCGTGCGCGCCGAACACGTTGGCTTCGTATTCCAGTCATTCCAATTGCTAGACAGCCTCAACGCACTGGAAAACGTCATGTTGCCGCTTGAGCTCGATGGCCGCAAAGACGCCCGCGAACAGGCGCGGCATTTGCTCGAACGGGTCGGCCTGGGCCAGCGCCTGAGCCACTCTCCGCGCCAGTTGTCTGGCGGTGAGCAGCAACGCGTTGCCATCGCACGGGCCTTTGCCGCCAACCCGGACGTGCTGTTTGCCGACGAACCGACCGGTAACCTCGACAGCCACACGGGCGAGCGCATTACCGAGCTGCTGTTTGAGCTGAACAAAGAACAGGGCACCACACTGGTACTGGTGACCCATGACGAACGTCTGGCCCATCGCTGCCGACGCCTGATCCGTCTTGACGCCGGCCATCTGGTCGGCCCTCTGGAGCCTTGATGGCACGTTTGCCGCTGGTCCGTCTGCTCAGCCTCGCCCTGCGCCAACTCCTGCGTGATGCACGCGCCGGTGAATTGCGCGTGCTGTTTTTTGCCGTACTGGTGGCGGTCGCTGCCAGCACCGCCATCGGTTACTTCGGCGCTCGCCTCAACGGCGCGATGGTTTTACGTGCCACCGAGTTTCTGGGGGCCGACCTGGTGCTCGAAGGCAGCTCACCGGCTCGCGAAGAGCAAATTCGCGTGGGCAACGAACTGGGACTCAAACACGCGCAAATCGTCGAGTTTTCCAGCGTAATTGCCACAGACAACGGTATTCAGCTGTCCAGCATCAAAGCCGCCGATGACGCCTACCCCCTGCGCGGCCAACTCAAAAGCGCGGCGCAGCCCTACGGCGAAGAACAACCCGGCGGCGGGCCTAAGTCCGGGCAAGCCTGGGTTGAGCCGCGGCTGTTGACTGCATTGGATCTCAAGGTCGGTGACGACATTGATGTCGGCTCAAAAACCGTCAAGATCACCCGTGTTCTGACCTACGAACCCGACCGTGCCGGTAACTTTTACAGCCTGACCCCACGGGTCCTGATCAATCTGGATGACCTGCAAGCGACCGGCATCGTACAGCCCGGCAGCCGGGTCAGCTTCCGCGAGCTATGGCGCGGCGAAGCACCGGCGCTACAGTCCTACCGTGACGTCATCCAGCCGGGCCTTGAAGCCAACCAGCGCTTGCTCGACGGGCGTGATGGCAACCAGCAAATCGGCGGCGCACTCGGCAAGGCTGAACGCTATCTGAACATGGCCAGCCTGGTAGCGGTATTGCTCGCCGGGGTGGCGGTTGCCCTGTCTGCAACCCGTTTTGCCAATCGGCGCTTTGATGCCAGCGCACTGCTGCGCTGCCTGGGCTTGTCCCGCCGCGAAACACTCTGGCTGTTCAGCCTGCAACTGGCGATGCTCGGGCTGCTGGCCAGCGTAACCGGCGCCCTGCTCGGCTGGCTGGCGCAACTAGGGTTGTTCGCTTTGCTGCACGACTTGCTCCCTGCGGATGTACCGCCCGGCGGCGTGATGCCCGCACTGGCCGGCATGGGCACCGGGCTGGTTGCACTGGCCGGTTTCGCTCTGCCGCCACTGGCCGCCCTGGGCCGTGTGCCGCCGCTGCGCGTTTTGCGCCGTGACATTCTGCCAATCCCGGCCAGCACCTGGACGGTGTACGGAGCCGCCTTGCTCGCACTGGGCCTGATCATGTGGCGCATGAGCCTGGACTTGGTGCTGACCTTCGCCCTGCTCGGCGGCGGCGTGATTGCCGCACTGATACTCGGCAGCCTGTTGCTGCTGGGCCTCAAGGGCCTTCGCCGTGGGTTGGCCCGTGCCTCCCTGCCTTGGCGTCTGGGCTTGGGCCAACTGCTGCGCCAGCCTCTGGCAGCAGCCGGTCAGGCCCTGGCGTTTGGTTTGATCCTGCTGTCGATGGCGCTGATTGCCTTGTTGCGCGGCGAACTGCTCGATACCTGGCAAAGCCAGTTGCCAAAAGATGCACCCAACTACTTTGCACTGAATATCTTGCCCACCGACAAGGACACCTTTGGTGCCCGCCTGCACGAACTCCAGGCCCACGCTGCGCCGATCTACCCGGTGGTGCCGGGGCGCCTGATCAGCATCAATGGCGAGCCGGTGCAAGAGATCGTCACCAAAGACTCCAGCGGCGACAAAGCCGTACAGCGCGACCTGAGCCTGACCTGGGCTGCCGACCTGCCTGAAGGCAACGAACTGACCGCTGGCCAGTGGTGGTCGGCGCAACCGCCACAGGGCGTGCCAGGGGTGTCAGTTGAAGCCAAAGTGGCTGAAAGCCTGAAACTCAAGCTGGGCGACCATCTGGTGTTTACGGTTGCCGGGGTCAATCGCGAGGCGCAAGTCACCAGTTTGCGCAGCATTAACTGGGACAACTTCCAGCCCAACTTTTTCATGATCTTCCAGCCCGGCACCCTGCAAGACTTGCCGACCACCTACCTCACCAGTTTTTACCTGGCCCCGGGTCACGACACGCAAATCATTGAGCTGTCGCGCAGCTTCCCGGCGGTGACCATCCTGCCGATTGATGCCTTGCTCGAACAGCTGCGCAGCATTCTGGCGCAAGTCACGATTGCCATTGAGTACGTGCTGTTGTTCGTTCTGGCGGCGGGGATGACAGTGCTGTTTTCCGGCCTGCAATCCACCCTCGACGAGCGCATTCGCCAAGGTGCCTTACTGCGGGCATTGGGAGCCGAACGCCAACTGCTGATCAAGGCCAGGCACATCGAGTTCGGTTTGCTCGGTGCCACCAGCGGCTTGCTGGCTGCGCTGGGCGCAGAACTGGTCAGCCTGGTGCTGTACCGCTATGCCTTTGACCTGCCCTGGCACCCGCACCCATGGCTGTTGTTGCTGCCGGTGCTTGGCGCCGTAATGGTTGGCGGCGCCGGGGTGTTTGGCACCCGCCGCGCCCTCAATGCCAGCCCGCTGACAGTGCTGCGCGAGGGCTGATAGACTCGCGCCCTTCTCTGCCAACGGATTGACCATGAGCCGCTATCGACCACCCCGCCCTGCTGGCACCGCGCTGATCACCCCGGAAGGTGAAGCGCGGATGCGCGCCGAACTGCATGAGCTATGGCATGTGCGCAGGCCACAGGTCACGCAGTCGGTCAGCGAAGCAGCGGCACAAGGCGATCGCTCGGAAAACGCTGAATACACCTACGGCAAAAAGATGCTGCGCGAGATCGACAGCCGCGTGCGTTTTCTCACCAAACGTCTCGAAAGCCTGAAAGTGGTCAGCGAAAAACCCGGCGACCCGAACAAAGTATATTTCGGCGCCTGGGTCACGATTGAAGATGAAGACGGCAAACAGTCACGCTACCGCATCGTCGGCCCCGATGAGCTGGACCTTAAACAGGGCCTGATCAGCATCGACTCGCCCCTGGCCCGCGCCTTGATTGGCAAAGCGCTGGATGCCGAAGTTCGGGTACAAACGCCTACCGGCGAACAGTGCGTGTATATCGTGGCTATTGAGTACCCCTGATTAACAGCACCGCTGTTTATCCGGGGCGTTTCTTACAAACAGCGTGGCAGTTGTCTCATTGAGCGTTGAGCCCACGAAACTAAGCTGAGGACTACAAACCACTTACATTATTTAAAGGAATAAATTAATGGCTCTTTTTACCCGCCTCTTCGTAGCACTTTCACTGAGCGTGCTCGTCACCACCCCCGCAACAGCAAGTACAAACAGCTCCGACTGGACTGAGGCTGAGATAAAACGGCTACCAGGCAAGGGGCCCTATCTCTACAAAGACTGCATTACACCGTTTAGCGGGCATTGGGTGCCAACATTGCCGTTTCGCTCGACTTACTCGACGGCAGAAGAACTGATGGCCAACACGAATTTTGAACAGTGCGTGAAGTTTGGATGGTCGTCTTATCACCAGTTTGAAACTTGATCCGTTTCAGCTTTACCTGTTAAGCAAAGCTGATGGCGACCCTGTTCATTAACGCAACGTGATTAAACCCTGGCGTGACACGCGTATAAGGTTGCGAATGACCAACTCGGCATTTTCGCTTGAAGGCGACTGAATCACTGCCAGGTCAAAACTGTCGGCGGCAAAACGCGTCAGCTCGTCGCCGACCTCAACAAACTGAATCAAAAACGCTGAAGTTTGCCCTTTGCGACGCGGCCAGCCGTCCAGATAACGCAGCAGCGTTGGCTGATGTTTACCGCCCAGGAGGATTTTTGGGTTGCGCGAAGTCTGATTGGCCGTGATCGGCGCTAGACGAACGAAAGGACGTGGTTGACTCATGTATCGGTTCTCCGCCTCAAGGTTCTGCGTGGCAGGTGAGAGGCAACACCGAACCAGCGCTTTAGCGGTATTTTGAGCGTCTTTTGACACCCTGGCGCCCCGCAAGTAGCTGTTTAAATCGGCGCAAGAAACATCCTAGATAAAGCCGGTTACAACTGTCAAGAATCATATGCCACGAAAACCCCGTACCAGACGCCCCCATGAATTCATGCACGCTTAGATGAAGAATGCATCTGCGCTAAGTTGAATTCGATCATTTGAAACCCCGCCGTCATAATCCCTTGTTACGCTGCCGCCGAAAATGTTTTGTAACAGTTAACAGGACTCCGTAATGAGCGACGAAAAAGACAAGGACACCCAACTCCCTGCCGATGCCAGCCGCCGTCGCTTCCTCGCCGGTGCAGCCGCGCTCGGTGTCGGTGCGGCGACCTTGAATGTGTACGCAAACACCCCGCATGACACCCCGGTCACAGCTGAACCGCTGACCCCGACCGAGCTGGACAAAAAACTCCACGAGCAGGTGAAAACCATCGTGGTGATTTACGCCGAGAACCGCAGTTTCAACAACTTGTTCGCCAACTTCCCCGGCGTCGAAAAACCCTTGTCGGCGCTCAAGCCTGCGGACTATCAGCAGCGCGACCGCGATGGCAGCCTGCTCAACACCCTGCCACCGGCCTGGGGCGGCGTCTTGCAGGTAGGCCCGCAAACGGTTGACGGTGTCACGTACCCGCAAGGCGTGCAGTTCCAGGAAAACCTGCCCAACGCACCATTCGCCCTTAAAGGCCCGAATCAGGAAGACCTGCCGTTGAGCCTGGTGACCCGTGACCTGTGGCACGTGTTTTATCAAAACCAGATGCAAATCAACGACGGCAAAAACGACCAGTTTGTGGCCTGGGGCGACTCCGGTGGTTTGCCCATGGGCCACTACGCGCAGTCGCAATATTCCCTGCGCTTGTGGGATGTTGCCCGTGAGTTCGTACTGTGTGACAACTTCTTCCAGGGCGCTTTTGGCGGCTCGTTCCTCAACCACCAGTACTTGATCAGTGCCGCCGTGCCGGTTTACCCGGACGCCGCCAACTCTGTGGCCAAGAGCCAGATCGCCACGCTGGAAGGCGACGACCCTAAAGGCACGCGCCTCAAGCCATTGGATAAATCGCCCCAAAGCGCCATGACCGGCGCCCCGCAGTTTGGCCCCAGCGCTATCACGCCTGACGGCTACGCAGTCAACACCATGGCCCCGCCCTACTGGCCGACCTGGATTCGTGACCCAGAACGCCCGGACTACTCCAAGCCCGACCTGCCCAGCGTGCTGGTGCCGCAAAACCATGAACACATTGGCGACAAACTGAGCAAAAAGAACATCGACTGGGCCTGGTACGCCGGTGCCTGGCAAGCCACGCTCGACGAGTACAAAGACTCCGGCGGCATCCCCAAGATCCCGAACTTCCAGTACCACCACCAGCCGTTCAATTACTTCACCCGCCAAGGCCCGGAACACCCGGCTGAACGCAGCAAACGCCTGCGTGATGGCGGCCTGGGCGACGAAAGCAGCAGCAACCGCTTCCTCGCCGATGCCGAAGCCGGCAAGCTGCCGGCGGTGTCGTTTTACAAACCTCAGGGCAACCTCAACCTGCACGCCGGTTATGCCGACGTGGCGTCGGGCGACCGGCATTTGGACCGCGTACTCAAAGTGCTGCGCAACAGCCCGCAATGGGAAAACATGGTCATCGTGCTGACAGTAGACGAAAACGGCGGCTGGTGGGACCACGTTGCGCCGCCCAAGGGCGACCGCTGGGGCCCGGGCACACGCATCCCGGCGTTGGTCGTGTCACCGTTCGCGCGCAAAGGCACGGTCGACCACACGGTATATGACACGGCGTCGGTCCTGCGCTTGATCACCCGCGTGCACCAACTGGAAACCCTCGACGGCCTTAAACACCGTGACGATGCCATGAAAGCCCGCGGCCAAACGCCCATGGGCGATATGACCAACGCGCTGATGTTCTGAAGCTGACCCGCCACACACAAAAAATCCGCAGCCCTTGTACCGGGCTGCGGATTTTTTATGGCCTGCGAAAAGCTCGCGATTAGCCAGCGATGGCCCGATCAGCCGAGAGTTTGCCAGCACCTTCAAGCAATACGGCCAGCGTGCCGCCGAGCAAGGCCAGGGCAAATTCATAGCCGTTGTTGGCCATAAACAGCCCGTTGTGAATATGCACCGAGAAAATGGCCACCAGCAAAGTGAACGACAAGCCCAAGGCCGCCGGGCGTGCCAGCAAACCGATAATCAAGGCCAGCCCGCCAAAGAACTCAGTCCCGCCCGACAACAGTGCCATCAAGGTGCCCGGTGCCAGACCGATGCTTTCCATCCATTGTGCGGTGCCCGCCAGGCCGCCCCCACCAAACCAGCCAAAAAGCTTTTGCGAGCCGTGGGCCGCAAAGATGATACCGACAAACACCCGCAGGACGGTCAAACCGTAGCCGGCACGGGTGGAGAGAACAGTCTTGATCAATTTGCTCATGGTGCGTTCCTTCAAATCAGGGGGGGGAATGGACGCCATATTAATCAGTTTTTATCATGTTAAAAGTCGAATAAACCCCGCATTACAATCGAATTATTCGATTATTCGATTATTTGCGAGAGGCTACCCGTCCTGCTGCCGGCTCCAAAGAGTCGCGCTCGCGGTCGAATGCCAAATAGTATTTATTCACGCTATTAACATAGCTGACGGCGCTCATGCCCATCTGTTCCATGGCAATACGCTCTACCTGAAAAAACCACTGATTGGGGTTCAAGCCCCGCCGCTTGGCCTCGGCGCGCATGGCCTGCACCCGCTCAGGGCCCATGTTGTAAGCCGCCAGCACAAAGGCCATGCGCTCACGCTCATTGAGTTTGGGGCTGGAAAAAAATTTACGGCGAATCATCGATAAGTACTTGGCACCGGCCTGCACATTGTTATCGACATTCTTGATGTCATTGACCCCGACCCGCTGCGCCGCCGAAGGGGTAATTTGCAGCAGCCCCGTCGCGCCACCCGAACCGCGTGCACCGGGGTCCAGGGCAGACTCTTTGAAAGCCAGCGCGGCCAGGTTCAGCCAATCCATACCCTGTTGCCGTGCATGTTTTTGCAGCACCGGGCGCAGTTTTTCGAGTTTTTGCCGGTCCGTTTTTGCCAACGGGTAATGCACCCGGTACAAACCACGGTAAACCTTCTCAAAGGCCAGGTCCTGATTGGACGGGGCTTTATAACTGGCCAGGAACTTGTCGACACTGGCGTGCAACATGGCGGCATCGCGGCGTACAAACCAGCGCATCGCGGCCGGCTCGCTGATCAGCACCTGGCGGTCAAAGCGCAGCTTGGGCATCAGCGTGGCCCAACGTTCGGCAATCGGCTTTTCGACAATGGTCAGATGAAAGATCCCGGCCTGCACCATCTCCAGCACATCCTCCACCGCCAGGCTCGGGTCGACCCACTCCACCTTCACCGGGGGCAATTTGCGCAGCGCGAGTTTTTGATTGATCAGGCTGATGGACTCACCGGCCGCGCTGCCCGTGGTCAATGCCACTGTGCGCCCGGACAGTTGTTCAAACCGGGTAAAACGCCGTTCGCCCTTCTTCCCGACCAGCAACAACGGTACCCGATCGACCACAGGATCACTCGGGCTCACCGCATGGCTGGGCTTGACGTCCAGCAACTCACCCGGCGCCATCAAGTCGCCTTCGCCACGCATGAGCGCACCGAGTAACTGGTCCTTGGCCTTGGGAATGATCTTGAGAGTGATTTCGTGCCCGTCGCGGGCGCTGGCATTCAGGTACTGCTCGAAAGCGCGCAGGCGATGGTATTCAACACCGATGTCCTGGCCCTGCACTTCGCCGGAGCTGTTGCGGCTTTGATTCACCAGCACACGCAACACCTGACTGCTGCGAATCTGCGCCAGATCGCGGACCTGACTTGGCTGCCCGACTTGCAGTGGCCCAGCCAATCGCGCCATTGCCGGGAGCGGCAACAGCAACAGGCACAGTGCAATCAATAACGTAGGTCTCGTCATCCGTTCTCCGGAAAGAATACAGTCCCGCGCCGCATCGGATTACCCGACAATCGGTCACCCCATTGGGGGAATTTCAGCGCTGGAAACAGAGCGCAATACAGCCAATGCACCCTGAAATGAAAAAGGCATTGCGTTGTTGCGGCATTCAAAGACAACCATAACCGTCTGTAGTTCTTGGTTTTTCTTATAAAACTACAGCTCTGATATGCTTCACGGCCTGTGGCCTGAGGTAGAACCATGCAACTCATAGATATCGGCGTCAACCTGACCAACTCCAGTTTCGACGGCAAGCACCAAGCCGTACTGGACCGTGCGTACGCTGCTGGCGTCGCCCAACTGGTCCTCACTGGCACCAGCGTTGAAGGCAGCGAACAGGCCTTGCAACTGTGCCGCGAGCTGGACGAAAACGGCCAACGGCTGTTCGCCACGGCGGGCATTCACCCGCATTCGGCCAGCGACTGGAACGGCGATAGCGCCCGGCGTCTGCGGGCTTTGCTCAAGGAGGCGAACGTGCGAGCCGTGGGTGAATGCGGGCTGGACTTCAACCGCGACTTCTCGCCGCGTGCACAACAAGAGAAAGTGCTGGAAGAGCACTTGGCGCTGGCCGTGGAACTGCAACTACCGGTCTTCCTGCACGAGCGCGACGCCAACCAGCGTCTGCTGGAAATCCTGCGCAACTACCGCGACCACTTGTCCGCAGCGGTTGTGCACTGTTTTACCGGCGAGCAGCGGGCATTGTTCAGCTACCTCGACCTGGACCTGCACATCGGCATTACCGGCTGGATTTGTGACGAGCGCCGCGGCACCCACCTGCACCCGCTGGTCCGCGATATCCCGCGCGGTCGCTTAATGCTTGAGAGCGATGCGCCGTACCTGCTGCCGCGCACCTTGCGCCCCAAGCCCAAAAGTGGCCGTAACGAGCCGGCTTATCTGCCCGAAGTGCTGCGCGAAGTGGCCGTGCACCGCGCCGAATTCGAAGACGACCTGGCCGCCCACACCACCGCCTGCGCCCGGGCGTTTTTTGGCTTGCCGATGCTGGACGCATAATCTAAATCTGTAGGAGCGAGCTTGCCTCGCGATCTTTTGATCTTCCCAAGCCGGGTCCTCCTTGTATCGGACAGCTTGACCCATATCAACATTGTCTTCATAAAGTAGCGGCACAATGATGGCACCTTGCCAATATTGTGTTCGCCACATCAGAGAAGACCTTCCATGGGTGCCTGGCTTAGCAACATCTCGCTTAAATACAAATTCTGGGCTGTGAATGCGGTGGCTTTTGTCACCACGTTGCTGCTGGTGCTGTACGCCGTGCAACTCGAACAGCAATCACGCAGCAGCGCCGCCCACGCCAATGCCAAGGCTCAGGCGCACCTGCTCAGCCTGTGGCCGGCCAATCAGCCACTGCCCGAAGCCCAAGACCTGCTGCCACTGGCGCCCAATACCGTGCCGACCGTCAACGGTCAGTCGTTGCCGCAATTAAGCGACGCTAACGGCTGGGTATCGCTCAATCACATGCCTTTGTTCGGGCAAAACCCGCTGTCCGGAGCCGAGGTGGTCAGCCGCGAGAATGGTCAGAAAGTCGCCGTGCTGGCCTACGCGCCCAGCCTGGCGCAAGTGTTCGTCGAGCGTTTGCCCAATTATGCAGCGGCCGTCCTGGTGCTGATGCTGGCCATGCTCTGCGCCTCTCAACTGTTGATCCGTTTTCTGCTCAGCCAGCTCAACACCCTCAAGGATGTGATGCTGCACGTCGAAAAAACCGGCGATTTGTCGGCCCGCGTGCCGTTGGCCTGCACCGATGAAGTCGGCCAAATGGCCAGCGCGTTCAATGCCATGCAGGCCGGTTATCAGCGGGTGGTCAACACCGTTGCAGACACCGCCGCGCAACTGGATGCCGGGGCCGCGCGCCTGGCCAGCAGCATGAACGAAGTGCAACACGGCATGCTCGGCCAGCAAAGCGAGACGGACCAGGCCGCCACGGCCATCAATGAGATGACTGCCACGGTCCATCACATCGCCCAGCACGCAGGTGCCACCCGTGATTTGTCGCAAACCGCCGATGACCTGGCCGGCAGCGGGCAACAAGTGGTCAGCCGCGTGCAAACCTCCATTGCCAACCTCTCCGATGGCGTGCAAAAAACCGCCGAGATGATTCAGCAACTGGCCCAGGACAGCCAGCAGATCAATAGCGTGGTCAGTGTGATCCACAGCATCGCTGAACAAACCAACCTGCTGGCGCTCAACGCTGCCATCGAAGCCGCCCGGGCCGGCGACATGGGCCGTGGTTTTGCCGTGGTGGCCGACGAAGTGCGGCACTTGGCCAAGCGCGTGCAAACCTCTACCGACGAAATCACCAAGATGGTTTCAGCCTTGCAGGCCGGCACCCGTGATGCCGTGGACTTTATGCAAGAAAGCTCGTTCAAGGCCGACGATTGCGTGCAACAGGCTCAAGAGGCAGGCGCAGCCTTGGCCGAGATCACCCACGCGGTGGCGCAAATGCGCGAAAGCAATACGCAAATCGCGGTCGCGGCCGAGCAGCAAAGCCAGGTGGCCGAAGAAATGAACCGCGCCGTGGTCAGCATTCGTGATGTCACCGAAGACACCGTGCAACAAACCGTCGATTCGGCGACCACCAGCAATCAGTTGGCAACACTGGCCGGTGAGCTGAATCGGGCCATTGGTCAGTTAAAGCTATAAGGCCTATAGCCAGAGTCGATTCGCCGTTCGCCCGGCTCGCCCCTATTCTTGGCTCATCCGGTTCAGACAAGACTGAACCCTTGAACCAAGGAGAGAAATCATGGGCAAACGTCATCCTGATCTACCCGCCTGGCAATGGCGCTCCAACCCACAAGGCACCCGCAGTGCCAGCCATCAGGCGCTGAGCCTGCTGGCTGTGGCGATGATGGTGCTGGCGTTCCTGCTGTTGGCCACCGGCGTGTTCAGCAACAACGCCTCAAGCGCGGTGATTGGCCTGGTGGCGCTGTTCGCCGGCATGGCCATTCAGCGCCAGAGCCGCCAGTTGGATGCCAAGGCTGAGCAGGCACAGCGCAGCAAAATGTTTTAACCGAAGATGGCGACGGTCTGGCGACTGATAGCAATCAGCTCGCCATTGGGTGCCCACAGATTGGCCGCCACATGGCCATAGCCGTCACGGGCATGTTCGATCACCGCCAGGTATTTGCACCAGTCAAGGGTGTTGGCGTCGGGTAGCGGCTGCACAAACTCCACCGTCCAGGTCAGCGTGCTGCCCGCCGTCGGTTTGTTGAGCAACGGCAACAACGCCGGAGGCCAGGTGTCGATCAACGCCAGCAGATGGGTTTCTGTGAGCGACTGCTCTGCCACCTCACCGGCAAAACGCACCCAACCGCCCATTTCACGTGTGCCGCGCCCGGTAAACGGAATGGCGCCCACGGCAAACGCCATCGACAAGTGCCGCATGAACTCCGGGGTCACCCCTTTGATGTAGGGCAATAGCGGGCATTGCTCTGGGGCTTTCATGTCCGGGGCTGGCAAGCTGTCTACCTTCACCGCCGACTCGCGGGCACCACCAAAACTGCCTTGCACCAGTGTCACCACCTGGCCGTTTTGCACGGCCCGACCCAGCACCTGGCTCACTGCCTTGCCTTCGCGCAGCACCTCGACTTCAAAACTCACCGGCACACCCGGCTCGGCGGGCCCGACAAACGTCACCGCCAATGAGCGCAACGCCCGCTCGCTGGACACTTGAGCGCGCATGGCTTCGTACTGCAACGCCACCATCAGCCCACCAAAACTGGCCCGCCCCTGCCCCCAATCTTCAGTGATGGTCACGTCCAGGGGGTTTTTACGTACAGCGTCGACCAATTCAGAAAACTGCATAAACACCTCAACGCGGAACAATAGGCCGTGATACTACTGACCCGCCCGCCTCGGCACAGCGCCTATATGCGCCAAATCATCTGCTGAAAAAGCACTTCCCCCTGTAGGAGCGAGCTTGCCTCGCGATCTTTTGATCTTTAAAAGATCGCGAGGCAAGCTCGCTCCTACAGAGGTATGTGAACGCTTTAGCGCAATTTGGCCAACACCCGATCGGCGCGTTTCTCGCCTCGAGCCAAGGTGGCGCGCCATTGCTCAACGCACGGTTGCAGATCGGGCTGTTGCTCAGCCTGAGCGAGCCACTGCCAGGCGTCATGCCATTCACCCAAGGCCTTTTGCGCGTCTTTCAGGTGTTTCATCACGGCCTTGGGCACGCGGTCCAGCTCGGGATAGGCCTCGGCGCCATAACGCACGCGCTTGATCAACAACCGGACCTTATGCCGGTCGTGGGCCGGGTCTTTCAGGGCTTTGTGCAGCGCCTGCCATTGCTTGGCCAAAATCGCCTCAATGCGTTGGCGCAACCCGCGCAACAAGCGCTCGCGCTCGCTGGCGCGCAAAAAGCGCGGGAACGCCTCGAGGATCATCAGCAATTGCGACAGCTCAGTACTGGCCGCCACCCGCGGATAACTGCCGGCCAATTGTGTTAACCGGCGCTTGGCCAGGGTCGGGTGGCCCTGTTGCTCCAGGTGCGCCGCCAACACTTCAAGGTCACGCAGGGGGGTTGTCAAAACGCCGACCTGCGAGGCCGACATTTCAAGCTGGACCACCCCCGGCAACCCCCGCAACGGACGTAACAGGCTGCGCAAACGACGGACCGTGGTGCGCAGGTCATGCAGTGCTTCAGGATCGGTTTGGGCCTCTAAACGCGCCTGGCAGGCCAACAACTTGACCTCCAGACGCAAGCAGTTAGCCACGATCCGATTAACCAAATCAGACATCCTTACTCTCCCTCGTCAGGTTGGCGCCTCAACGCCCGGCGCGGGACTCCTGGATATAGAAGCGCGCCTTCTCGGCCTTGGTCGTGCAGCCTTCAAAGGCCTCGAATTGTTGCTGAGTTTTCGCCGCCGTCAGCAAAGACAGGGCTTTGGAATAGCTGACCGTTCCGGCAAACCCTTCAGCCTTGGCCAGGTCCAGTTCGTGCCAGGCCGCGTCCAGCTGCGTGCCGCAACTGTCACGGTAAACCTTCTTGCCCGCGCAACCGACCAAAGCAATCGCCATTAATGGCACACAGATCCAAGCTTTCATGGGGCAAATCCTCAAATAATTGTTCAGTGCTAAGACGGGCAACCGGCCTAAAAGTGCCGTAACGCAAAACGTCGTGGAGCAAGACTAGCTCGCCAAACCGCTTTGAGCTGTCACTGACTCACACAAAAAGGCATTGTAAGCACTTGTCTTGCAAAGGACCGGCTCATGAAAAAACGTATTGCACTGGTATTGGGCTCCGGAGGCGCGCGGGGCTATGCCCACATCGGGGTCATTGAAGAGCTCGAAAGCCGGGGTTACGAGATTGCCTGCATTGCAGGTTGTTCGATGGGCGCCGTGGTGGGCGGGATTTATGCCGCCGGCAAGCTTGACCAATACCGCGACTGGATTCAAAGCCTGGATTATCTGGATGTACTGCGCCTGGTGGACGTGAGTTTTCGCCTCGGGGCCATTCGTGGCGAGAGAGTCTTCGGGCAAATTCGCAACATTGTCGGCGAGATCAATATTGAAGACCTGCGCATCCCTTATACCGCCGTCGCCACCGACCTGACCCATCAGCAGGAAATCTGGTTTCAAGAAGGCTGCCTGCACCAGGCCATGCGCGCCTCGGCGGCCATCCCCAGCCTGTTTACCCCGGTGATGCAGGGCAATCGCATGCTGGTTGATGGCGGTTTGCTTAATCCGTTGCCCATCGTCCCGGTGGTGTCCAGCCACTGCGACCTGATTGTCGCCGTCAACCTCAACTCCACCACGCAAAATCATTACCAGCTCCCGGTGATCCCGCGCCCGGCGGCCTTCAAAGGCCGGTTTAACAACCTGATGAGTTCGCTGGGCTCGCACATTCCGTTTCGCACCCGCCAGGCAGAGCACCTGCTCGACCTTGAACAGGAGATGCTCAAACCTGCCACCGAGCCAGAAGCCGAAGTGCCCTTCAACCCCTGGATAGACTCAGCGACACCCAAGCCTGCGCCCAGCCTTGCGGCCAGCACACAAGGCGCACCCAAGTCCGCCACCGGTTCGGTCATCATCGACAACGTCGGCCCGGCGTCGCTGCTGGATCTGATCAACCAGAGCTTCGAGGTGATGCAGACCTCTTTGGCGCAGTACAAAATCGCCGGATACCCGCCGGATATTCTGATCAACGTGCCAAAACGGGTGTGCCGCTTCTTTGAGTTTTACAAGGCCGCCGAGCTGATCGCCCTGGGCCGGGAAATTGCCAAAGACACGCTGGACCGCTATGAAGCTGACCAGCGTTCACACCCCTGACGAGGCGTCAGCTCAACAGCCGGTAGCCCACGCCGGCCTCGGTGGCGATAAAACGCGGCGAGGTCGGGTCGTCGGCCAGTTTCTGCCGCAAATGCCCGACCACGATCCGCAGGTAGTGGCTGTTCTCGACATGGCTCGGGCCCCAGATGTCCTTGAGCAATTGCTGCTGGGTAATCACCCGCCCCGGATGGCTCGCCAGTTGCGCCAGCACCGCGTATTCCTTGCGGGTCAGGCCCACTTCTACGCCGTCGAGCAGCACCCGGCGAAACGCCAGATCAATGATTAGCGGGCCCAGCTCAACCGCCGCTTGCCGGGTTTCTCCGCTGGGGGCCTGGCGCAACAAGGCGCGGATGCGCGCCAAAAACTCCTGAATGCCAAACGGTTTGGTCACGTAGTCATTGGCGCCACCGTCCAGCGCCTGGACCTTTTGCGCTTCGCTGGCACGCACTGACAACACCAGCACCGGCGCCGTCGACCACTCGCGAAACTCGCGCAACACCTGTTGGCCGTCCATGTCCGGCAAGCCCAGATCGAGCACCATGACGTCGGGTTTGTTCAACGCCGCCTGGCTCAAGCCTTCGGCTCCGGTCGCCGCCTCAAGCACGGTGTAGCCCTGGGACACCAGGCTGATGCGCAAAAACTTGCGGATCTGAGGTTCGTCATCAATGACCAAAATCGTCGCTGGCTGGCTCATGGCAATTCATCGCAACAAAAATATGGCCAAAGAGTATCAGTCTTCACGCTCCGCCTCTTCCTGATCCATGGCCGGTTGATCGCGCAAGGGCAAAAACAAGGTGATGCAGGTGCCCTGCCCGTCGATGCCTTCAGCCACGGTAATGCGCCCGCCATGGGCGCCGACCATGCCCAGGCAGATGGCCAGACCAAGCCCGGTGCCCTGCCCGCCTCGGTCGCCGCGAGCAGCGGTGTAAAACATGTCAAAAATCTTGGCGCGGTCTTCTTCGGGAATGCCCGGCCCTTGATCACTCACCGCAAACCACAACTCTCCTTCATGCGCCCCGGCGCTCAGGCGCAGCTGCCCATGGGGCGGAGAAAAGCGTGCAGCGTTCTCCAGCACATTGACCAAGGCCTGTTCGATCAACGCCGCATGCACATGCAACAGCGGCAGTTGCGGCGGCACGTCCACTTGCACCTGCAACGGCGCCAGCACAGCACGCAGCCGGTTCAAGGCACTGCCCACGATGTCGGCGGGTGACACCCAGTCACGGGCCAGTTTCAAGGCGCCGTGGCCCAGGCGGGTCATGTCCAGCAGGTTCTGGATATAGCGATCCAGTCGCTCGGCCTCATCGCGGGTGCCTTCGAGCAACTCGCGCCGGTCCTCCAGCGCGATCGCTTCCCCCAGCGCCAGCAGCGTATCGATGCTGCCGCGCATGGTGGTCAGCGGGGTGCGCAAGTCATGGGACACCGACGCCAGCAAAGCACTGCGCAGTTGCTCGGTTTCGCCATGCAGGCGCGCAGCTTCCAGGTCTTGCGCCAACCGCGCACGGGCCAGCGCCTGGGCCAGCGGCTGACTCAAGGCCATCAACAGGCGCCGACGTTGGCCACTGAGGGTTTGGCCGTTTTTGGGGCTGACGCCGAGCAAGGCCAATGGCCCTTCTTCAGCGCTGATCGGCCACCACCACCAATTGCCCATGGGCAACGTGCCCGTGCCTTTGCCTGCCGGTTGAAGGTGTGCCCAGGCCCAGTCCGCAGCGGCGCGCTCGGCTTCGTTGAAATGCAAAGGGCCGCCGGTTTCGATGGTCCAGTCGCCGTTGTCATCGCGCTTGAGCAGGCACATGTTGAGCTCTTTCCAACCACTCAAGTGCTGGGCGGCGGCATTGATAACTGCCTGACGGTCCGTAGCGGCGGTGAGCTTGCGCGACAAGTCGAGCAACTGCGTGGTTTCTTCCTGGGTGTCGCGCAAGGCTTGCAACTGTCGACGTTGGCGCGCGGCCAGGTTACCGGTGAGAGCCGCCATCAACAGAAAGAACAACAGCGTGAGCACGTCTTCTTCGCGCTGGATGCTGAACGAGAAATTGGGCGGGATAAACAGAAAGTCATAAGCCAGAAATGACATCGCCGCACAGGCCAGCGCAGGCCCAAGGCTGCTGCGCACCGCCACCAGCAACACCGCCGCAAGAAACACCAGCGAGATGTTGGGCAGCGCCAGCACACTGGAAACCCCCCAGGCCAAGGCGCTGGCCATCACCGTGGCCACCAGCGCCAGACCATAGTCAAACCACACCAGCGTGTTCTTGCCACGGGTAACCACCGGCGCGGGCGATTGCTCGTGATCCAGCACGTTGATTTCCAGGCCATGGGCATCGCGTAGCAAGCGCGCGGCCAGCCCGCCTCCAAACATCCGGCGGCGCCAGGTCAGCCGCGACTGGCCCACCAACAGCAGGCTGGCCCGGCGCTCGCTGGCGTGCTGGATCAAGGTTTTGGCCACCTCGCCCGCACGCAGCAACACCACTTCGCCGCCCAGGCGCTCGGCCAATTGCTGGGCACTTTGCAAGCGCAGGCGCGATTGCTCGTCACGCACCGTGCCGTTATCCACATGCACCAGGCTCCAGGGCAAATGCCGCCGCTCTGCGACGCGGCTGGCATGGCGAACCAAACGCTCGGCATGCACATCACCGTCCACGCCCACCAACAGCCGCCCACGCAGCGCCGGGGCCGATTGCCCTTGCTGGCGATAGCCTTTGTCCAGCTCATCGTCGACGTACACCGCGGCGGTCTGCATCGCCAGTTCGCGCAGGGCGTTGAGGTTGGTCTGGGAGAAAAACGCATCGATGGCCGCACGGGCCTGCTCAGGCACATAGACTTTGCCTTCGCGCAGCCGCTCCAGCAGCTCACGCGGCGGCAGGTCGATCAGCAGCAGCTCATAGGCTTCCTGGACGATCCAGTCGGGCACCGTTTCACGCACTTGCACCCCGGTGATACCGCGCACCTGGTCGTTGAGGCTTTCGAGGTGCTGAACGTTGACCGTGGTGTAGACGTCGATGCCCGCTGCCAGCAGTTCCTGCACGTCTTGCCAGCGCTTGGCATGGCGGCTGCCGGGGGCATTGCTGTGGGCCAGCTCATCGACCAGCACCAGCTTGGGCTTGGCCGCGAGCAGGCCATCGAGGTCCATTTCTTCAAGCTGCACGCCGCGATACTCCGAGCGCAGCATGGCCAATTGGGGCAAACCGTTGAGCAACACTTCGGTTTCAGCGCGGCCATGGGTTTCAACCACCCCGGCCAACAGCGTGACCCCTTGACGCAATTGGGTGTGCGCGGCCTGCAGCATGGCGTACGTCTTGCCAACGCCGGGGGCCGCGCCCAGAAACACTTTGAGCCGGCCACGGCCTGCGCGGGGCAAGTCAGCTAACAACGCATCGGCGCGACCGGAATGGCTCATGGGTTTGTCCTGATGAATACATAAACTGCAGAAGCGAGCTTTTAAAAGCTCGCTTCTGCAAAAGATTTACTGCAACTGCGCCAACGCCTGGTTCAGCAGCAGCACATTGACCACCGGCGGGCCTATCAACGGTTGTTCGATGTGTTGTTCAAGCAACTGTTCAACCGTTTGTACTGGCAAGTGCCGAGCTGCTGCAACCCGCACCAGTTGATAGCGAATTGCCTCCGGTGGCAAGTGCGGGTCCAGACCGCTGCCCGACGTGGTCAACATGGCCATCGGCACCGGGCCTTGATCCGGCACGGCAAGCTGCGCTGCACTCTCCTTGACCCGTGTGGCCAGGGCCGGGTTGCTCGGCGCAAGGTTGCTCGCCGAACTCGACACCGTGGCAAACGCACCCGCCGAAGGCCGTGGGTGGAACCAGTCATCACCGGTAAAGTCTTGCGCAATCAATGCCGAGCCCTTGACCTGCCCGGCGCTGTCACGTACCAGGCTGCCGTTGGCTTGCTGCGGGAACGCCACTTGGGCGATCCCGGTCACGACCAGCGGGTAAGCCACGCCGGTAATGACGGTCATCAACAGCATCAGGCTCAAGGCCGGACGTAATAAATTTGCCATGATCAATCCCTCCGAAAACGCTTAAACCAAGTGCAGCGCAGTGAGCAGCATGTCGATCAGCTTGATGCCGATAAACGGCACCACTAGCCCGCCCACGCCATAGATCAGCAAGTTGCGACGCAGCAGGTGTGCAGCGCTGGCCGCCTGTACCCGCACCCCGCGCAGGGCCAAGGGGATCAACACCACGATGATCAATGCGTTGAACACGATGGCCGAGAGAATCGCGCTCTGCGGGCTGGTCAGGTGCATAATGTTGAGCACGCCCAACTGCGGGTAGATCGAGGCAAACAGCGCTGGCAAGATCGCGAAGTACTTGGCCACGTCGTTGGCAATTGAAAAGGTCGTCAGCGCACCTCGCGTCACCAGCAGTTCCTTACCAATTTGCACCACGTCCAGCAGCTTGGTCGGGTCGCTGTCGAGGTCGACCATGTTGGCCGCTTCACGCGCTGCCTGGGTGCCGTCGTTCATCGCCATGCCCACGTCAGCCTGAGCCAGCGCCGGGGCGTCGTTGGCGCCGTCGCCGCACATCGCTACCAGGCGGCCGTCGTTTTGCTCGTGGCGAATGCGCGCCAGTTTTTTCTCGGGTGTGGCCTCGGCCAGCACATCATCCACCCCGGCTTCGGCTGCGATTGCGGCGGCGGTCAACGGGTTGTCGCCGGTCACCATCACGGTCCGAATGCCCAGCTTGCGCAGTTCGGCAAAGCGCTCGCGAATGCCGGGCTTGACCACGTCCTTGAGATGGATCGCGCCGAGCAAACGGCCCTGGCCACAGACCAGCAACGGGGTGCCGCCACTTTGTGCGATTTTGTCGATTTCACGGGACAAGGCAGGCAGCACTTCATGACGTTTCATACCAACAAACGCCAGCACCGAATCCACCGCACCTTTGCGGTACACCCGGCCGTGGTAGTCGATGCCCGACAAGCGTGTTTCGGCGGTAAACGGCACCGCTGTGAATTCCTCGGCCGCAGGTTCAGTGAAGCTGTGCAAGCCGCGAATGAATTCGACGATGGACTTGCCTTCCGCTGTGTCGTCCGCCAGCGACGCACGCAGCGCCCCTTCGGCCAGCTCTTTGGCGGTCACACCGGGTGAGGCATACAGAGCGGCGCAACGACGGTTACCAAAGGTGATGGTGCCGGTCTTGTCGAGCATCAGTACATGCACGTCACCCGCTGCTTCAACCGCGCGGCCCGATTTGGCAATCACGTTAAGGCGCACCAGACGGTCCATACCGGCGATACCGATGGCGGACAGCAAGCCACCAATGGTGGTCGGGATCAGCGTGACCAACAGCGCCACCAGAAACACCAGCGGCAGGCTGCCACCGGCATAGAAGGCAAACGGTTGCAGGGTCACCACCACGATCAGGAAGATCAGGGTCAGACCGATCAGCAGAATATCCAGCGCGATTTCGTTCGGGGTTTTCTGCCGCTTGGCGCCTTCGACCAGGGCAATCATGCGGTCCAGGGTCGACTCGCCGGGGTTGGTGCTGATGCGCACCAGCAGCCAGTCCGACACCAACCGGGTGTTGCCGGTGACCGCCGAGCGATCCCCGCCCGACTCACGGATCACCGGCGCAGACTCGCCGGTAATCGCGGCCTCATTGACGGCGGCAATCCCTTCGATCACCTCGCCGTCACCGGGGATCATCTCCCCGGCCTCAACGCGTACCACATCGCCTTTGCGCAGGCGGGTGGCCGGCACGATTTCAAAGCTGCCCGTGGTGGTCCGGCGGCGCGCACTCAAGCCCTCACTGCCGGCCTTGAGGCTGTCGGCGCGGGCTTTACCGCGACCTTCGGCCAGGGCTTCGGCAAAGTTGGCGAACAACACGGTGAACCACAGCCAGATGGCGATTTGCACGGCCACCGCGGTGGGCACCGACGCCTCCGGCATAAAGCACAACACTGAGGTGAAAATGGCGGTCAGCTCAACCACCAGCATCACCGGCGAGCGTTTCAACTGGCGCGGGTCGAGCTTGACGAAGGCTTGCAGCAACGCCGGGCGCCAGAGGTCGGCAAACGCGGTTTTAGGGGTTTGCGGCGCCTGGGTTTCAGGCGTAGGCGTCAATTTTGAAACAGGAGCAGGCATAGTCATGATCGTCTCCTTAGAAGCCCATAGTCAGTTGTTCAGCGATGGGACCCAGTGCCAGCGTCGGCAAGAAGGTCAGGCCGCCTACCAGCAAAATGGTCACGGTCAGCAGTGCCACAAACAGCGGGCCGTGGGTCGGGAAGGTGTTTTGGCCAACCGGTGCGGTTTTCTTCATCGCCAGACTGCCCGCCAGGGCCAGTACCGGGAGGATGTAACCGAAGCGTCCGAGCAACATGCCCAGGCTCAGCATCAGGTTGTAAAACGGCGTGTTGCCACTGAGCCCGCCAAACGCCGAGCCGTTGTTGGCACTGGCAGAGGTGAAGGCGTACAAAATCTGGCTAAAACCGTGCGGGCCGGGGTTACTCACCGCCGCCACTGCACTGGGCAATACCGCCGCAATGGCGGCCAGCACCAGCACACCTACTGGCATCACCAGCAGGGTCACCACCAGCAATTGCACTTCTTTGGCCTGCAGCTTTTTACCGAGGTACTCCGGGGTGCGGCCGATCATCAGGCCAGCAAGGAACACCGCGATCAGCACGTTGAGCAACATGCCGTAGAGCCCGGCGCCGACACCGCCGAAGATCACTTCGCCGACCATCATGTTGACCATCGCCACCATCGCGCTCATGGGGTTGAGGCTGTCGTGCATGGCGTTCACCGAACCGTTGGAAGCGGCGGTAGTGGTCTCGGCCCACAGCACTGTGGCGGTGGTGCCGAAGCGGACTTCTTTGCCTTCCAGTGGTGCAGTGTGCTCAACCAGTGGGCTGTTCAGCGTCGGGTTGGGCTGGTACTCGGCATACAGCGCGGTGCCGCCACCGATCAGGAACAACGCCAGCATGCAGGCCATGATGGCCCGGCTTTGGCGCAAGTCTTTGACGTAATGGCCAAAGGTGAACACCAGCGCCACCGGGATCAGGATGATCGAGGCCAGTTCAAACAGGTTGCTCCAGGCTGTCGGGTTCTCAAACGGGTGCGCCGAGTTGGCACCGAAGAAACCACCGCCATTGGTGCCCAGTTGCTTGATCGCAATCTGGCTGGCAGCCGGGCCCAGCGGGATCACCTGGTCGACACCTTGCATGGTTACGGCGTTGACATAGTGCGCAAAGGTTTGCGGCACACCCTGCCACACCAGAAACACCGCCAACACCAGGCACAACGGCAACAGGCCATACAGCGTGGCGCGGGTCATGTCCGCCCAGAAGTTACCCAGGGTTTTACTTGAGCGGCGGCTGATACCGCGACACAGCGCAACCAGTACCGCAAGGCCGGTGGCCGCGCTGACAAAGTTCTGCACGGTCAGGCCGACCATTTGGCTGAGGTAGCTGAGCGACGCTTCGCCGCTGTAACTCTGCCAGTTGGTGTTGGTGACAAAGCTCACCGCCGTGTTGAATGCCAGTGTCCACTCTTGCCCCGGCAAGTGTTGCGGGTTGAGTGGCAGGTACTGTTGAAACAGCAGAATCGCGAACAGGATGACAAAGCCCGCGAGGTTAAAGGCCAGCAGCGCCAGCATGTATTTAACCCAGCTTTGCTCGCTGTTCGGGTCAACCCCGGCAATGCGATAGCACACGTTTTCGACGGGCCCCAGTACCGGGGTCATCCAGGTACGCTGCCCTTCCATCACCTTGTAATAAAAGCGCCCCAGCCACGGTGCTGGCAGTAACACCAGAACGAAGAAGGCCAGAATCAGCGCATAGTCATAACTGTGCATATCCGCTCCTAGTTCTGATCTGCGCGCAACAGCGCAACCAACAGATAAACGAACAGCCCCACTGCCAGCAGCAGGGACACCCCATCCAGAACGCCCATGACAACTCTCCCAAAGCGGCACGTGCCGCGTGTAGGAAGAGTGTGTGCAATGTGGGCGTAAAGGATCGAGATCGAGAGGGATGCGGGGGCGTAAAGAAGGCGTAAAGAGATCAGCTCAAAGCTCTATCACCTCAAGTATCGCGAGGGGAGATAGCTCTACCTTCGAATAAGAGCATTAGCCATTTGTGCTCCTCTGGCCAGTTGCGGAGCACGCAGCCTCAACTCGGTCGCTTCCACTTCATGGAGCATTCTTTGCAACGCCTCGATCTCGGATGATCTCCTGCTAAGTCTCATTGACGAAGACCTCACCGTTTGAGAGTTTCGCGGGCTCGAGCGTGGAGAAGGCTGATCCATTACATACTGAGTCTCGGGAGACGCTACTGTGAACTCATACGTGGGCGGTAATTCACCGGGAGAAACAGGCCTGTTGACATAAGTTGGAGGCCTTTCTGGAACTGAGGAGTAAATGAAACGGGTCGATGAATTTTCTAAAACGGGATCACTATGTATCGATGCGTAAGCCGGTAAGCGACCTTCAGAAGGCGCCCATCTCTGACGCTGATGGTAATACCCTGAATTAGCGTTGGCTAAGGGATTACGATTAGTCGTCGCGGGCTGGATATCTGGAGTTCGTCTGAACACGGCTCTTACCCGATGCATGAAACTGTTGAAAAAGGGAATATGCCCAGTGGGGTCCAGCCGGTTAATCGGGTCCCCCAAACAGTAGGCATAAGCATTGATTCCTCCGAGACCAAACGGACTCAAACTGTCCGGGCTGTTAAACCGCATCAGCACCGGGTTATACGCTCTATAGCCGTTGCCCAATAAGTAATGCCCGCTCGTGGGGTCTGGCCGCTCACCATTAAACCCCAGCAATGTACTCAACCCACGGTAAGTCGTACGCTGTCCATAGGGGCTATAACCCTGACGATTTTCCTGATCGGCGCCTAACACTGAACGTTGTAAATCAGTGATCAGTAAATGCGTGCTCGTGTTATCGCCCTGGGCCAACAACTGATCCGCAGACTGAAACACACAACGGGTGACATCGCCTTGAATTTCTGAGGCCAGTCGCTGGCGTTGATAAAAGCGCTGCAAGAGTGGCTCGCCGGCCAGAACCGAGCTGACCAGCCGGTCCAGTGGGTCGTAGACATACTGCATTGAAGAAATGGCCATGACTTGCATCCTGCCCGCAAAGAAAGGGTCATTCTCAGCCCCTTCAGCCTGACTGGATACCTGTCAAATCTGATAGGTTCCCGACATCATCAACGCAGCAAAGGGCTATCCATCACCTCGGACGACCCACCCAGCACACTTTCGCTGAGCTGGATAAATGAGCCCGTGCTCACCTTGTCCATGCGCATCAGCGCCCTGCTCACATCATCCAGCGAGCGCTTGTTGTGGGTTTGCAAACGTATTTCGCGGTCCAGTGCCTGCAACACAGTCACCGCACGGGCCTGCATCGCCTGGTTAATAGTCGCTCCACGCAAATGAGTGACGCCTTTACCGACCGCATTGAGCCGATGCTGCAGGGTCTGATAACGCTCGTCGCTCATGCCGCCCGCACGGCGCAGCAGTTCAATGGCGTAGTACTCACTGAGACCGTCAACGATCCACTCATGGCCTGGCTCGGCATTAATGCCGGCAAACACTTGCACCACTTCTCGCAGCAACGGGCTGCTGCCGCTTTCGCTGACCAGCGGCAAGACGCTGGAGAGATAAATTGAATTGTAGTCTGCCGTACTGCCTCTCCACATCGGGCTGGCCGCCCCCACGATCAACAGTTTAGGGGGGTTACGCGGGAACACGGCTTGCACTTGCGGCCACACAAACGTCAGCAAGGTGATGACATCCATACGGTGCATGCCCTGCCCTTTTGGCGCCGATACAGTCACTTCGGTTTCACCCAGGGTGGTACGCCGGGTGCCTAGCGTGCCAGCGAGCATCCAGCCTGTAGGCCGATCAAACACCCGGGAAGCATCGTCAATACGAAAGCGGTTCTTACCGATACGCGGCCACGCGGTTTCAACACTTTTCCAGCCCTTGGGCAACTCAAACTCAAGCCGCGAGACCAACTCGGTGCCGTCTTGTTGATCGAGGCTTGCAGGCGGGACCAACTGTTCACCGCGAAACAAGGCCCACGTCGGGGTCATGAGGGTGTCGTAGCTGCCATTTTTAAGCGGGTGATTCAACTGCACGCGGTAAGTGAGGCTGGCCTTGCCTGGCCCCGGATGCCACAGGCCACGGCTGTGCTCGGGGTCCGGGGTCAATTGCCACTGCCCGTCCGCCTTGAAATCGCTGTAACTGTCGGGCACCCCCAGGTCGAAGTCCAGACTACGCACCGCAGAGCCTTCAGCCAGGGTCACGCGCACCTGCGCCTGATTGCTCTGCGGCATCAGTTGCACGTGGTAATCCAGGTCGACTTTTTTGCCCGCCCACAGCGGGCCGCTGGCGATGATCAGCAACACGCCCAAAGGCCATTTAAAACACAGCGGCATACACACTCCTTTGCACCGCTCCGGCACTTAACCGGCGCGGAAAATCAGATGATCTTCCCAGTCGTCTTCCGGCACGCTGCCCTCGGCCAGCATGCGCCCGGATTGCGAGATGCGCTCATGGTGCACGGCCTCAGGGTCCCCGCAGACCAGGTGGTGCCAGAGCGGCAAGTCCTTGCGCTCGCTGACCAGCCGGTAGCCGCAGGTGGGCGGCAGCCACTTGAACTCTTCAGCCTTGCCGGGTGACAACTGGATGCAATCAGGCACGCTGTCACGGCGGTTGGCATAGTCGCTGCACTGGCAGGTTTTCATGTCGAGCAATTTGCAGGCGATACGGGTGTAGTAAACGCTGTTGTCTTCTTCATCCTCGAGTTTTTGCAGGCAGCACAGGCCACAGCCGTCGCACAACGACTCCCACTCCTCTTGATCGAGTTGATCGAGGGTTTTGCGGATCCAGAAGGGTTTTACGATTGCGGCCATGGCTCAAACATCAACATCAGGGAGTGGAAAAGGCCGCCAGTCTAGTGCCCAAGCTGCCGTGGGCCAAGCGCTTGTGACTGACGGCGTAACAGGACTTGTCAGCTGGCAGACATGACAGTAATTTTGCGGCTGGTCAAATCCACTCAGGAAACTCGAATGCCAACCTCCAACCGCGTTGCCGAACACCCGATTCACGAGCAATTCACCCAGCGCTGGTCGCCACGTGCCTTTACCGACGCAACCCTGGACAAGCCAACGCTGCTGAGCTTTTTCGAAGCGGCCCGCTGGGCCCCGTCGGCCTACAACGCACAGCCTTGGCGCTTTCTGTTCGCCCTGCGCGGCACCCCTGAGTTTGAGCGTTACTTGAGCCTGCTGGTTGAGTTCAACCAGGGTTGGGCCAAGCACGCCGCGGCATTGGTGGTGATCGTGTCGAAAACCACCTTCGCCGCACCGGGCAGTACAGAAGAAAAACCTGCACCCACCCACGCCTTTGATACAGGCGCTGCCTGGGGCCAACTGGCCTTGCAAGCGCACTTGAGCGGCTGGCACACCCATGGCATGAGCGGTCTGGATTTTGAACGGGCCCGCACCGAGCTGAAGATTCCTGAGGGTTACGCGGTTCAGGCCATGGTTGCCATTGGCAAACTGGGCGACAAAGCGAGCCTGGTGGACTACCTGCAAGCCAAGGAAGTCCCAAGCCAGCGCGAGCCGTTGAGCAAGCTGGTGGCTGAAGGTGATTTCAGCCTGTAAGGGTTTGAGGGCACTGCATCCTGTAGGAGCGAGCTTGCCTCGCGATCTTTCAAGACCAACAGCTCGCGAGCAAGCTCGCTCCTACAGGGTGAATTGAGCCTTTAATACCCGCGTGCGAAGTCCACTTCTCCACGCAGCGGCTCGCCCGCCTGGTACGCGCGCAGGTTGTCGATGAACAGTTGCACCATCATCGGCGGTGAGGTGGGTGCCGAACTGTGGCCGGTCAGCAGTAGACCCCAGGCTGTCCAGAACGGGTGTTTGGCCGGCAATGGTTCCTGACGGCAGACGTCAATGATAGCGCCAGCCAGGTGCCCCAGGCGCAATGCTTCAACCAAGTCAGCATCCACCACCGCAACACCCCGCCCGGCATTGATGAAGACAGCGTTGGGGTTGAACAGGGCAAACAGTTCTGCATCGTACAAGTCGTGGGTTTCAGGAGTGTTCGGCAAAAGGTTGATCACGTAGTCCATCTGCGTGACCAAACGCGGCAGATCATTCAAGGTCGCAACCTCGGTGAACGGCGCCTGTTCCCGCGCGCTGCTGGCAATGGCGTACAGCTCAACCCCGAACGGTTGCAGGAACTGCGCCACGGTCTGGCCGATGTCACCTGCCCCGACAATCAATACCTTGCGCCCGACCAGGCTCTGGCCCGTGCGATTGTCCCATTTGCGTTCGACCTGGCTGACCAGCCGCGCCATCACTTCACGCTCGTGACCGAGCATGTAGGTCAACACGTATTCGGCCATCACCTGACCGAAAATACCGACCGCGCGGCTCAGCCGGTAATCACGCCCCAACCCTTCAGCGAGCAGTGGGGTGATCCCGGCCCAGGTCGATTGCACCCATTGCGGCGTGTGCCCTTGGCGCAACAGAGTGGCCAGCAGGTCCGGTTGACCCAGCCACACCGGGCAGTCGGCGGCCAACTGCGCCAGTTGCGCCGAGTCGCCGCTGGTGTGCACTTGCAGTTCAGGGGCCGCTTGCTGCAAGAGTTGGGCATACAGCGAGTAATCTTGCTCGGCAATCAGGACACGCATGCTTCTAACCTTATTAAAACCATTGCCAGCCGCCACGCCCGGGTTTGCTCCATTGCGTTCAGCCACCGGCAATCAAAGTGAGTCTGTTCTGCACCAGGGCCTTTACACAGGGTCGTTACGACGCAACAGCTCTTCAGGCAAATGCTCGATGTATTCGTCTTCGGCCGGCGGCATTTGCAGGTGGTAGCCCTGTTCTTTGAGGTTTTCCAGGACTTTGCCGATGTCTTCACGGGCCAATGTGCGCTCCGGGGTCAGCACCAGGTCGAAGGCGTGCTGCGGTTTGCCAAAACCACTCAACAGGGTTTCAGGCACACGTTCCAGCGCTTCGGCTTTTAATACGTACAGGTACATGCCGTTGCGTTTTGGGCTGCGGTAGATCGAGCAAATATGTTTCAAGACGGTTCTCCAGCGTCGGCCAGGCAATCAAGCAGCGCCTGGCCCATCAACTCACGGCGCCAACCGCGCAGTGAGTCGGGCAATTGATAAGGCCCCTCGGGGTAGCCGCTTTTGAGCAGGGCTTCGAGGGTTTTCTTGCGCAGCATCAACTCGGGCGCAATGTTCAGACGCTCAGCCTCGGCCTGACCGATGGCACGCAGGCGCTTGACCAGCGCAGCAGCCTCGACCGGCAACGGCTCAGGCACGGCCGGGGGCCATTGGTCCGGGCCCAGGCTGCTTGCCCGCTTGATCAGATCCAGCAGGAACTCGCCATCCTGACGCACCGTGCGCGGGTGCATGTCTTCAATGCGCGCCAGGGTCACTAGGTTATCTGGCTGGGTTTTGGCCAATGGCCACAGCGCATGCTCACGCACCACACGGTTGCGTGGCAGGTCCCGGGCACGGGCTTGCAGCTCACGCCAGGCGCACACTTCGCGCAACACCGCGAGTTGCTGACGCGAGAGTTTCCAGGCCAGTTTGGCCTCTCGGTACACCTCGTAAGGGTCGACCTCACGGCGCAGGTTGGCCACCAGTTCGGCGCCGTCCTCCAGCACCCAGTTGTACTTGTCATCCGACAGGCGCGGACGCAACTGCACATACACCTCAGCCAGATGCTGGGCATCTTCAGCGGCGTAGCTGATCTGCGTTTCCGACAACGGGCGTTGCAACCAGTCAGAACGGGTTTCGCCTTTAGGCAGGTCGAGGTCGAGCACCTCTTTGACCAGCCTCGAATAACCCATCGAGAAGCCCAGGTTCAGATAGGCCGCTGCCAGTTGGGTGTCGAACAACGGCGCAGGCAAGCTGCCCGTCAGGCGCAACAGCACTTCCAGGTCTTCACTGCACGCATGCAGCACTTTAACCATCGCCGGGTTTTCCAGCAGTGCAGCCAGCGGCTGCCAGTTGTCGATGGTCAAGGGGTCAATCAGAAAAGCCCGTTCGCCGTCGCCAATTTGAATCAGCCCGGCAATCGGGTAAAAGGTGTCGACCCGCATAAATTCGGTGTCGAGGGCTATGAATGGCAAGTGTTGCCATTCGGCACAATGTTGGCCGAGGCTATCGTTGTCGCGAATCCAGTGAATATCGATGGCCACACGGCTCTCCCTTGAAGAATGGCGCGCAGTATATATCGCCACCGTGGCAATCAGCGCATTGACTCGTCCTCTTGTCGACGAAAAAGCCTACAAGTTAAAAGCCGATGACCTTCAATACTTCGCTATTTTTTGTTGATACGTTTTCCACCCACCGAGGCCAGGCCCGGTGGAACCACTAAAAGAGCGGCCGTAAGATTCACCCACAGTGGCGTCGTTACGAAATATGACGTGACAAGGTTATTAACTGAACCTGTGCTTCACCCCATGCTAATAAATCGGGATTTCCCTCTATGCGTATTACCCGAACACTCTCCACTGCAGCCTGCGCCCTTGCGCTGAGCACTCTTGCCAGAGTTGCCCATGCCGAGCCCTTTGCCCCGGACATTGAAGACAGCGTGCAAAAAGCCGCCAAAGCGCTGATGCAGCAGTACGAAGTGCCTGGCCTGGTCATTGCCATCAGTGACAAGGGCAAACAGCAGTTCTACAGCTTCGGCCTGGCCTCCAAAGAAACCGATGCCAGAACAACCCCCGACACGCTGTTTGAAGTCGGTTCGATCAGCAAACTGTTTACCGCCACCCTGGCGTCCTACGCGCAAGTCGAAGGCAAGCTGTCTTTCACCGAGCCGGTCAGCCACTACCTGCCGCAGTTGCAAGGCAGTGCGTTCGGCAAAGTGCCGCTGTTGCATCTGGCAACGCACACCGCCGGGGGGTTTCCCTTGCAAGTGCCAGACAGCGTAAAAAACGATGAGCAACTGCTGGATTACCTCAAACACTGGAAGCCGACCTATCAAGCCGGCACCCACCGAACGTACGCCAACCCCAGCATTGGCATGCTCGGCGTGATTGCCGCCAAGAGCTTGCAGATGCCGTTCAAGTCGGCCATGCAAAACATGCTCTACCCCGCTTTGGGCCTGAGCAGTACCTACCTGAGCGTGCCGCAGGACAAAATGCCGCTGTACGCTCAAGGGTATGACCAGCAGAACCAGCCGCGCAGGCTCACCCAGGATGTACTGGCCGACGAAGCCTACGGCGTGCGGACCAGCGCTCGCGACCTGATTCATTTTGCGCAACTGAACCTGAACACGGGCAAGCCCGAATCGGTGATCGAACGTGCAGTGCTGAACACCCACACCGGCTACTTCAAGGTCGGTCCCATGACCCAGGACCTGATTTGGGAGCAATACCCTTACCCGTTCACGCAGGCAGACCTGCTGGAAGGCAACTCAAACACCATGGCCTACGAGACCAACAAGGCCGTGGCGTTAAACCCGCCGCTGGCGCCACAAAAAGCCGTATGGCTTAACAAAACCGGCTCCACCTCGGGGTTTGGCGGCTACATCGCGGTCCTTCCCGACAAACAGCAAGCCGTAGTGATCCTGGCCAACAAAAACTACCCCAACAGCGCCCGCGTAGAGCTGGCCGATGCGATTTTCAAGGCGCTGAACTAAGCGCCTTTGCGCAGCACATAAATGCTGCCCTGCGCAAAGCCGGGCAGCACATCGTAATGCTTGAGGATGCTGAAGCCCGCCAGGGCGAACTGCGTTTCAAGCTCATGCTTGCTGATGACTACCCGCTGGCTGTCACGCTGGCGGGTTGTGCGCCCGACCGACACCGACACAATCAACGTGTCGCGGCTAACCCGAGAGAGTTCTCGCAAAATGGCCAGGCGGTGCTCGCTGTCACTGACGTGATGAAACAGCTGCATGCAAAAGATGCTGTCCACGGCGTTTTCAGACAAATCGATGGAAAACACCGAGCTTTTAAACAGCGTGATGCGTTTTAGCAGGCTTGCAGGATGATGGGTTTGCGCATGGTCGAGCATGCCTTGCGAAGCGTCCGCCGCCAGAATGACCCGATTGGCATGCTCAGCCAGCACCGGCCAGAAACGCCCGACGCCGCAGGCCACATCGAACACCAGCCCCGGCTCCCCCGCCACTTTAAGTGCCCGGCGAACCAGTCGTTGCTCACGCCACCCGGCCAGACGCCGGACGAGCCCTGATGGCCGCACGGCCAGGCAGATCTGCGCATGTTCGCGGTCGTAACGCTCGGCGAACTCAAGCTCAATGGTGGAAGGTAGCTGCGATGACATGGCCCGCGAACTCTTGTGTTTAGGGATATTCAACACAAAGGTTAAGGGCCAACCAGTGAAAAAAATGTTAGGAAAGTATGAAAAGCAGCGTGATTAAACACGCAATTCTGTAGGAGCGAGCTTGCCTCGCGATCTTTTAAACGATCAAAAGATCGCGAGGCAAGCTCGCTCCTACAGATTAATCAGCAGCGCTGATTACGCCTGCTGCAAATACCAGCGCCAGTCCTGCTCGCCCACTTCGCCCATGAACTGGCGGTACTCGCCGTTTTTCACGGCCAGATACACCTTCAGGAACTCAGGGCCAAACGCCTCTTTGGCCCACTCCGAGGCTTGCAGCGCGCGCAAGGTGGTCAGCCAGTCGGTCGGCAGCAATTTGCTGGCCTGGGCGTAGCCATTGCCTTCAATCGGCGCACCCGGGTCACGCTGCTCACGGATCCCGCGATGAATACCGGCCAAAATGGCCGCAGCGGCCAAGTACGGGTTGGCGTCTGCGCCACAGATTCGGTGCTCGATGTGCCGCGAATACGCCGGGCCGCCGGGGACACGCAAACTCACGGTGCGGTTGTCGACTCCCCAGGTCGCAGCCAGCGGCGCGTAGCTGTTGCTCTGGAAACGGCGATACGAGTTGGCATTCGGGCAAAACAGCAGCAACGAGTCGAGTAAGGTGCTGAGCATGCCGCCCACCGCGTGTTTGAGCAGCGGCGTCCCGGCCGGTGCTTCGCTGGCGAACAGGTTGTTGCCTTCCTTGTCGGCCAGGCTCACGTGCATGTGCAGACCGGTGCCAGCAAGGTCATCAAACGGCTTGGCCATAAAACACGCGACCATCCCGTGCTTGTGCGCCACGCCCTTGACCAAGCGTTTGTAGCGCACTGCTTCGTCCATGGCCTGCAAGGCATCGGCGCGGTGCTCAAGGGTAATTTCGACCTGCCCCGGCGCGTATTCAGAAATCGCCGTGCGCGCCGGAATCCCTTGCAGTTTACAGGCACTGTACAAGTCAGCGAGGAACGGCTCGATTTGCTCCAGCTCACGCAGCCCGTACACCTGGGTTGCACGTGGCCGCTGACCGTCGGCATCACGGGCCGGTTGCGGGCGCCCGTTGCTGTCGCGCTGCTGATCGAGCAGGTAAAACTCCATCTCGGCCGCCATCACCGGGTAATAACCGTCAGCGTTGAGGCCATCAATGACCCTGGCCAGCAAATGCCGTGGATCGGCCACTGTGGCTGGCATGCCCTGGGTCGGGTGCATGCTGACTTGCACCGCGGCGGTGGGGATCAAGCGCCACGGCATGCGTTGCAAACTGCCGCTGATCGGGTAGGCCCGGCAGTCGATATCGCCCACGTCCCACACCAGCCCGGTGTTTTCGACGTCATCGCCATTAATGCTCAGGCCCAGAATCGTGCTCGGCAGCGGCCGCCCGCTTTCATACACCGCCAGCAACTCATCGCGGTGCAGCAACTTGCCGCGCGGCACGCCGTTGTTGTCGATGATAAACAGCTCGAACATCTCGATGTCCGGGTTCAGTTCCAGAAAATCGAGGGCTTCATTCAGCGGGGCAAACGGGGTCGTAGCAGTCATGGTTGTGCTCATCATTTCGTATCAGACAGGCGCACGGGCGCGCCGAGGCAACTGCGCCTTTTCAAGGCAGCAGGCAGTCAGGACTTAATGCGAAAGACGAGTATCCGGCGGGCGGGCATGCCGGCAGTGGAACAGGGCCCAAAAGGCCAATTTGGAAGGGAGTGCACAACGGCTGGAGGGGCAAGGGGCAAAGTAACGGGACCGAACGCCACGCAATAGCGGTGTCTGCGACACACTGCGTCGTTCATGCGCTCCTCGCGAACCACCCATACCTTCGACCTTGGTCAACACTGAAGCCGTAGCCTCACACGACTGGGTGACCCGATGCAACACAGAGTTTCAGATATTCAGTTGCAGGCTGACTAAACATTAATCGCCCAGCCGCGCGCTAGAGAGCGGCACGGTTGTGGCACATGAACAGATTTTCATCGAACGTTTTAAAAACCGGCAAGGTCGGATGCAGTGTCTATCCTGCTTGGGCAAAGGTAACCCAAGCCATCTTTTATCTGACTTTGAGAGGCGTCTTCCGTGTCCAGAACAGTAGCCGATTTCATCACCGAGACTTTTCAGCAAGCCGGCGTTAAACGTGTGTATGGCGTGGTCGGCGATTCTTTGAATGGCTTTACCGACTCGCTGCGCCGCCAAGAGCAGATCAAGTGGATTCACATGCGCAACGAAGAAGCCGCAGCCTTTGCCGCAGGCGCTGAAGCGCATCTGACCGGCGAACTGGCGGTGTGTGCCGGCAGTTGCGGGCCCGGCAACCTGCATTTGATCAACGGCCTGTTCGACGCCCATCGCAGCGGTGTGCCGGTGCTGGCGCTGGCCGCGCACATTCCGGGCAGCGAAATAGGCATTGACTACTTTCAGGCCACGCACCCCGAGAGCCTGTTCAAGGAGTGCAGCCACTACGTGGAGCTGGTATCACGTCCCGAGCAACTGCCGCAAATTCTGGAGCGCGCCATGCGCATCGCCATCGCCAAGCGCGGGGTAGCGGTGGTGGTGATTCCGGGGGATGTGGCGCTGCAGGAAACCGAAGCGAAAGTCCCGAACTGGCTCACCCCGACTCAGCCGCTGGTTCGCCCCAGCGACAGCGATATCGATGAGTTGGCAGCCTTTTTGAATGACGGCAAAAAAGTCACCCTGCTGTGCGGCGCCGGCTGCGTCGATGCCCACACCGAGATCCTCGCCCTGGCCGAACGTCTGAACGCACCCATCGTGCATGCGTTGCGCGGCAAGGAGCATGTCGAGTACGACAACCCGTATGACGTCGGCATGACCGGGCTGATCGGTTTTGCCTCGGGCTACCTGGCCATGAAAAACTGCGACACGCTGCTGATGCTCGGCACCAACTTCCCCTATCGGCAGTTCTACCCGGAGCACGGCCACATCGCGCAGATCGACCTGCGACCCGAAGCGCTGGGCAATCGCTGCGGCCTGGAGTTGGGGCTTCTCGGCGATGTGAAGCTGACGTTACAGGCTGTACTGCCCAAGCTGGCGCAAAATCCGGATCGCGATCACCTTGAATCAGCCCTTAAGGATTACAAAAAAGCCCGTCAGGACCTCGACGCGCTGGCTGAAAGCGGCCCCAACAGCGACATCATCCACCCTCAGTACTTGAACCGTCTGGTCAGCGAACTGGCGGCCGAAGATGCAATTTTCACCTGTGATGTCGGCACCCCGACCGCATGGGCCGCCCGTTATCTGAAAATGAACGGCCAGCGCCGCCTGGTCGGCTCGTTCAACCACGGCTCGATGGCCAACGCCATGTTGCAAGCCATCGGCGCACAGGCGACCTTCCCTTACCGGCAGGTGATTTCAATGTCCGGCGATGGCGGTTTCACCATGATGATGGGCGACTTTTTGACCCTCAATCAGGTGGGTTTGCCGGTCAAAGTCATTGTGCTGAACAACGGCACCCTGGGCTTTGTTGAAATGGAAATGAAGGCGGCCGGTTTCCCGGATGTCGGCTGTGACCTGGACAACCCCAACTTTGCCGCAATGGCCGAAGCGATGGGCGTCAAAGGGATTCGCGTCGAGCACCCGTCGCAGCTGGAAGCCGCATTGCGTGAAGCCTTCAGCCATGACGGCCCGGTGCTGGTGGATGTGGTCAGCGCCCGTCAGGAACTGGTGATGCCGCCGACCAAAACTTTCGAACAAGCCAAGGGCTTTAGCCTGTTCATGCTTAAAACCGTGATGGATGGCCGCGCCAAGGAGTTGATTGATCTGGCCAAGGTCAATCTGTTGCGCTGAACAAAACAGCGGCGCCTGAGGGCGCCGCTGCTCAGCAAATTAAACCAGCGCCGTCACTAAAGAAATGACAGGCTGATCTCGTCAAACCACCGCAGGTTTAGGTGGGGCGACAACCTCCACCATTTCGTTGTAGTGGACTAAATCAATTTCTTCAATCCATTTAAATATGTCTTCAATTACGCTATGGCTTTCCCCCGCCAAGTTTTCAGCCGACTCCTCGTTGATTTCAATTACATCGCTGTGAGAGTACTTGTTAATAAAGCGATAGATTTTTTCTTTTGTTTCGGCCGTAGTTACTGTGCAGTTCTTTAATCCGCTTTCCAATAGGGCGTTAACGTCTGAGCGCCCTTTAGGAAATTTAAAAGTAAAAAACGACTCTACTAATTTTCTGGATAGGTTTGCTGTTAAAAAAGCTTCGTCTCTATCAAGAGTCTTACGCTCTTTATACAGATATAATTTCGAAAAAATGTAATGGTACTCTGAGTTGTAGTCCGTCAAAGAAGAGTCAGCATTCATTAGTAGGGACTCTCTTGGCAGCGCTGCTGTAGTGTCAATTCTGAAGAAGAATGCTACCGGCGGCTTGGCCGGTATTTTTTTACTTCTATTTTTATTAGTCCCGTTGAACCAGTCTCGAACCAGTTTGTAGTACGTAAAGTTGTGAGTGAGCACAAAAAGTTGCTTAGCATCGATACATCTGGTTTTTAGAAACGAGTATGCGTGGAACAGATGATTTGAGTCGAAGCTCGATACTGGATCATCCACTACGACAATCGTATCTTGTATTCGATTGTTATTTTCCTCTAGCTTAGTTATGAAGTATATAAATGCGATTGCAGTTTTTTCACCCTCGCTGAGATTACCGTCATGCGTCCCTACATTATTTCTTATTATCTCGTAACCTTTTCGAGCGCTGTTGAACTTTAAGCACAGTTCGCTACGGCCTATGAATTTATGCAGAGAGTCATTGAATTTGTCCGCACCTATAGTTTCGTTTGATAAAGATGCTTCGATGGTCCTTATTTCTTGCTTAGCTTTTTTTATCGTCTCATCTAAAGCGTTGAGTTCCGCTGTCTTGGTTTCAATAGTCTTTGCTTTACTTCCGAAGCCAAATGCTTTGATTTCACTTGCTGCGTAGTGAAGCTCTAACGCTTCCTTGCTTTTTTTTGTTTCTTTTTCAAAATTGTCGGTTTTATTATCATGTTGTTCGGTAATGTTTTGGACGTCAGTTAGAGTGCTGTTGAATGCATCAATTGAAGTCGCAGCTATCTCTTCAATGTTGATTTCGACGTCAAAAGGATTCTCTATTTTTTTATCTAAAGCGATTTGCCACTTTTTGATTTGCTCATTGATTTCGTTCACCGCCGCAGAATTGCGTCGAGCCGCCGCATTTAGAGCCGTGGAAAACTCTTTATATAGTGTCTCTGGGGATGGCAGCATAGGTTGAGTGATACTTTGGTTAATCAGCCACTCGTGGGCTTTGGCTAACCTAGATTGGAAGTTTTTAAATTCTTCACTGAAGTGGCTTTCTATTTCCTTAGCTCTTTGTTCCGATACTTGGTTTCCACAAAATTCACAGCAGCTTGAATTGTGCCGGTGATGTATCTCTATACCATCCTGCACCCATTTCTGAATATCGCTGTTCTGACTTAACCTTTCCAAGGTTTTGCTAACCGCTGTAGTTTTTAGCAAGTCTCTTAGCCTAGTGGAAGCTTGTTTGTAATACTCGTTGTCAAGAACGGTTTTGACGAATCGTATAGCCGGCAGCTGTGCCGATTTAGCTGAGTTGGTAAGCTCAACTATCTTGTCTTTTTGTAATATAGAAGCCGGGGCGTCAATTTTTTCTTTATTTCGAACTATGAAACCCTCTAGTTTTCGCTTGTCATAATTTAAGTAGTAGCTATCACTCGTATCAATTGACTGTAATCCAGTCTTAACATGCCTTGCACTATCCGTCATGAATTTAGCTTGGTCAGTGACAAGTCGGCCGAGCGAAGTATTTTCAATAGTGTATTTTGCGTCTTTTTCTTTTACCTGCTTCTTAAGCTCTTCAAGTTTTTTAATTTCGTCTATCTTTTCTTTAGCCACTAGCAGTATGCTTTTAACGGAGCTGTTCCAATCTATGTTGTCTTGCACAAATTTCTGATTAAAAACTTGAATATTAAGGTTGCTGGTAGCTAGATTTTTTTCCGTTACTGTCGACCCAGCATCTGTTGTAATAGTGAACTCTGAGCCTGTAAAGCTCGGATTAGTAGTTCGCTTTTCAAGGGAGGAAAAAAGACCTGAAAGTGTTGATTTTCCTGTGCCATTCCAACCATATACAAGATTGTATCGCCCGAAGTTCTGGGTCGCCTTATTATTATAGTTTTTGAATATCCCGAAGTTTTTGAGTTTTTGAATGTTGCTTATCATTGCTGCGCTCCGTGCTGACAATTGCATTTATATATGTCGGTTGATACCCAGCCGGCATTATTTTGTAGTAGTGGCAGGATGATGGTAGACCAGAACCGAGGATGCGTATTCACACGTGGCTTCAGCGCCACGATTAGCCCCCCTCCTTGACGAAAATAGGAGGTCCAATGCTTGTGTTAAGCAAGGCTTAGAAAATACCCCGGTAAATCGCTTCAACCTCCTGCTCGTTCATGTCACACGGGTTACTGTCGATCAAGCGACGAATGCCCACCACCACCTCGCTGGCCATCACCGCCAGTGACGGCTCATCCACTTTCAACTCAGACAACCGCAGCTCCAGGCCGCTGTCCTCAACCAGGCTTTCAATGGCACGCACAAAGGCTTCTGCGGCGCTGGCTTCGTCGGCAAAATGCTCGCCCGGCAACAGGTGCGCCGCCAGTTCGGCGTACTGGCGCTGAGCCGTGGGCAGGTTAAAGCGAATCACCGGGGCCATGACCAAAGCATTGGCGTGGCCATGGGGGATGTGAAAGCGCGCACCCAACGGATACGCCAGGGCATGAATCGCCGCCACCGACGCATTGACGAACGCCATGCCCGCCATCAACGACCCTTGCAACATGGCCGTGCGCGCTGGCAGGTCCGTGCCGTCGGCCAGCACCTTGCGCAGGTTGGAGCCCAGCAAGCTCAACGCGGCCGTGGCCAGACCATCGGAAATAGGGTTTTTGCGGGTGCGGCTGGTGTAGGCCTCAATCGCATGCACCATGGCGTCCAGCCCCGTGGCCGCCGTCACTTTGGGCGGCAGGCCCAAGGTCAGCAGCGGGTCGAGAATGGCCACGTCCGGCAGCAGTTGCGGCGAATAGACCGCCTGTTTTTTATTCTGCGGATCGGTAATCACCGACACCCACGTCACCTCCGAACCGGTGCCTGAGGTGGTCGGCATCAGCACCAGCGGTACCCGTTTGCCACGGGCTTTGTCGGTGCCGTAGAGGTTTTCCAGCGGCTGCTCGCTGTTGGTCAGCAGAGCGACCAGCTTGGCGGCGTCCAGTGAACTGCCACCGCCCAGGCCTAGCACGCCGTCGGCCTGGAATGCCTTGGCCTGAAGGGCGGCTTGCTCGACCACGGCTGAAGACGGGTCCGGCGTGACGTGATCAAACACCGCCACCGCGCACCCGGCGGCTTCGAGTACCGCTTGTGCGCGGCCGGCGAAGCCGAGGCTGACGATCCCCGGATCACACACCAGCAGCACCCGCTGCGCCCCCAGGCCACGGAACACATAGCCAAGTTCTTGCAGTGCCCCGGCTTCGCAAATGATGCGCGGCACGCTTCTGAATTCATGGTTCATCGCTGACTCCTGTTAACTGATGAATACACCGCCTCGCGATCTTTTGATCGTTTAAAAGATCGCGAGGCGAGCTCGCTCCTACAGAGCCCGGCGTTTACAACACCGAGGTGTAGAGGGCGTGGATGTCGTCGCGGTTTAGCGGGCGGGGGTTGTTGATCAGCAGACGCTCGATTTTCAAGGCGTCATCGGTCAGTTGATTGATGTCTGCGTCGGTGACACCCACTTCGCTCAGGCGCTGAGCAAACGGCATGCGCGCCACCAGCCGGGTCATAAAGTCGATAAAGCCGTCGCACGCCTCACGGGGGCTGGCGAAGCGCTGCCCCGGTAACACCGCACTGGCCAATTGCGCGTACCAGGCTTCGGCGGCCGGGCGGTTGAAGTTCAACACTGGCACCAGCACCAAGGCATTGCTCAAGCCGTGGGGCACATGGAAATGCCCGCCCAGCGGATACGCCAGTGCATGCACCGCTGCCACCGGCGCGTTGGCGAAGGCCATGCCCGCCAGCATCGAGCCCAGCAACATGTTCGAACGCGCCTGCAAATCACCGGGCTCGGCCAGCACGCGGTCCATGTTGGCCGCCAGCAAGGTCAATGCCTGCACCGCCAGGCCATCCGACAGCACGTTTTTTTTGTGCGCGCTGGTGTAGGACTCGATGGCATGGACCATGGCATCCACACCGGTCATGGCGCTGACAGCGGCGGGCAGGCCGACCGTCAGCTGCGCATCGAGCAACGCGATGTCGGGGTACAGCAGCGGGCTGACCACGCCCTTTTTCTCGTGGCTCGGGGTGGTGACAATGGCCACCGCCGTGACTTCCGAGCCGGTGCCTGCGGTGGTCGGAACCTGGATCAGCGGCAAGCGCGGGCCTTTGGCCAGGCCGATGCCGTAGATGTCCTCCAACCGTTGTTCGTGGCCGCAGAGCAAGGCCACCAGCTTGGCGATGTCCAGCGAGCTGCCGCCGCCCAGGCCGATAACCGCCTGCGCGCGGCATTCGCGCGCCACCGCCACGGCGTCTTCAACGCAGGCCACCGGCGGGTCGGCCTGCACGTCGCTGTACAACGTGACCTGCAAACCGCTGTCGCGCATGGCGTTGATCGGCGCGTCGAGCAAGCCTGCGCGCAGCAAACCGGGGTCGCTGACCAGCAACACCCGCTCGGCATTCAGTTCTCGGCACAAGGCGCCCAGGCGCAGTGCGCCGTCGATTTCGCAGATCACCCGAGGTGTGGTTTCAAAGGTAAATTTTGACATGACGGTCCCTACCCTGCGGTCACGCTGCCGCGCTCGATGCGAAAGAGCGCATCGACCAGATCGGCAGAATGAGTGTCATCGGATTCAGATATCAGCACGCACAGCCCTTCACGGCCGAGCTTGGCGATCACTTCGCTCAGGCGCCGGGACAACACCGGCGCCACCCCTTCAAACGGCTCGTCGAGCAACAGCAACGTGTGCCCCGGCATCAACGCCCGCGCCAGCGCCACCAGCTTTTGTTGCCCGCCGGACAGTTGCATGGCCTTGCGCTCACGGAACTGGGCGATCTCCGGGATCAGGCTGTAGACCCACTCCAGACGGCGCTGGCTGTCAGGCAATTTATTGGCCCAGACCGGCAGCAAGATGTTCTCTTCGACGGTCAGCGCCGGGATCAATCGGCGGTCTTCGGGCAGGTAGCTGATACCCGCTGCGGCGCGGGTAAAACCCGGCCGGTTGCGCAGGTCCTGGCCGGCAAATGTGATCGACCCCGAGTCAGCGTCGAGCAGACCCATGATGGCGCGGATCAGGGTGGTTTTACCGGCGCCGTTATGGCCGATCAAACCGACCATTTGCCCGGCGCCCACGTGCAACGACACGTCATGCAAAATCGGCACACCATCGATCGAGACGTGCAGGTTGCGAATATCCAGACTCATTGCGCTGCCCTCTTGTGAGCGTTTGGCCCGCCGGTGACGAACTCTTGCACGCGGGGATTGGCCAGCACCGCTTCAGGTGCCCCGTCGGCCAGCACTTCACCGCTGTAGAACGCCAGAATTCGCGACACGTAGCGGCGCACCACGTCCATGTCATGTTCCACAAACAGCACCGTGACCTGATGCTGCGCGACCACGCGCATCACGGTGTCCATAAGGGCGGTTTTCTCTTCGGCGCTGACGCCGCTGGTGGGCTCATCGAGCAGCAGCATTTGCGGATCACCGATCAACGCCATGGCAATGTCGATCAATTTGCGCACGCCTTGCGGCACCGCCGTGACCAGCGTGTCGCGCCAGCGGCTGATGTCGAACTCGGCCAGAATCGCATCAGCCTGGGCAATGCGTGATGCATTGCGCATCGGCGCCAGCAGCGGCGGAAACGGGCTTTGCGCAGCCGAAACGGCAATCAGCAAGTTGTCCAGCACGCTCAGTTGCGGGAACAACTGCGCAACCTGGAACGAGCGCGCCATGCCCGCCCGGGTGATGGCCCTGGGCGTGCGGCCAAGGATCGACTGGCCGTTGAAGAGGATCTCGCCACGGCTGGGTTTCAGGTAGCCGGTAACCATGTTGATAAACGTGGTTTTACCGGCGCCATTGGAGCCAATCACCCCGACCACTTCGCCTTTGTGGATGCGCACGTTGACGTCTTTGGCCGCCGTTACGGCGCCAAATTCCTTGCACAGCCCTTGGGTTTCAAGAATGCAGTTCATGCCTTTGCCCTCCGCGCCTGCCCGGTGAACAGGCTCCACAAGCCTTTAGGCAGGAACACAATGATCGCCAACAGGGTGAAGCCCAGAATCATCTGCCAACTGTGCGGCACCAGCTCGATGGCGTAGGTGCGCACCACGGCAAACAGAATGGCCGCGATAAACGGCGCGGCGACGTGGGCAGTACCGCCCAGCAGGGCGATGAAGACGAATTCGCCGGAGGTGATCCAGTAGGCCATTTCCGGGTCGATATGCCCGGCCGACAACGCCATGAAACCACCGCCCAACGCCGACACGGCAGCGGCCGCAACGTAGTTCATGTACAGCACCCAGCGCGGTGACTGGCCAAGGTATTCGACGCGCACTTCGTTTTCACGGATGGCTTCGCACATCATCCCGGCGCTGCTGCGGCTGTAGCGGTGCAGCAACACCGCCAGCAGCCCCGAGCAGGCGACGATGATGATAAACAGCGCCAGCGGCGCCTGCCCGGCAGCGGGTGTCCAGCCAAACAGGGTCCAGGCCTTGACGTTGAAACCGTCAGTGCTGCCCAGCGCCGAGCTTTTGACCAGCACGCCGTACAAAATCATCGAGAACGCCAGCGACAGCATGGCGAAGAAAATCTCCCGGTAGCGGGTCATCAGCAACCCCAGCAACATGGCCAGCAACACCGCTGCACCCACCCCGATCACCAGCAGCAGGGCCAGGTCGGTGATGTCCAGAAAGTGCCCGCTCATGCCCACCGCGTAACCGCCGATGCAGAAGAACAAGCCCTGGCCAAAGGTCACCAGCCCGGCGCGCATTTGCATGACCACGCCTTGCACCACCATGGCCTTGGCCAACGCCATGGTCAGCAGAAACACCAGCCATTGCGGGGCGATTACGCCGCCTGCGGCCAGCAGCACGGCAACGCCGAGCAGAATCAATTCGGTTTTACTCAGGCGCATTTAGATTTTCCTCGCCAGTACACGGCCGAACAGCCCTTGAGGACGCACCGCCAACACCAGCGCCATCACTCCGTAGATCACAAAAAGCTCGAACTCCGGCGCGTAATGCACGGCAGCGGCGCGGCTCAAGCCCACCAGCAAGGCGCCCACTGCGGCGCCTGCGATGCTGCCCATGCCGCCGATCACCACCACGGCAAACGCCAGCACGATGACTTCAACGCCAATGCCCGGCACCACCGAGATCGCCGGTGCGGTCAAGGCGCCCGCCAACGTGCCGAGCATGGTGCCGAGCACAAACACCAGGGTGAACATGCGCCGCACGTTGACGCCCATGGCCATGGCCACTTCGCGGTCGTGGATCACTGCGCGCAGCACCTTGCCCTGGTGCGTACGCTCCAGCCATGACCACAGGCCCAGGCCCAGTACCAGCGAGATGCCCACCAGCATCAGGTCGTAATTCGACACCTTGAGCCCGGCCAGCGCGCTGCGGCCCATCTCGGCATAGGGCTGATAAGCGAAATACGGGTTCACGCCCCAGATCATCTTCATGGTGTCTTCGAGGATCAGCAGCAGCGCGTAGGTGATGATCACCATCAGTACTTCGTCACGGCCGTACATAAAGCGCAGCAGGCCGCGCTCGATGATCAGCCCGACGATCAGCCCGGCCACCAGCGCACAGCCGAGCATCAGCAGATACCCGACCCAGACCGGGCCAATGCCGTTATTGAAATACCAGCCCACCAGAGACGCAGCGGTGTAGGCGCCAATGGCATAAAAGCTGCCGTGGGCCATGTTCAGGATGCGCATCACCCCGTAAATCACCGTGAGCCCGGCCGCGACCAGAAACAGCCACGAGGCATAAATGGTGCCGTCAATCAGCACCGCGAAAAGACTCATCATTGAGGTCCTACCTTGGCAAAAAACGTGGCGATCACTGTAGGAGCGAGCTTGCTCGCGATCTTTTGCTTTTAAAGATCAAAAGATCGCGAGCAAGCTCGCTCCTACAGAGGCCTTTAGCGGATCAGTTGCACTGCGCGCCGGGGAAGCCGGCCTTGATCCAGTCCAGCGCGGTGGTGCCATCCGGCGGGGTCACGCACTCGCCCGAGAAGGCGATGACGTTTTGCACGCCGCCCTTTTTCGTCGCCGGGTCGTATTGGTATTCGCCGTAGGCAATCCCTTGCATGGCTTGATGGCCATCAGCGCGGGCCATTTGCACGGTGCCGGACACCGACTCAAAGGTCGCGCCCTTGAACGCCTGGGCCATTTGCAGCGGGGTCGGGATTTTGCCCGGCTCAACCTTGGCGTTTTCCGCTGCGTGCTTGAGGCCCAAAATGGCCTGGGCCATTTTGCTGGCCGGGTACGTCGGCGCGGTTTTGTAGGCGGCCTGGTACTGGCCTTTGAACCAGCCGTTGAGGGTGTTATCCGGCGCAAAGGCACCGAACGGGCCACGGCCACCAATGATCATGCCGTTAGGCGCCTGATCCTTATAACGGTCGATGGCCGATTCGCCGCAGGTCAGCACAGCGGTAGCGTCTTCGAGCAAGCCGCGGGCGTTGGCTTGCAACACCAGCGCCTCCATGTCGCCGCCCCAGAAGCTGGAGTGAATGATGTCCGGGCGCTTGACCGAGATCGCGGAGATTTCAGCGCCGTACTGGCCCTGGAACACTTTGGGCATTTGCGACTCCACCACTTTGGCCTTGGGCATCAGTTGCTCCATGGAGTGGGTGAAGTCGTTCCAGCTGTCCTGGCCCCAGGCGTAGTTCTGCTGAATACCGGCGACTTTCTGAGCATCCGGGCGCACTTTGGCCAGATAACGGGCGGCGCCAATGTTGTCCACCGCCGCATCGAGGCTGGTGCGGAACACGTACTGTGGGGTTTTGTCTTCTTTGAACAACTGCGAGGTGCCGCAGTCGTAGAACACCGTCATGGCGCCCAGTTCCTCGGCAACCGGCGCAATGGCCAGGCAGTCACCGGAAGAGATATAGCCCACCACCGCATCGACCTTCTGGCGCTGTACCAGGTTGCGGAATTCCTCGACCTGCTTGGCCGCCCCGCCCGCTTCGTCAATCATGACCATTTCAATTTCGGCACCGTTGATACCGATCTTGTCGTAGGGCGCAGGTAACTGGCCTTTGTTCAAGCCTTCGACCAGCACCTTGGCGGCATTCGCTGACGGCTCGCCAAATGGGCCTGCGGCCGGGCCTGACAAGAAGGTCACCACACCAATGCGGAACTTGCCGTTTTCAGCGGCGTGCACACCGGCGCTCAATGACAGCGCCAGCCCGGCAGCTGTGATGGCAAAGGCCAAAGGGTGTTTCAACATGCTTTTCTTGGAATTATTCATGCTTGCTTCTCGGTCAAGGTGCGAGCCGCTAGGGCTCGGCGACGGGTTTGCGCGCGGCCAGACGCCGCTTCAGGGTGGCGCTGTCGAGCTGTAGCTCTTGCGCCGAATACACCGACCAGTCACCCAGCATCAGTTGGGCTGGTGGGTAATCGGTATTGCTCACCGGCGTGCCAATGGCCTGGCTTTGCTGGATTTGATGGGTCACCGGGTCGATGCGTGAAAAGCTCCCGGGCGGGTCTTCGGGCAAGGCGATGTCCAGGCCTTCGAGGGCACGGATCAGGGCCTGGGTGTCGGTCACCCCGCCGGTTTTCTCAAAGGCTTTGGCCATCACCATCACCACGCTGTAGGCGCCTTGCGCGGCGTAGGTCGGGTAGCGCCCGCTCAACTGATGAAAGCGCTCGACAAACGAGCGGTTGCGCGGGGTGTCGGGCCAGTTGTTGTGGTGGCGCGCCGACAGAATCAACCCGGCAGGCGCCTTGTTGCCCAGCGACACCAGAAAATCGTAATTGGCCCCGGTGTCGAAGTTCGCCAGCCGCGAGGTTTCCAGCAAGCGGCTACCGGCGGCCTGTTTGACAAAGGCATGGAAGTCGCCGCCCCAGATCGCCGAGACGATGATGTCGGGCCGGGCCTGTTCCAGCGCGGTGATGTACGGCGAGTAATCAGGTTCGTACAGACGCGGCCATAACTCGATGACGTCATCGAACTTCACCCCCAACTGGTTCAGGGCTTCGTGCAAGTCATCGCGGGACACATGGCCGTATTCGTAGTCAGGACCAATAAATGCCAGGCGCTTCCAGCCGGTTTTTTTCTGCAAGGCTTGCAGGTACCGCGCGCCTGCCGCCATGGAAGTCCAGGTGTCATTGGTCACGCGAAAATAGTACGGGTGGCCGTTTTCCAGGGTCATGCGCGACGAGGCGTGATCGGAGCCGATCATCAGCACTTTTTCCTGGCGGGCCAGTTGGCTGACGGCCAGCGCCACGCCGGACGAAACCATGCCGCACAGCACTTGCACGCCGTCCTTGTGAATAAAGCTCTTGGCCAGGCTGACGCCGTAGGAGGCTTTGGACTGGTCGTCATCGACAATTACCCGCAGGCGCGGCACGGGCTCACCGGCCACGCGGCGGGTTTGCAATTCATTGAGTGCGACTTGAATGCCGAGGATGCTGTCGTGGCCATAAATGGCGGCGCGCTCGGTCATCGGGTACAGGCAGCCCAGGGTCAGGTCGGCGTCAGCGGCCGGCACGCCTAATTCCAGGCGGCCGACGTCGGCGCTGGACAAGGGGCTGGCAAGCAGAGTGCTCAGGGTCAGGAGGCCACAGGCCCATTGACGCAACAGGGACATAAATTCCTTTGGGCGTTGAAAACGCCTCTTGTTGGAGTGCGGGAAGGGACAGAGCAAGGGCTGTGCCAAGGTGAACAACGCGTAGGAGCGAGCTTGCCTCGCGATCTTTTAAAGGGTCAAAAGATCGCGAGGCAAGCTCGCTCCTACAGGATTTACGGGTGTGTTGAGCGGTTTGCGCTCAACCTGCGCGCGGGTGTGAGCGCTTAGCGCTCAATACCCAGCCGTTGCAGGCGGCGTTTGAGCGCGTGGCGCGAAATACCGAGCAATTGCGCGGCCAGGCCTTTGTGGCCCGCCGAGCGGCTAAGCGCATCGGTCACCAGCTCACGCTCGGCACGTTCAAGCTGGTCGCCCAGCACGCCGGATGCCTCCACCTCTTGCCCTTGCAAGGGCGCGGGCAGCATCGCCGCGCTGATGCCTTGGCCCGGCAACAGAATGGTCAGGCGCTCGACCAGATTCTTCAGTTCACGCACGTTGCCGGGCCAGCGATGACGGCGCAGCGCCGCCACGCAATCGGGCAAAAACTGGATCGGACTGACTCCCTCTTCAACCGCCTGGCGCTGGGCAAAATACTGCGCCAACAACAGCAGGTCTTCGCCGCGTTCACGCAAGGCCGGGATGTCTACCGTGATGACGTTCAAACGGTAAAACAGGTCTTCACGAAACCGCCCCAAACGCACATCTTCGGCCAGGTCCCGGTTAGTTGCCGCCACCACGCGCACGTCGGCACTGCTGGCCTGGCTGGCGCCCACCGCACGATAACTGCCGTTTTCCAGAAAGTGCAGCAACTTGGCTTGCAGGCTCAGCGGCAACTCGCCGATTTCGTCAAGAAACAGCGTGCCGCCGTTGGCCTGGCTGACCAGCCCGGCGCGCTTTTGATGGGCGCCGGTGTAGGCGCCTTTCTCTGAGCCGAACAGCTCGGCCTCGATCAACTGCTCGGGCAAGGCGGCGCAGTTCACTTCGATAAACGCGCTGGCAGCCCGTGAACTGTGCGCGTGCAACGCTTGGGCGACCAAGGTCTTCCCGGTTCCGGACTCACCCAATAGCAGGATCCGTGTGGCCGAGCTGCGGGCAATCCGTTGCACCGCCGCGTGCAGCGTGCTCATGGCCGGGCTTTGCCCTTGCAGGCCGGGCACCGGTGACTCAGGCGTGTCGAGGGCCAAGGTGCTGCTGATGGTGGCGAGCAGGTCATCCAGCTCAAAGGGTTTGGTCAGGTAATCGGTGGCACCGCTTTTGACCGCCTGCACCGCCGCCCGGGTATCGCCGTGGGCAGAAATCATGATCACCGGCAGGTGCGGGCTGCGTTGGCGCAAGCCATCCAGCGTGGCCATGCCGTCGATGCCCGGCAGGCCGAGGTCCAGCAAGACGATGTCGATGTCATCCAGCACCTGTTGCAGCGCCGCCTCGCCACTGTTGGCCGTGCTGATACGCATGCCCTCCCCGCGCAATGCATAGCTGAGCGAGCGCACCAGCGCTTCTTCATCGTCGACGATTAACACGTGAACATCAGGCATCTGTGTCTCACTTTTACGTATTCAAAATGATCGGTAGCCGCTGACGAGGCACGCAGGCGGCTACAAAAACCGGGTGAACGCAAGGAAGTCGAGCGCCACCTGGGTGCCCTCACCCACGCGGCTGACGATGTGCATGCGCGCATCGTTGGCCTCCAGCAGTTGCTGGCTGATGCTCAGCCCCAAGCCGGTGCCCTGGGGTTTGAGGGTGAAAAATGGCTGGCGAATCTGTTCCAGGTGTTCAGGCGAAATGCCGCAACCCTGATCGATGATCAACACCCGCACCCGCCCTTGGCCTGTCTCGGCGCACAAGCGCACCACGCCGCCCTCCGGGCTGGCCTGCACAGCGTTCAAACACAGGTTGAGCAGCACTTGGCGGGCTTGATCCGGGTCGACGAACAATTGCAAATCCCCTGCCGACTCGCACAGCAGTTCGATATTGCGCGCTTGCAAGTGGGGGGCGACCATCGCCGCTGTGTGCTCGAACAGGTGCGCCACCGAGACCACCCGCGGTTTGGCCGGGTGCGGGCGGCCATATTCGAGCAGGTCATTGGTGACCCGTGACAAGCGGTCGATTTCCTTGACCAGATCACTCAGCAGGTGCCGCCGCTCGGGTTCTTGCTCGCGGCGCAGCAAGGCTTGCACCGTGGTTTTCATGGTCGCCAGCGGGTTGCGCACTTCATGGGCCACGCCCGTGGCAAAGGTGCCCAGCACGGCGAGGTTTTCGCTGCGTACGGTCTGGTCCATGACCTGCGCCAGACGCTCGGCCATCACGTTAAAGGCGCGGGCCACATGGCTGATTTCATCGTCCTTGGGTTGTAGCGCGAGGCGATAGCTCAAGTCGCCCATGGACAGTTGATGGGCGCCTTGCAGCAAGGTGCTGACCCGCGCGCGCAACTGCCGCGAGAGGGTAAAAAAAACGATGAGGATAAACCCGATAAACCCCGCCGCCACCCAGTACAGCCACCAGCGCGCATCGTTCAGGGGCTTGAGGATGGCCCCCGGCTCGACACTGAACACCAGTTGCCAGCCGGGCAAAATCATCGGCCCTTCGTGCCATTGCCCCGGCGCCTTGACGGGCCGCCCGGTGGGGTCGATAAACGCACCGCCAGGCACGCGCAACAAAGGCGCAACCACGCCGCCCATGCCCGCACTGACCAGCAACTCGCTCAAGGAGGCCAGGCGCAAATGCAGGGCTATGCGCACCTTCTGGTTGGTACGCCCGATGCGGATGCTCTTGCGGATCAGAAAGCTGCCCGAGCCGCCCGCCTTGGGCAGCAGCGGGCCTATCACTTCGACATCGCCGACCCATTGCACCGGCAAGCCAGCGATGGACCAGTGTTCACTGCCCCAGTACGGCTCCCCCGACGCAGACTGGCCCGGCAGTACTTTGATCAAGCGGTCCTGCTCATCAAAAAACAGCACGCCGTACATAAAGGGCAAGTCCCCTTCCAGCTTGAGCAGCGAGTCGACGTCGCTGATCAGCCGCGATTGATCAACTATGAATTCAGGCATGTTGGGGTGATTGGACAGTGCCGAGAGCTGGTAGAAGCGATCATCCAGAAAGGAAGACAGGCGGTTGGCCGTCGACAATGCCTGGGCATCCAGCCGCTCGCCGGTAAGGCGGTTGAGCAAGTCCTTGGCCAGTTGCTCATAAAAAATCGCCAGGGTAATCAGCGCCACGCTCATGACCACAACGGACAGCAACGTATAGCGCGCCACCAGGCTACGGTGTGGCCGGGCAAGCCACTGCAACAACACATGGAAGGAAGAGTCGGGATTCATGGCGTTCTTGATTGTTTTTGTAATGGCCCCAGCATAGGGATCGACCCTTGGGCCTGTCCATGACTGCGTGTTGCAGATTTCGTGGCTCATCGCCTAATATACGTTTCGCTTACATTCCATATATATTTCATCTTGGGTCATTTGATGGGCATCGTAAAAATCTCGGACGCCATGCACGAAAATCTGCGCATCGCCAGCAACGCGCTCAGTCGCTCGATCAATGCTCAGGCAGAGCACTGGATGCGCATTGGCATGCTCACAGAGCTGTACCCGGATCTGGATCATAACCAGATCAGTCGATTACTGATTCGCGCCGAGCTTGAGGGCGGTCTCGATTTAAAACAGCTGTGCCAGTTGGCTGATTCGGCACAGGCTGCAGCAGGAGCCCGCCCATGAGAGCACACGTGGTTATCAATACACCGGCCCAAATCGCCCAGTCCAAAGTCGCCGGCATGCTCGCGGCTGAAGTACTGGCGATGATTACCCCGCACGTCAAAGCAGGGGTGACTACCGACCAGCTCGACAAGATTTGCCACGACTACATCGTCAATGTGCAAAAGGCCATTCCCGGCAATGTCGGCTACCACGGCTTCCCGAAAACCGTATGCACCTCGGTTAATGAAGTGGTGTGCCACGGCATCCCGTCGGGCCGAGTACTGCACGATGGCGACATTGTGAACATCGACATCGCCGTGGTGAAGGATGGCTGGTACGGCGACACTAGCCGCATGTACTACGTGGGCGAACCGAGCCCGCAAGCGCGGCATCTGGTCAAGACCACGTATGAGGCCATGTGCGCCGGTATTCGCCAGGTCCGCCCCGGCGCAACCCTGGGCGACATTGGCCACGCGATCCAGACCGTTGCCGAAAAAGAAGGCTTCAGCGTGGTGCGCGAGTACTGCGGCCACGGCATCGGCAAGGTCTATCACGACGAACCGCAGATCCTCCATTACGGTTATCCGGGCCAGGGCATGAAGCTTAAAGCCGGCATGATTTTCACCGTCGAGCCGATGCTCAACGCGGGCAAGCGCCACGTCAAAACCCTGGCTGACCAGTGGACCGTGGTCACCAAGGATTTGTCGCTGTCGGCCCAGTGGGAACACATGGTGGCGGTGACCGACAACGGCTTTGAAGTGCTGAGCCCTTGGCCGGATGCGGTTGAGGAGTTCGCGCCGATTACCTGAGTTGCAAGCACAATGGCGCCTTCTGCAAGCCACTTGGCGCCTTGCTGCTAGTGTGTAAAGGCGGTCAGCCGAGCATTATTTGTTCAGGCGCTGAGGCAGGTGTTTCAGCGGTTTCTAACGAAGAGGTGTTCGAATGTCCAAGATCTGGTTTATCACTGGCAGTTCCCGTGGCCTCGGTCGCTCCATCACTCTGGCTGCCCTGCGCGCCGGGGACCGTGTTGTCGCCACCGCCCGCAAGCCTCAGCAACTCGATGACCTGGTGGCCGAGTTTGGCGATGCGATTTACCCACTGGCGCTGGACGTGACCAACAACGAGCAGGTGGAACAGGCGGTTGACGCCGCCGTGAAGCATTTTGGCCGCCTCGATGTGGTGGTCAACAACGCCGGTTATGGCGATCTGGCTGCGGTCGAAGACGTCACCCTGGAAGACTTCCGCGCCCAGATCGACACCAACTTCTACGGCGTGGTGTATGTGAGCAAGGCGGTTGTGCCGGTCCTGCGTCGCCAGGGCAGCGGGCACATCTTCCAGGTCTCGTCGCTGGGTGGGCGCATCGGCATGGCTGGCCTGGGCGCGTACCAGAGCGCGAAGTGGGCCGTCGGCGGCTTCTCCACCGTGCTGGCACAGGAAGTCACCCCGCTGGGCATCAAAGTCACCGTGCTTGAGCCGGGCGGCATGCAGACCGATTGGGCCGGCCCGTCGATGACCATCCCGCCTATCAGCGAACCCTACAAACAATCGGTCGGCGCACTGGCCGAGCTGCTCAACTCGCCGGGTATTTTGCCGACCCGCCCGGCCCGTGTGGCTGAAATTGTTCTGGAACTGGCCCTCAAGGACGACGCGCCACTGCGTCTGCTGATCGGTAGCGACGCGGTGCAGTACGCTGCCAAGGCCGCGCAAGACCTGGCCGAATCGGATAAAAAGTGGCACGACCTGAGCGTGTCGGCCTCTAACTGAGCTACCCCCTGACTGACCTGACATAAAGGAGCCCCCATGTCTGACGCAAGCCGCCCTGTTGCCTCTCGTTTCAATGTGCCGGATGCCTTTTGGCAAGGCCTGAAGTTGATCGGGCTGGAGCCTTCAGTGGTCCTGCGTCAGGCACGGCTCCCCGTCACGCTGTGCATACGTGAACTGCGTGACCGGCGTCAGGTGAGCACCGAAGAATTCTTTCGTTTGTGGGCCGCCGTGCAGGCCCTCAACCCGGACCCGGCTGTCGCTGTGTTGCTGGTGACCCGGCTTGATTTTGCGACCTTGCCGCCGTCCAGCTTTGCTGCCTTTATCGCCCGTGATTATCGCGATGGCTTGCACCGCATGGCCCGCTTCAAACAACTGTGCACACCGGAACGGCTGCTGGTTAATGAGGATGGCCAGACCTGCACCGTCACCATTGACTGGCTGCACACCCCCGAGCTGCCGCCCAACCTGCTGGTGGACGCAGCCTTTGCCACCTTCGTAGAACTGGGTCGCCAAGGCGCCCGCGTGCACATTACGCCGCGCAAGGTCGAACTGGCCCGTGCAGACGATGGCAGCTCTGCGCTGAGCGAGTTCTATGGCTGCCCCGTACGCTATGGCGCCGAGCGCAATGCGTTGGTGCTGGACGTGGCGGATCTGGATCGGCCGTTTCCGGGCCATAACCCGGCGCTGCTGGACATGCTCAACCCGGCGCTGATTGCTGCACTGGCCGAGGCCACGGCTTCGGCCAGCATCAGCCTGCAAGTCAAGGCGGCACTCAAGCGCATCCTCGCCAGCGGTCGCCCGGAACTGGCCGATGTGGCGCGGGAACTGGGCATGAGCGAGCGCACTTTGCAGCGGCGTATTACTGAAGACGGCACGAACTTTAGGCAACTGATGCTGGAGACCCGCCAAGAGGTGGTGCGCCATCTGCTCAGCGAACCTTCAATCGAAATTGAAGAAATTGCCTGCCTGCTAGGCTACGAAGACACCAACTCATTTTATCGGGCGTTTCGTTCATGGGAAGGCACAACGCCAGCGCGTTGGCGCGCCTCGCAAGCCTTGCAACCCATGTCGTCCTCCACTCACTGACGCTAACGGACTACTGAGATGAAAATCGTAATGTTTGGCGCCACCGGGATGGTGGGCCAAGGGGTGTTGCGTGAGGCTCTGGCCGCACAGGATGTGACCCATGTCCTGAGCATTGGCCGCTCTGACAGCGAAACAAGCCACCCCAAACTGCGCACCCTGGTGCATGCCGACCTGCTCGACTACTCGGCCATTGAAGACCTGCTGACAGGCTTTGACGCCTGCTTTTTTTGCCTCGGCGCCTCGGCAGTGGGTATGGACGAAGCCGGGTATTCGCGCATCAACCACGACATCCCGCTGGCGGCCGGCCAAGTGCTGTCGCGCCTGAACCCGCAACTGACCTTTACCTATGTGTCGGGCGCCGGCACCGGCAGCCAGTCGGCCATGTGGGCGCGGGTTAAACGGCGCACCGAAACCGACCTGCTGGCGTTGCCGTTCAAGGCGGCTTACATGTTTCGTCCGGGGGTTATCCAGCCGTTGCACGGCGCGCGTTCGAAGACCCCGATGTACAACGCGTTCTATGTACTGACCTCGCCCTTGCTGTCGATTGCCCGCAAGTTACTGCCCAAATACGTGTTGTCCACCGAAGAAATCGGCTTGGCGATGCTCGAAGTAGCGCGCCACGGTGCGCCGAAGAGCATTCTGGAGACGGTGGATATTCGGGGATTGGTGAAGGGCTGAGTCATTCACATGTGTGTGTAGGAGCGAGCTTGAGAGGGATGGCTATGATTCGTGACGCATTACCCGAGGATGCGAAACGCATCGCTCAAGTTCATGTCAGTAGTTGGCAACACGCTTATCTTGATCTGATGCCCACTGACTATTTAGCCTCCCTTAGTACGACATTGCCTCAAAGAGAGGCCTATTGGGCCCGCACAATTGAAGACAAAGACGCTGACGTTTTAGTCGCCGAAGTGGAGGGAAACGTTATTGGCTGGCTTTCGCTGGGGGCTTGTCGCGATGAAAACACGCCCGAAGCAGCGTCGGGAGAAGTCATGGCGATCTACGTTTTGGCTGAATACTGGAGTAAGGGTATTGGCGCCCAATTGTGGCAGGCGGGTTTTAAGCGTTTGCTTGATCAAGGTTATAAACGCATCACCTTATGGGTTTTATCTGGCAACGAAAGGGCCATTCGTTTCTATAAGGGCCTTGGTGGAACAGAAGAGCCTGGCAGTTGCCGCACGCTCGTGCGTGGTGGCGTGACGCTGGATGAGGTGAGGTATGTTTGGAGCAATTGATTTTCTCTTACGAGCGTGTTCCGGCATAGATTCGCCACATTTCGAGGGTTCCCTGGATTTTGCGTAACCTGACCTTTATCTATGCACCGGCAGCCAGTCGGCTTGGTCATGCTCGAAGTGGCGCACCATGGTACGCCGAAAAGCATTCTGGAAACGGTGGACATACGGCGGTTGGTGAAGGGCTGAGGCAATTAAATGTGTGTGTGTAGGAGCGAGCTTGCCTCGCGATCTTTTGATCTTTTAAAAGATCGCGAGGCAAGCTCGCTCCTACAGTTGGTTGGGGCGCTGGGTTAGACCTTCCACTCGTTGATATCGAAATCACGACGAATCAGGCGTTGTTCGAGCAGGAACTGTTTGGCCCCCCTCAACAATTCAAGGCCCACCGGGGATAGTGGCTCCAGCTGAAACTCATTCCCGGTGTAGGTGGCTTCAATCGCCGCCTGGGAATATTTGGACGCTTGGGCATGGAAGCTGAAGTAAGCCGGCCAGTCGGCCGTGATCTGCGCCACCGACTCACGGCGCGCAGCCAACCAGGCCTCACTAAAGTGGGGCACTTGTTTCAATAACTTCTCACTGGCGACGGTCACGGTGCAGCCGCGCAAGTGCGGGTGGTCAGTGGCCTGATCGATCAGCGGGTAACCATTGCTCAACAGCGTAGGGCCCAATTCGCTTTGCGCTGCGTAAGCGGCAATGTCGCCCCGCGCCAGTGCGGCTTCCGAATCCCGGGCAGGCAAGGCCACGATTTTGGTGTCTTTGAGAATGCCCGCCTCGTGCAAGGTGCCGATCAGGTAGCGATGCATGTACGACCCCAGCGGCGTGGCTACCACCTTGCCTTTGAGTTCGGCCACAGAACTCACGCCGTTCTTGGGGGTGATGAGCCAGGCGTTCATGCCCACGGCATCAATGCTGAGCAAACGGCTGGCCTGGCTCATGGCGTAACACACCATGGCCGGGGTATCGCCGTAGGTGCCGACATCCAGCGCACCCGACAGCAAGGCTTCATTCAGTTCCGGGCCGTTCACAAACACGTAAGTGCTGATGTTGTCGAAACCCAGTGGCTCCAGGTGCTTTTGCGTAATCCCTTGGTGCAAGGCCCAACCGGAGGGCCCGGTAGGCACTGTGGTCGAACCCACATAGCCCACACGCAAAGTACGCTTTGGGTCGCTGGCGGCGAGCAAACGCCCGGGCAACCCTAACAGGGCCGCAGCACCGAGCCCGGCCCCCAAAAACTGCCGTCGATTGAATCCCTTCATGGTTAATACTTTCCTAGCAAATGGTAACTCTGGTCATCGCTGGCGGTAGACGCCCGCCCCTTGCCCCAACCCACCGCGCTGCGGTAACTGCCCAGCCACTGCCGGGTCTGATCAGCGATCTCGACAGGCGTGGCCAGGCGGTCTGCGTACGGCGCCACAAACAAGGCATCTTCGGGGCAGTAGACTTCGCACATAAAGCAGGTCTGGCAATCGTTCTGCCGGGCAATCAACGGCGCCTGCCCCGGTACTGGCGCGAACACGTTAGTGGGGCAAGCCAGCACGCAAATGTTGCAGCCGGTGCAACGCTGCGGATCAATCAGTTCAATCATGCCGCCTGCCCTCTCAGCAACTGCTCCATGACCGGCCCGAGGCGTTCATGCCCGGTCCAGACGTTATCCAGCCCGCCACTGATGACCCGATGGCGTTGCGTCACGTCGGTGCAGGCATAGTCACTGCGCCGGTGCATACCACGGGACTCGGTGCGTTCCAGCGCACTGCGGTACATCCAGCGGGACACCGCCAGCATTGCCGTAGCTTCACGCAGGCGCAGGGTTTGTTCGTGATCCGCCGCCGGAGCCGCGTGGCGCGTCTGCTGCCACAGCGTGTCGAGCCGGCCGAGCGAGGCTTGCAAGTCTTCACCATGGCGGAACCAGTTGCGCTGATACGGGAACACTTCATCCTGCACGGCTTTGATCAGCGCGCCGCTGTCCAGGCGCTGGCCACGGGCATCCAGCAGGCCCGCCCCGCCCCGGGCGCGCAAATGGGTGCTGGCCGCCAGTCGGTTGGCTTGAGCGAACTGCGCCGCACCAGCCCCCGCCCAAAAGCCGGACGACAACGCCCACGCCGCGTTGTGACTGCCACCCCCGGTGAACGCCCCGCAGATCAGCTCGCGTGTCGCCGCATCACCGGCCGCGTACAAGCCCGGCACGCTGGTCGCACACTGTTCATCGACAATTCGCAGGCCGCCGGTGCCACGTACCGTGCCCTCCAGGCGCAAGGTCACCGGGAACAACTGCTGAAAAGGATCAATGCCCAGACGATCGAACGACAGGAAGAAGTTCGGCTGCGCCAGGCGCATCTGCGCCTGAACCGTAGCATCGGCCTTGTCCAGCCTCGCATACACCGCCTCGGTTTGCAGCGCCTTGGCAATCACGCCACGGCCCTGGGCCGAACCTGCGCCTTCCATCACGCGACCGTCAGCATGATAAAAAACCGCCCACTTATAGAGCGCTGATTTGGTCACCGACGAAAAAGCCGGGCACAAGCCATACGCATTGGAAAACTCCATGCCGGAAAAATCGGCGCCGACTTCGGCCGCCATCAAATGCCCGTCGCCCGTCAATACATTGCAACCCAGCGCCCGACTTAGAAACGCGCAGCCACCCGTCGCGATGACCACAGCAGCGGCTTCGACCTTCCATTCATGATTTTTCTGTCGCGAGAAACCGGTCGCACCACTGACGCGCCCCTCACTGTCTGTGAGCAGTTGCAGCGCCGGGCTGTGATCGAGAATTCGCACGCCAGCCTGCTTCACCCGCTTGCGCATCAAACGCATGTATTCCGGGCCCTGCAAAGAAATCCGCTGCTGCTGGCCGTCGCTGTCGAGCGGGAAGGGATAACCCCAGTCAGCGAGGGTTTGCATGTTGCTCCAGGTTTGTTCGAGGACGCGGTCCATCCAGTCGTTTTCCGCCAGATAGCCACCGCGCGCATAACGGCTGGCTTTAGCGTCTTCACGCTTTTGCGCGTCAGGCTCGACGTACCAGACGGCCGTGCCCGAGGGCGCCGTAGCCCCGGACGCGCCGCAGTAGCCTTTGTCCGCCAGCACCACACGTGCACCCTGGGCCGCCGCACTGATCGCCGCCCAAGTGCCCGCAGGTCCACCCCCGATCACCAGCACATCGGCGCGCCACTCACGCCCGCCCACGCGCTCCTCAAGACCTGACATAGTGAATTCCTTGTTGAAACAGAAGAATTTTAGGTATGACGGGCCCGACTTCAGTCAGGTGGTTGATGGCGTTGCTGATTATAAAAATAAAAGGAAAAAGTCTAAAAACGAAAGACCTGCTTGTTATTTGGTTATAACGGGTTTTAGAGAATGGATGACTTGACCGACTCCGATATGGATAGTGCTGCGCCAACAGCAGCGTTGCAGTAGCACTGTTTGCATCCAGACATCATCAGAGCAGCTAAAGCCCGACAAACTTTGTAACCATTAATGGCGTGTTTTTTGCTGGACGTTTGCTCAACTTCAACCCTTCAGGCGCCCCCTCCACAGGAGTTTGTAGATGAGCGACACGACCTCACCCCAGCCTCAGAACGTGTACGACGATCCGGTATTTTTTGAAGGCTACAAGAATCTGCGCCAGAAGGATTCGGGGCTGAACGGTGTGCTTGAGATACCGGCATTTCATGCACTGCTGCCCAAATTGCAGGGGCTCAAGGTGCTGGATTTGGGTGCGGGGTTTGGTGATTTCGCTCGCTATGCCCGCAGCCAGGGCGCCCAGACAGTCACTGCTGTCGATATTTCACAAAAGATGTTGTCTGAGGCCCGACACCTCACCCACGACGATAAGATTGTGTATGTTCATCACCCGATCGAAAGCTTCACACCCGTGGCTCATGCTTTTGATCTGGTGGTGTCATCACTGGCGCTGCACTACGTCGATGATTATGCAGCGGTGGTCAAACGCGTGTACGCGAGCCTTGTCCCCGGTGGCCAATTTGTTTTTTCAGTCGAACACCCGCTCTGTACGGCGCAGCCCAGCGGCTGGGTCCTCAGCCCTGAGGGCGAACGCTTGCATTGGCCGCTGGACAATTACCACTATGAAACAGAACGCCAAAGCCGTTGGTTTGTGGAGAACGTGACCAAGTTCCACCGGACTCTGCAAACCTACGTCAACACACTGATAGCCGCGGGTTTTCGCCTGGATCATCTGGGCGAACCCACGCCTTTGCCGCATGCACTAAAAGAGCGCCCATCATTAACAGATACACTTAGACGCCCGCCTTTTTTATTGTTGGCAGTGAGTAAGCCCGCTTTAAACTGAATGGACACCGATATAATTCGTCTGCCTTTTCGCCATGTTTCTGTGGAAAAATCGAGACACTAAAAGGCTATGGATGGCCTCCCCTTTCGCGCTTCTGATTGCCACTGACAGGTCTGCAACACCCCTGACGAAGACGTAACGCAAAATCTTTGTTTGAAAAAAATATCGATTACTAACTTTCATCCACGCTTAGAGCGGTGATCATTTCAACGCTGCTAAATAGCTGACAGGAAAAGCAAAGTCACGCACACCCATAACACGCCAAAAAGAAAATATGTATTTTTTATGACAACAAACAAATAGAAATAAAAGCTAAAACCAAAACTCCTGACTATCACCACTAAAGATTCAAGACAAATCTCTGTAGTTCTGAGGCGTCATTCCAAACCACCTTAAAGAAGCTTTGTAGAAACTACTCTGATCACTAAAGCCCAAGGTCGCAGAAATATACTTAATACTGTATACAGAGTGCCTCAAATAATCATGCGCCAAGGCTTGCCTGACATCGTTGTACACCATGGAAAAGCTGAGCCCCTCATTCCTTAAAGAGTATTGCAAGGTTCTTTTGCTCATTTTGAGTGCATCCGCAATTGAATCCAATGTCGGGGCAACCCCCAGCGCTAAACTTTGCGCAACCGCTCTTCTTATCTTCGAGGATGCGAAACCGGTGGGCGATGACTCCAGTTGAACCTTAAGAAAATCAGCGTGCAGACGGTCTAACTTTGGCGATGCTGTAATCAGCGGGTAATTGCAAATTTCCCGAGAAAACACCAGTACATTATGACCTGCTGAAAACTTTAAATTCCGGCCAAACACCTCTTCAAGCCCCCCTCTTTCGCCGGGAGGTGCATAGACCAATTCAACTCCCAATGGCACCACATAATAATGTGGGACCAACCACCTGATCAGTGCCAGTAAAATAGATAAGCCTGCGTCTATAAAAACGCGAGGCACTTTTTTGGTCACCTCAATGCTGACAATTTTTACGATATGGTCATGTAATTCCAGCTTTAACAAGGAACCACTGCTGATCAGGGGATAGTAATTTACCAGGCGTTCAAGGGCTCCCCCCAATGTCGCACATGACATGACGGCATACCCCAACGCCCCCAGCATGGCGGGGTGCATGTTCCTGTAGGCCCTTAGCCCCAGATCCGGGTCACAAGAAGTTACAGCAAGATTGGCCAACCACTCATACACCGACTGGATTTCAACAAATTCCGTGTCATCGACATAATCATGAAATGTTTCACTGGACTTATAGACAGTCCCCAACGCTCGACAGAGCAAGTAAACATATGATTTTCGAATTCTATACATTCATTTATCCACGGAACAAACAAGAGCACGAACGAGTGCCTTCTAATTTTCAGACATAAAATAACGTGCACAACAGACTCTATAGAATCAATCCTGCCACAGGACTGAGTCAATGCTGTTGCGCTTCAGGACATACTATTAGCCTCAGAGGACACTTATGATTAAATCATGCGCATGGGAGAATGAAATCACATAGCAAGTCTCTAAAAAACCCAAGAAGTATCAACCCCATGGACAATCATAGAAAAAAACGCGGATGGTGGTGGGCTTATAAAAAAATACGCTCATTGCACTGTTCCCGAAGTACCGCCGCATTAAGAGCCACGCGCTTTTTACTCACGGGGGACACGGGTGCTTTCAGAGACAAACATAGCCACTACAAAATAAGAATAAAATTATAACCAAGCAAGTTTACACTTGCGCAACCCGCTAAGGACGGCGTTAACCTCATGAAAAAAAAGCATTCGGTTCAGGTCATTGCCATTACTGGCGGCAAAGGAGGCACCGGCAAAAGCACACTGGCCATCAATCTATCCATTGCCCTGGCCACTTTAGGGCAGAGGGTTGCATTACTGGACGGCAACCTTGAACTGCCTTGCATCGATACACTGTTGAATATCAGACCGCAGAGAACACTCTCAAACTTGATTGAAGGCAATTGCACCTTAACCGAAATACTGCACACCGGCCCCCGAGGCATCAACTTGATACTCGGCACCGCCTACTCAAAAACGATGCACGGTCTTCTAACCGCTCATCACGTCGGGATTATAAACGCGTTCAACGAAATCCAGACTGAAGTGGATGTTCTGGTTGTAGACACTGCCTCCGGGGCCAATGATTCTGTCCTGAACTTCACACGTGCCGCTCACGAAGTATTGGTGGTCATCTGTAATGAGCCCGCCTCGATCCTGAATGCGCACGCGCTTATCTATACGCTAAATAACCAATACAAAATCAGAAAATTCAGAGTTATCAGTAATAGAACGTATAGCCCTATGGAAGGCCGCGATGCATTTAGCAAACTGCTTGCCCTCACCTCCTGCAACGTTGACTTGTCACTTATGTATGTTGGCAACTTACCCGAAGATCTCGCCGTGCGATACGCCACCCACAAACGACGAGCCGTCTATGAAATTTCACCCCGCTCGAAATTTTCTCGAGAGCTCGAAGCGATTGCAAAAAAAATCAGCAGATGGCCCCTCCATACAACACCGAGAGGGCACATCGAGTTTTTCATGGACAGTTTGATCATGGCGCCACCGGATCATGGCACAAAGACACCCGGATAATAGCTCTCATTCCCTAATGTGCAAACTGCATTTACTGTTCATGTTCAGAAATTGACAGTCAAAAAGATTTCGTCAAGTGATTGACGCATTAACCTTGTGAGGTTTGTCACACTTGCAAACATCCGTCGCTCTGTAAGCCACTGTTCTACCTCGCGAAAGCAATCGGGTCATCGCATTAATTACACTGATGATCACTATCGAAACGACCGCCTGCCTGCTTGCCGAAATGGCTTCTTATAATCGCCTCCCAATTCCCCTCCTCGCCTGCCTTCAGGCGATATCCCTCCTGGAACCCCACTCCATGCCAAGCGCAAGCCAGGCCTCCAGCGGCCTACCCGAACATAATCAGCAAAGCGTCAAACAGCAGTGGATGGCGATTCTGTCGGTCTGCGTAGGCGCTTTTGCCTTAGTGACCAGCGAATTTCTCCCGGTGGGCGTGCTCAACGACGTCGCCACCGACCTTGGCATCAGCGCAGGCCACGCCGGGCTGATGGTAACCTTGCCCGGCATCATGGCGGCGCTCGCCGCCCCTTTACTGTCTGTCGGTATCGGTGCCATGGACCGCCGCTATCTGCTAATCGGCTTGACCCTGCTGATGATCGTCGCCAACTCGGTAGTAGCCGTCGCCAGCGACTTTAATGTACTGCTGTTAGGCCGCGCATTGCTGGGCATTAGCATCGGCGGCTTCTGGGCGACCGCCATCGGCCTCAGCGGCAGGCTGGCCCCCAAAGGCGTGAGCGTCGCCCAGGCAACCTCAATCATCATGTTCGGGGTGACCTTGGCCACCGTGCTAGGCGTGCCCGTGGGCACTTGGCTGAGCGGCCTGATGGGTTGGCGCATGACGTTTCTGCTCACCGCGCTGCTGGGCTTGCCGGTGCTGCTGGCGCAAATTTTTCTGTTGCCGCGCCTTAATCCGGAAAAGGCCATTTTGGTCAGCGACCTGCCTGCCTTGTTTATCAACCCGAAATCCCGGGTTGGCCTGATCGCCGTATTGCTCATCGGCCTGGCCCACTTTGCGGCATATACCTACGTTGCGCCGTTCTTTAAAAACAGCTCGGGCTTCGATGGGCCGACCATTGGCTCCCTGTTACTGCTCTACGGCGCGGCCGGGGTTCTGGGTAACTTCTTTGCCGGCTTCGCGGCCAACCGCAGCGTGCGCTATACCCTGCTACTGGTGGCACTGATGATCGGCGCCAGCACCGCCCTGTTCCCCCTTTTCGCCACCCACATGACCGGCGCCGTCATGCTCATCGCACTCTGGGGCTTTGCCTTCGGTGCCTTCCCGACGTGCGCCAGCATCTGGATGTTCGTCGTCGCCCCCAAAGACGTCGAACGCGGCATGCCGCTGTTCATCGCCTTGTTCCAGGTGATTATCGCCCTGGGCTCATTCTTCGGCGGCCAGATCGTCGACCAAATGGGCAGCGCAATGCTATTCAGCCTCGCCACCGCACTGGTCGGCTGCGGCTTTGTCACCGTGCTGGTGCTGGGGCGTAATGTGAGTAATAACCTGGTGGCAGAGCCGGCGGAAATGCAGGTAGAGGCTGAGAGAGGTTAAGGGCAGCGTGTCGAATCTGCTGATCCGCCGGGTAATAGAGCCGGGTCAGCGGAATAAGACTAAGCCAAATAATCAAAAAACATTGACGAATGCAGCGCTGACACAATTAACCTATTTGCCAAATAAAACCAAGTAGGTTAATTTCAGCCCATGGAGAAAAAGACCCCGCATTGCAAGCTGCACACCGTCAAAGCCTTGATTGAAGCAGGAAAGGTTCGCTCTACCCAGTCAGCACTGATCGGCGGTGCAGCCCTGGGCTTTGACTTTGACGGCATCGTCAGTGTGGTTCTGGCATTAGCCCCCACTGATTTCTATAAAAGCATGACCACGCATGCCGATCACAAAATCTGGCAAGACGTATACCGGCGTAAAACTCAAGCTGGCGAGGTCTATCTGAAACTCACGATCATTGATGATGTACTCATCGTGTCTTTCAAGGAGTTATGAACATGAAATGTCCATCTTGCGGTGCGGCAGAACTGGTGCATGACACCCGAGTTCTGTCTTATACCTACAAGAGCGAATCCACACTGATCCCGCAAGTGACCGGCGAGTTCTGCCCGGCTTGCGGTGAAGCAGTGCTGGATGCCAGCCAATCGAGTCGTGTCAGCGGCGCAATGCTGGCCTTCAACAAGCAAGTCAATGCCTCGATTGTTGATCCAGCCTTTATTACCACTGTGCGTAAAAAGCTGGACCTCGATCAACGCGAAGCCGCCGAGATTTTCGGGGGCGGTGTAAACGCATTTTCCCGCTATGAAAACGGTAAAACCAAACCGCCTCTGGCCTTGGTCAAGCTATTGAAGCTGCTTGATCATCACCCTGAGTTATTAAATGAAGTGCGCCACGGCTAATCACAGAGCGTTATTGCTCCTTGATACGGTTGCACTTCATCTACTGGCTCTTGGTTGATATCGAATACGGTTTTGATCGTGCCGTTGCGGGTGGGTACAAAGCATACAACCAGAAAACAAAAAGCCCCGCAGACCTTGATCTGCGGGGCTTTCATTTGTATGGCGGAGAGATAGGGACGTTCAGATTCATACTCCGCAGCACGTCAAAACCAACAGATACAGGTAACTGTGAGTTTTTTTGCTACAAAACTCTGCTACAAAACTGTCAAGTCTCTTTCAGCTAAAAGAACACATGCCTTCTCTCTCGCAAGCAACATTTTTATATGATTCACCCTAATGAAATGTTTTTTCGCCATGATTCCTTCTGGATTAGACGACCGAGGATACTTTAGATGGGCGACAATTATTTCATTTGTGAATTCCTGACTGTCGGCCCTCAAAACCCGCATACCCTTAATCCCTACTAGTGACACGCCATAGTAGGCCACCTTCAGATAACAAGACGCAATATCACCTTTGCTAAATTTCGAACTCAACATAACCGCCAAGACCTGCTCTCGCACTTTGCGTCTCGGACTTTTTTCGTAGCGAGCTGTTATCGTCCGAACAAATTGTTGCTCGATAGTACTTGCCCCCTGCCGCTTACCTTCCAACATACGGACCTTGATAGACCGAAGAATAGCTATCGGATCTACACCGTAGTGCATAGAGTTCCGATGATCCTCTGCAACGACCAAGGCACGAAGTAGAGAATCGGTAACCTCGGATTTATGCTTTCCTTGAAGGTAATTCACAACCGCTGCACACTTCTCTAAGTCTGAGATAATAGATTTATAATTTAGCAGTTTGACGATTGCGATTCCGCAATAGATTGGAATGGTACACACCCTATAGGATGCTCTTTGAATGGTTCTCTTCCACACAGCACACTTCCTTTTGTTTTTGCAGCAGTCGAGTAAAAAGTTCCAGAATTCAACCGATTAAAAAATCTAAATCGACGAACCTTTATAGTCATAAATGAGGTACTTTCTCGATACCTCCCTTGTTCCACTATATGAAGATTCATCACACTGCTTCCGAAATAATTCCGCTCAACCCTACCGCTGACCACACCCCTGATTTTTCTAGAGCCTTCGTATTCACAAGGCCGAACCTTGTCTATATCACCGGTCTTTTCAGTTGTTCCAGAAATGACATATCCGTCCGAAAACAAAACAAGTGTATGGAACATCCGCATTTCGCGATAAGGATTATAAGACGTATCCTCCACAGTGCTCAGCGTATAGTAGATACCTGAATAGTTCTTGGCTTTGATAAACAGCTCGCGAATGGCAAACAATAGCACTGCGACGATAATAGCTGCAGCCAACGACCCATAGTTAGAAGATTGAGTTCCAAAAAGGTGGATCGCATTGAGGCAAATTTTCAAAGTATCTTCGATTGAGGAAACCGTAACTTGCACCGCATCGCAGAAGGACATGAGGCCTCACCTACTCAATTTGAAGTGGTTGATTCGAAGGAACAAGGTACGGTTGCTTGAAAGAGCCGCCCAATTGAGTCTTGCTGGCGGTTGTTCATCGGACGTATCCATGTGCTGCGGTTCTCACCTTCCCAATTTTCCCCAGCAATAAACTTAACGTGGGGTTGCCGCGAATTGCCCAAGCAGGCAATTTGAGTTCGATATGACATTGCAGGCCCCCCTTCCATGATGGCGATATGCCCAGTCCAATTTTCGCCTGAGCCTCACCTCCCACGCAACTGTTAGTGGACCATCTACCGTACTGCTGCCGAGCCACAGCACGTCAAAAGCTCGGAGTCGCAATGCAGCATATTCGCTCGCCTACCACGCGAAGCTGGCGCCCCCGCCGTTTCGCACCTCAGACGTTTACCGAGCGCAGTGCAGTTTATAGAGGCCGAAAAGGCTGATCAGCGACTCAAAAAAAGGCAGACGAAAAAAAACAGCGATCTGATCGCTGCGGCTTGGCAAAATTTCTGCAAACCGCTGCTACAAATCGCTGCTTTTAAACCTTCGTAACCGATGGATTTACAAAGGTATTTTGTAATGGCGGAGAGATAGGGATTCGAACCCTAGGTACTGTCGCCAGTACAACGGATTTCGAATCCGTCCCATTCGGCCACTCTGGCATCTCTCCAACGGCGCGCATCATAACAACGCTTTTGATTTCAGGCAAAGCCTTTTTTCAAAAAAATCGCGTGCTATCAGTTGCTTGCGCGCGTTTACAGCTTAAAGCGGGACGCCGAGGCGGTTTGCAACTTCTTCGTAGGCTTCGATAACGTCGCCCAGGCCCTGACGGAAACGGTCTTTGTCCATTTTCTTGCCAGTGGCTTTGTCCCACAGACGGCAGCCGTCCGGGCTGAATTCGTCGCCCAGGACGATGGTGCCGTCGTGGAATACGCCGAATTCAAGTTTGAAGTCGACCAGCAGCAAGCCAGCGTCGTCGAACAGTTTGTTCAGCACGTCGTTAACTTTGAGGGACAGTTCTTTCATGCGAACCAGTTGCTCGGCTGTGCCCCAACCGAATGCCACTACGTGGGACTCGTTGATGAACGGGTCGCCCTTGGCGTCGTCCTTGAGGAACAGTTCGAAGGTGTAAGGGTTGAGCTTCATGCCCTCTTCAACACCCAGACGCTTGACCAGGCTGCCTGCCGCGTAGTTACGCACGACGCATTCAACCGGGATCATGTCGAGCTTTTTAACCAGGCATTCGTTGTCGCCCAGCAGTTTGTCGAACTGCGTCGGCACGCCGGCGGCTTCGAGTTTCTGCATGATGAAGGCGTTGAACTTGTTGTTCACCATGCCTTTACGATCGAGCTGCTCGATACGCTTGCCATCAAATGCTGAGGTGTCGTTGCGAAACAACAGGATCAAGCGGTTTTCGTCGTCAGTCTTGTAAACCGATTTCGCTTTACCGCGATAGAGTTCTTCACGTTTTTCCATGATGGGCTCCGCATGCTAAGTAGGTGGGCTAGGCGATTGTGCGCCAGTCGAGCCCTGAATCTTGATCCGCCAGTTGCAGCCAGTCCGGGTCGCACCCAAGGGTGTCGACGAAACATTGTCGGGCCAGCTGCGGCAGGTTGTTCTTGCTGCTGAGGTGGGCCAGCACCAGGTGTTGCAGGTCTTTCCAGCCCAACTCGGCCACCAGGTTTGCAGCCTGATGGTTGTTCAAATGTCCTTCCTGACCACCCACTCGCTGTTTGAGAAAGTAGGGGTAGTGACCACGGGCCAGCAGGTCGCGGCAATGGTTAGCCTCGATCATCAGTGCATCCAGATCGCGGTAGCTGTGCAGCACGCCCGCGCAATAGGAACCCAGGTCGGTCAACAAGCCAAAACGCCGCTGACCATCACTGAACACATATTGGGTGGGCTCCTGAGCATCATGCGCCACACGGGTCACACTGACGGTCAGGGCGCCGATCTGCAGCGTCTCACCATCGGCCACGAAACCGGCTGGTTCCAGTGGTTTGCGCATCCCGCGCTGAGTGCCACGGCTCATATACACCGGCAAATTGTAGCGCCGAGACAGCAAACCCACGCCATGCACGTGATCTGCATGTTCGTGGGTTACCAGAATCGCGCTCAGTTGGTGTGGGCTGACGCCTAACCGAACCAGGCGGCGCTCGGTTTCTCGCAACGAGAAACCGCAATCGACCAATACATAGGTGCTGTCGCTGGCTATCAGCGTGCCATTCCCTTGGCTACCACTGCCGAGAACGGCAAAACGCATAAAATTAGCCCAGGTTGTCTTGAATCTCGCTCAACACTTTGCGCGCCACTTCTGGCGATGCGCTCTTGTTGATGTTCTCTTCAACCGTCACTTGTACGCTGTCGCCGACCTTGCTCAGGCGAACCTGATAACGCTGGGCGCGGGCTTCAACTTCTTCCTTGCTCGGCTTGCCACCAAAGAGACCGGAGAAGAAACCAGGTTTCTCGTCCTTCTTCTCGGCTTTTTCCGCCAGGTTGATGTAGTACAGGCCCAATGTGCGGTTGATGTCTTCAACGCGCCAATCGCCTTGCTCAAGTGCACGACCGACACTGGACCAGGCACGGTCGAGGTCTTCGGTGAGGCTCAGCACCGGGTTGCCGCTGCCGTCTTCGCTCAGGGTGACACGCGCCGGGGTATCGAAGTCACGGGCTGCCAGCAACGACACCGAACCGCCCTTCTCGGCGCTGCGGCTCATGCTGATCAGCATTTCGTCAACCAGACCCGCATCCAGACCGGTGTTCACCGAGTTCTGTGTGAAATCAACATTGGCGGTGCTGCCCGCCGGGCGGTTGGCGCTGACCACGTAGATTTCGCTGGTGTTGCGCTGCACGCCAGGCTCGATACGCACCCGCAGGCGGGTTTCGCTGTCGGCAGCCAAGCCGCTGCTGGTCACGTGACGGGCAATCGGTGAGGACAATTCGCCAGCCTGCTGCCAAGCGGTGGTGAACTCGCCGGTTTGCGGGCGCTGCTCATCGATACGGAAGCCGTTGTCCTGGAAGAATTGCATCGCAACCGACCATACCTCGGACGGCACGTGCTGCGCCAACACCCAACGGCTGTCGCCGGTTTTTTGCAGGCTGTAGTCGCCGGAGCCGGCAATCGCCGCCAAGGGTTGTGGACGGGGTACTTCAAACTCGCCCTTGACGTTGTCATCCGGCACGTTGGCCGGAATCGGCAACAACGGCACCAGGCGCTTGTCAGTAACAACACCCGGTGGCAGTTTCATCGGTGCAGTTTCTTGAGCTTGCAAATAGTCGCTGCCACGGTCCCGGAAGTACCCATCTGGGCCCCACAGCCAACCGCAGCCGCTGGTGCTTGAAATAATCACGGCTAGTGCGGACAGTCCGGCCAATCGCTTCATGCGTAATGCTTCCTCAATTAAACCAGGACGCCGGACTGGCGCATGGCCTGCCGCAGCGGTTCGTGACAGGCTTCGCTGAGCCAGGTGAGCGGCAGACGGATACCGTCCGGCATCAAGCCCATCTCATGCAGCGCCCACTTCACGGGGATCGGGTTGGATTCGATAAACAGGGTTTTATTGAGCGGCATCAGTTTTTCGTGAATCTTGCGGGCCGTGTCAGCATCGCCACGCATCGCAGCGGCGCACAGATCGCTCATGTCACGCGGGGCAACGTTGGCGGTCACCGAGATATTGCCTTTGCCGCCGAGCAGGATGAGCTCTACAGCCGTGGCGTCATCACCGGAGTACACCAGGAAATCGCTGCTCACACCGGCCAGAATGGCGGGTACACGGGTCAGGTCGCCAGTGGCTTCCTTAATGCCGATGATGTTTTTCACTGTCGACAGGCGCACCACGGTTTCTGGCAGCATGTCGCACGCCGTACGGCCCGGAACGTTGTAGAGGATCTGCGGGATATCAACCGCTTCGGCAATGGCCTTGAAGTGCTGATACAAGCCCTCTTGGGTCGGCTTGTTGTAATACGGCGTCACCAGCAGGCACGCATCTGCGCCCGCGGCCTTCGCGTTGGAGGTCAGTTCGATCGCTTCACGCGTCGAGTTGGCGCCTGTACCGGCAATCACCGGAATACGCCCCGCCACCTGTTTGACGACGTGACGAATCACTTCGATGTGTTCATTCACATCCAGAGTTGCTGATTCACCTGTGGTGCCAACGGCAACAATGGCGTTGGTGCCCTCTTGCAGGTGAAAGTCCACCAGTTTGCTCAGAGCGTCCCAATCAAGACGTCCTTGTGCATCCATAGGTGTGACCAGTGCCACCATACTGCCCGCAATCATGCAACCGCTCCTGCCGGAAAAAGAGAGCCGTAATGGTACTGGCGCCATGACCCTTGCACAAGCAACAGCGCGCCTCATGAGCATTCCCCTTCGCGTTGCTTTTCGCTACCCTTCATCCTTTGATTGGTACTGATGTGTGCGAACGTCTGTTTTACAGGCCTTTATGTCAGCATTTCACACCCTGCCCCCACGCCACAGAACGCAGTTTGCCGCATGTGCAAATTGCCTGAAACGGCCTGCTGGCGGGCTTCTGCTGTTTGTTAAGGGCTTGATTCTCGACTCACACGCCATCGACCGTACTGACCGCTCATCGTTTTAGGAAGGCTGCATGTCCACCCCCACAGTCCGCGAACAATTCCTTGTCATCAGTGCACTCGGCGCCAACCCAATGGAGCTGACTAACGTCCTGTGCCGGGCCAGCCATGAAAATCGCTGCGCGGTGGTGACCTCTCGTCTGACTCGCCACGGCGAATGCAGCGCGCTGGTACTGGAAATTTCTGGCAGCTGGGACGCCCTGGCCCGCCTTGAGGCCGGCCTGCCCTCCCTGGCCAAACGCCACGCTTTCAACGTCAATGTTGTGCGCAGCGCGGCACTTGAAACTCGCCCGCAGGCACTGCCGTACGTGGCCTATGTCAGCTCGGCCTACCGCTCGGACATCATCAACGAGCTGTGCCAGTTCTTCATGGACCACAACGTTGAACTCGAAAACCTGACCTGCGACACCTATCAGGCGCCGCAAACCGGCGGCACCATGCTCAACGCCACGTTCACCGTGACCTTGCCGCCCGGTGTGCAAATCAGCTGGCTGCGCGACCAGTTCCTGGATTTCGCCGATGCCCTGAACCTCGACGCGCTGATCGAACCGTGGCGCCCACAGAACCCGATGTAAGGAAGGAACCCCTCATGGCCGTTGCACTTGACCAACCCGTAAGCGACTTCCAGATCCCGGCGACCGGCGAGAAAACCGTTAGCCTGTCGGCCCTTAAAGGCAAACAGGTGGTGATTTACTTCTACCCCAAAGACAGCACGCCGGGCTGCACCACTGAAGGCCAGGGCTTTCGTGACCATTACGCCGAGTTCCAGGCAGCCAATACCGAAGTGTTTGGCGTCTCACGGGACAGCCTCAAGTCTCACGAGAACTTCAAGGCCAAGCAGGCGTTTCCGTTTGAATTGCTGAGCGACAAGGACGAAGCCTTGTGCCAGCTGTTTGACGTGATCAAGCTGAAAAAGCTCTACGGCAAGGAATACCTGGGCGTGGATCGCAGTACCTTCCTGATCGACAAGGACGGCGTCCTGCGTCACGAATGGCGCGGCGTAAAAGTGCCAGGGCACGTTGAAGCGGTGCTGGAACAGGCCAAGCAATTAAACCAGGCCTGACCTTGTAGGAGCGAACTTGCCTCGCAATCTTTTGATCTTTTAAAGATCGCGAGACAAGCTCGCTCCTACACGATCAAATGGTTTTACTGACGAACCAACCGCAGGTTGTTGAATTCAACCGTTTCGGTACTGCGGTACGGATTGATATCCAGCCCGCCACGGCGCACGTAGCGCGCATACACGGTCAGTTTTTCGGGTTTGAGCAAACGCTGCACATCGAGAAAAATTCGCTCTACACACTGCTCATGGAAGTCTGAGTGCTGGCGAAAGCTCACCAGATACGCTAGCAAACTGGCGTGATCCAGCGCTGCACCACGGTACTCCACGACCACCGTGCCCCAGTCAGGCTGACTGGTGACCGGGCAGTTGGACTTGAGCAAGTGGCTGTACACGCTCTCCTCCACAACCTGCGATGGGTCGCACTTGAGCAACTCAGGACGCGGGTGCGCGTAATCGCTGACCGTAATGTCCAGATCATCAATGCATACACCCGGCAAAACGCCTACGCCATCTGCTTGAACGTCATTCAAGCTGCGCACGCGCACGCTCACAGGCTTACCAGAAGCGGCTGACAAATCAGCCTGCAAGGTTGCTTCCAGGGTTTGCGTGTCAGCAAACACGGTCTGGTTCAGCGAGTTCAGGTACAGCTTGAAGGATTTGGACTCAACGATGTTCGGCGAATCAGCGGCAAACGCGAATTCACCAATGGCCACCACGGGCTTGCCCGAGGGCAACAGCCACGACAGTTCGAAGCAGTTCCAAAAGTCCACCCCCACATAAGGCAGCGTGTCGGCGCTCAGCCCAAGCTCCGCCCATTTCGCCGCACGCGGGATCGGGAACAGCAAGGACGGGGTGTAGGTACTGATGTATTCACTGGACTTGCCCAGCGGCGAATGTTCGGCTGCGGGATGCATGACAAAAACCTGGCTAGAAAAACCCGGCAATTCTACAGGCTTTCAGCCCCCGCAGACGATCAGACCGATTTAAGGTGCAACTTTCAGCTGCCCCACCATGCCCGCCTGGTAATGCCCCGGCACATTGCAGGCAAATTCCAGGTTGTCGGTTTTGCTAAAGGTCCAGGTCAGTTCAGCCGTTTCACCCGGCTCCACCAGCACGCTGTTAGGGTCATCATGCTTCATGCCCGGCATGTTCATCTCGCCATGCCCCATCGCCGAGTGATCCATACCTGCGTGATTGATGCCGGTGGGCGTCAACATGCCGCTCTGCTGCATGTCGAGCATCTCTTTTTGATGCGCCGCGTGCATGGCCGCGTGCCCCAGGTTGAATTCGTGCAGCAACTGGCCTTTGTTGACCAGCACAAAACGTACGGTCTCGCCGGCTTTTACATCCAGCGTCTTGGGATTGAAGGCAATGTCGGTCATGTCGACTTCCACCGTGCGCGTGGCACTGGCGGCAGGCGCCGGATGACCAAAGTCAAAGTGTTCCCCCGGCGAGGCCATGACCGGCAAACTCAGCGCCAGCAAACAACCCGCAAGAGACAAACGCTTGTGTACCGCCATACTTACCTCCAGAAACATGCAGTCAGACTTTGTACCACCTTAAAGCGGCGCGACTGGCATTCAACTGACCGCTAGATTACAACTTTGTAAGCTTGACCCTACGAACAAATCCGCCCTGTATAAGGCTGAGGTGAATTTTGTGATGAGTTGCCCATGAAACTGCTGATTGTCGAAGACCAGGCCAAAACCGGCCAATACCTGCGCCAAGGCTTGAGCGAGGCAGGCTTTACCACCGAACTGGCCACCGACGGCATCACTGGCCAGCATTTGGCCCTGACGGGTGATTACTCGCTGCTGATTCTCGATGTAATGCTGCCCGGTCGCGACGGCTGGCAGATCTTGCAAGCGGTGCGCAGCGCCGGGCTGGATATTCCCGTGCTGTTCTTGACCGCCCGCGATGCCGTAGAAGACCGCGTGCATGGCCTTGAGCTGGGGGCCGATGATTATCTGGTCAAACCGTTCGCTTTTTCCGAGCTGCTGGCCCGAGTGCGCAGCCTGTTGCGGCGCGGCAGCAGCACCACCCAAGAAACCAGCCTGCAATTGGCCGACTTGCGCCTGGACCTGATTCGCCGCCGCGTCGAACGCGCCGGTCAGCGCATCGACCTCACCGCCAAAGAGTTTTCATTGCTGGAGTTACTGTTGCGCCGCCAGGGCGAAGTGCTGCCCAAATCGTTGATCGCCTCGCAAGTGTGGGACATGAACTTCGACAGCGACACCAACGTGATCGAAGTGGCGATTCGCCGCCTGCGCCTGAAAATCGACGACAACCATGAACACAAGTTGATACACACCGTGCGCGGCATGGGTTACGTGCTTGAAGAGCGCGCGCCCTGATGCGGCGTCTGTCACTGAGCACTCGCCTTGCCCTGCTGTTTGCCGGCTGCACGGCGGTCGTCTCGTTGTTTGCCGGGGTGCTGTTTGGCCGCGCCAGCGAGATGCACTTCGTCGAGCTTGATCAACAACTGATGGAAAGCCGCCTCGCGGTCTTGCGCAACACCCTACAAGGCGTGGACTCCCTCGGCACGTTCAAGCAACGCTTGCCGGTACTGCTGCAAGACCTCAGCCATCAGCCCGACCTGGCGGTACGAGTGCGCGACCCGGACGGCCACCTGTGGTTTGACAGCTCGACGCGCTTGCCGCTGGAGTTGCCTACCCAACCAGGGTTGGGCAGCCTGCAGATCAATGGCACCGATTACCGGGTCCTCAACCCTCGCACTGACAACCCTGATGCGCCGCAACTGACGTTATTGCTCGACATCACCCATCACCAGCACTTTCTGCAACGCATGCAGCACTTGATCTGGATGACGGTCGGGCTTTCGGCGCTGGCCACCGCTCTGCTCGGCGCCTGGGCGGCCCGTAGTGGCTTGCGCCCGCTGCGCCGCATGAGCGCGATTGCTGGCAGCGTGTCAGCCGACTCGCTGAATGCACGCCTGCCCCACGCACAGATGCCGCCCGAACTGGCGGAACTGGCGATCGCCTTCAACGCCATGCTGGAGCGACTCGACGACTCTTTTCAGCGCCTGTCGGCGTTCTCCGCCGATATTGCCCATGAACTGCGCACGCCGCTGTCCAACGTACTGACCCACACCCAAGTCACCCTGACCCGGCCGCGAGACATCGAAGCCTACAAAGAAGCGCTGCACAGCAACCTTGAAGAGCTGCAATGGATGGCCCAACTGGTCAACGACATGCTGTACCTGGCCAAGGCCGACCATGGCTTGCTGACCCCGCGCCGCGAGCCCTTGGAGCTGGCCAATGAAGTGGAGTCGCTACTGGAATTTTATGCGCTGTTGGCTGAAGACTCACAGATCGAACTGACCCGCGAAGGTCGCGCCCGGATCGCCGGAGACCGCAGCATGTTGCGGCGCGCCCTTTCCAACCTGCTGGATAACGCCTTGCGTTACACACCGGCTGGCGGGGCGATCAAGGTGGTGATCAGCGAAGCGGCGACCGCTGTGCGCATCAGCCTGTCCAACACCGGCCCCGGGATCAGCGCCGATTTGCTGCCGCGATTGTTTGACCGTTTTTACCGGGCCGACCCGGCGCGCAGCGAAGGCAGTAGCGAACATGCAGGTTTGGGGTTGGCCATCACCCAATCGATCATTCGCGCCCATGGCGGGCAGATCAGGTGTGAATCGCAGGAAGGCTGGACACAGTTTGTGATTGAATTGCCCTGTCATGCCTGACATCCCTCTGTAGGAGCGAGCTTGCTCGCGATCTTTTAAAGATCAAAAGATCGCGAGGCAATCGAGCGTCGACCGGCTTCTCCTACAGAGGGCCAGGGTAGATCAGGAATACCGCAACGCGTGCGCAGGCTCGATCTTGGCCGCGCGGTAAGCCGGGTACAAGGTCGCCAAAAAGCTCAACAAAAACCCCGCACCGCAGATCAATGCGACGTCGCCACCTTGCAGCTCTGACGGCAGGTTGCTGACGAAGTACACGTCCGAGCTGAAAATATGCTGCCCGGAAATCCGTTCGATCCAGCCCACCAGTTCGCTGACATTCAAGGCGGCTATCACGCCCAGTACGCCGCCGATCAAGGTGCCGACGATGCCGATCACGGTACCCTGCACCATGAAAATCGCCATGATCTGACGTGGTGTCGCGCCGATGGTGCGCAAGATCGCGATGTCCGCGCCCTTGTCGTTCACCACCATGATCAAGGTGGCGATGATGTTGAACGCCGCCACGGCGACAATCATCAGCAGCAACAGGCCGATCATGGTTTTTTCCATTTTCATGGCGCTGAACAGGCTGCCCTGGGTATGGGTCCAGTCATCAGCCTTGTAGTCCGCGCCCAGCCCGGCAGCAATTTGCTGCGACACTTTTGGCGCTGCGTACAAGTCTTTGACCGCAAGGCGTACGCTCTGCACCTGGTTTGGCTGCCAATGCTGGATGGTCGCAGCATCGGCCATGTTGACCAGGCCCATCGAACCATCCAGCTCAGCGCCGACCTTGAAGATGCCGACCACGTTCAAACGCTGCAAGCGCGGGGTAATCCCGCCGGGTGCGGTGCTGGCCTCGGGTACGATCAAGGTGATTTTGTCACCGACGCTCAAGCGAAAACGCCGCGCCGTGATATCCCCCAGCACAACACCGAACTCGCCCGGCTTAAGGTCTTCAAGCTTGCCCTGCACGATGTGCTTGGCGACGATGGACACCTGCCCTTCCAATGCAGGATCCACACCGCTGATCTGGATCGGTTGCATCGAGCCTTTGTACGACAACATGCCGTCCATCTCGGTAAACGGCACAGCCGCCGTCACTTCCGGGTTTTTCATCGCCGCTTCGGCCACCGGGCGCCAGTCATCGATCGGCTTGACGCCAACGATGGTTGCGTGCGGCACCATGCCGAGGATGCGGTTACTCATTTCACGCTGAAAACCGTTCATCACCGACAACACCACGATCATCGCCAGCACGCCCAGGGCGAGGCCGATCATCGAGGTCATGGAGATAAACGAAACAAAACGATTGCGGCGCTTGGCGCGGGTATAGCGCGTGCCGATAAAAATCGATAACGGTCTGAACATTCGCGGGCACCGTATAAAAATAAAAGGCCCGACGCCGTGATTCAGCGTCGGGCTTGGCCGATCAAATCGCGGTCAGGCGACCTTCTTGAAGGTGCAACACGCGATCCATCTGCCGGGCCAGGTTCATGTCGTGGGTCACCACAAGGAACGCGGTACGCATCGAGGTGCTGAGTTCCAGCATCAAATCCTGAATGCCTTGCGCGGTGTGCGAGTCGAGGTTACCGGTGGGCTCATCGAGCATCACCAGCCCCGGCTTGTTAACCAGTGCACGGGCAATTGCCACACGCTGGCGCTCACCACCCGACAGCTCGGCGGGCTTGTGCTCAAGGCGATGGCCCAGGCCGACACGGGTCAGCAACGCGGTGGCACGCTCGCGCGCCTCGGGGATCGGGGTTTTGCCGATCAACAGCGGCATGCACACGTTCTCAAGTGCGGTGAACTCCGGCAGCAAGTGGTGGAACTGGTACACAAAGCCCAGCGAGCGGTTACGCAGCAGGCCACGGGCCTTTTCACCCAGCGCCGACAACTCTTCGCCGGCCAGCCACACGCTGCCGGTGGTCGGGGTATCGAGGCCGCCGAGCAGGTTCAGCAAGGTACTTTTACCCGAGCCCGAGGTACCGACAATCGCCACGCGCTCACCCGGGTGCAGCTCTAACTGCAGGCCCGATAACACCACCACCGACTCCGGACCTTCCTCATAGGCCTTGCCCAGGTCGCGGCAACTCAACACTGCTTGTTCTTTCATGCCCAACTCACTCATAACGAAGCGCCTGCGCAGGCTGGGTGCGCGCAGCACGCCAGGCCGGGTACAAGGTCGCGAGGAAACTCAGAACCAACGCTGCACCGCACACCATCAACACATCCTGCGCCTGCAATTGCGACGGCAGGTAGTCGATGAAGTACACGTCAGCATTGAGAAACTTGTGACCGATCAGGCCTTCGAGGGCCGAAATCGCAGCGCTTACATTCAGCGCGGCAAGGATGCCCACCACCGCGCCGATGGCCGTGCCAACCACGCCAATCACCGTGCCCTGCACCATAAAGATCGCCATGATGGTGCCCGGTGTCGCGCCCAAGGTACGCAGAATGGCGATGTCGCCTTTCTTGTCATTGACCACCATCACCAGCGTGGAAATGATGTTGAACGCCGCGACAGCCACGATCAGCAACAACAGCAGGCCGATCATGGCTTTTTCCATGCGGATGGCCTGGTACAGGTTGCCGTGGGTACGGGTCCAGTCACGGGCATAATAGCTGTCACCCAAATGCTGGGCGATTTCCCACGCGCCGCGCGGGGCCTCGAACAAATCACCGAACTTGAGGCGCAAGCCCTGTACCTGATCAGGCTTCCAGCGCTGCATGCGCGCCAGGTCCTGCAAGTTGGTCAGGCCAAGGTAGCCATCGATCTCACCCGCGCCAACATGGAAAATGCCCTGCACCGTAAAACGCTTCATGCGCGGGAACATGCCGGCCGGGGTCACAGACACTTCCGGGGCCACGAAGGTCAGCTTGTCGCCCACACCCACGCCCAGCGCCTTGGCGGCCTTGTCACCAATAATGATGCCGAAGCTGCCGGGCGTCAGGGAGTCGAGCTGCCCCTCCTGCATGAAGTGATCGATGATCGAGACCTTGCGCTCCTGCACCGGGTCGATGGCATTGAGCAGCACTTTCTGCACATTGCCATCGTGGGTCAGCAACCCCTGCATCTGGGTAAACGGCGCAACCGCCTGCACTTTCGGGTTCTGCTGAACCTTGGCGGCCAGGCTTTGCCAGTCTGTGATCGGTTGATCGCCGACAATAGTCGCGTGGGGCACCATGCCCAGCACGCGGGTGCGCATCTCATGATCGAAGCCGTTCATCACCGAGAGCACGACAATCATCACGACCACGCCAAGGGCGAGCCCGATCATTGAAGTCAGGGAAATGAACGACACAAAATGATTGCGACGCTTTGCACGGGTATAACGCGTGCCAATAAATACGAAGAGAGGTCTGAACATGTCGGGGCTTGTTCTGGGGAAAAGAAGGCGTCCTTGTGGCGGGGCCTGATAAGCAGCTTTACACTCTGACCACAGCCGCCATCATGGGTTCGCCATGTCGACATTAGATGAAGCAAATCGCCGCGAATACTACCGTATCGAGGATGTGATCGCACTGGAAATCACCCCACTGTCGGCCGCCGAGGTCGACAGCGGTAAAGTGTTGCAGGATGCATCCCCGCTCTTCAATTTGCTCAGTGAATTGCACCTCAGCGAATTCGAGTCCCAACACCTGTTGCGCCAGATCAGCGAGCGCGACCGCACGCTGTCCAGTTACCTTAAAACCCTGAACAAACGCGTCGACCTGCTCAGCCAGATCGTCGCGCAAACCGTGCTGGGTAAAGTCGGCGAACTGCAGCCAGTCACCCTGTCCGAAGGCGGCATCGACTTTCACCACCCGCAAGCGTACCCGGTTGATAGCCATGTATCGGTCAAGCTGGTGCTGATGCCGCAAGCATTGGGGTTGTTGCTGCGCGCACGGATCGTTGAATGCCGGGCCGACGCCGGGCGTTATTGGATAGCGACAGAATTTGAAGCACTGAGCGAAACCCAGCGCCAATTGCTGGCACGCCATATTTTGCAAAAACAGGCTCAGGCACGGCGCCTGGCGCGCGACTTAGACGATCCAACGACCGAGTAAGCCCTCAACGGCCTCTCTGTAGACGCAGTGAATGCTGCATAAAGGAGCAATTGTGACCCTGATTTATGGCCATCGCGGCGCCAAAGGCGAAGCACCGGAAAACACCCTTGCCAGCTTTGAGCAATGCCTCAAGCACGGCGTTCGTCGTTGCGAACTGGATTTGCACTTGTCCAAAGATGGCGAGTTGATGGTGATCCACGACCCGACCCTCAAACGCACCACCGATCGACGCGGCAAGGTGATTGAACAAACCGCTGCCGACCTGGTGACCTATGACGCGCGTAAAGGCGGCCCGGGCTGGGTGCATCCGTGCCCGATCCCGCGTTTGGAAGAACTGTTTGAAAAGTGCAACTTTGAGCACTGGCAACTGGAAGTCAAAAGCGCCTCGCGCACCCGCGCTGCCACCACCGTACTGGCAATCCGCGAAATGGCTGAACGCCATGGCCTGATGGACAAAGTCACCGTCACCTCCAGCTCGCGGGAAGTGCTCAAGGCCGCGCTGGAACTGACCCCGGACCTGTCACGCGGCCTGGTAGCCGAGTACGCCTGGCTCGACCCGCTGAAGGTCGCCCAGAATTACGGTTGCGAGATGCTGGCGTTGAACTGGACACTCTGCACGCCTGAACGTCTGGCCAAGGCTCAACGCCAGGGCTTGCATGTGTCGGTATGGACAGTCAACGAGCCTGCACTGATGCGCAGACTCGCTGATTTCGGCGTCGACAGCCTGATTACAGACTTTCCCGGTTTGGCCACTGCCACCCTTGGGAATGGCTGAAATCGGTCTCCCCGGCCGGCTCAGGCCACCGGCCGGAGCCACTTAAAAAAGCCGGTTGAGGCCATCGTAAGCGGCTACCCGATAGGCTTCGGCCATGGTCGGGTAGTTGAACGTGGTGTTCACGAAGTACTTCAGGGTGTTCAGTTCGCCCGGCTGGTTCATGATCGCCTGACCGATGTGCACGATCTCTGAAGCCTGATAACCGAAGCAATGAACGCCCAGTACTTCAAGGGTTTCGCGATGGAACAGGATTTTCAGCATGCCCTGAGGCTCGCCGGCAATCTGTGCACGCGCCATGCTCTTGAAGAACGCTTTGCCCACTTCGTACGGTACTTTGGCCTGGGTCAGCTCCTGCTCGTTCTTGCCGATCGAGCTGATCTCCGGAATGGTGTAAATACCGGTCGGTACGTCATTGACGAAGCGCCAGCTGCCATTGTCGACAATGCTGCCGGCGGCAGAACGACCCTGGTCGTGAGCCGCACTGGCCAGGCTTGGCCAGCCGATCACATCGCCTGCGGCATAGATGTTCGGCACGTCGGTGCGGTAGTTTTCATCCACATGCACTTGGCCACGGCCATTGGCCTTGAGGCCGACGTTTTCCAGGCCCAGTTGGTCGGTGTTGCCGGTACGGCCGTTGCACCAGAGCAAGGCGTCTGCCTTGATCTTTTTGCCGGACTTGAGGTGCAGGATCACACCGTTTTCAACGCCTTCAACCCGCTCGTACTCTTCATTGTGGCGAACAGTCACGTTGTTGTTGCTGAAGTGGTAGCTCAAGGCCTGGGAGATTTCGGCGTCGAGGAAGCTGAGCAATTGCCCGCGGTTGTCGACCAGCTCAACCAATACACCCAGACCGCTGAAGATCGATGCGTATTCGCAACCGATCACGCCAGCGCCGTAAATGATCAACTTGCGCGGGGTGTGGCCCAGACTGAGGATGGTGTCGCTATCGTAGATACGCGAATGGGTGAAATCGATATCGGCCGGGCGATAAGGGCGCGAGCCGGTGGCGATGATGATTTGCTTGGCGATCAGGGTTTCAACCACGCCGTTGGGGCACACCACCTGAATGGACTGTTCGTCGTTGAAGCTGCCGATACCGAAGAACAGGTCAACGCGGTTGCGCGCGTAGTAACCGGTGCGCGAGGCCACTTGCTTGGAAATGACTTTTTCAGCGCTTTTAAGCACGTCCGGGAACGAGAACCAACGCGGCTCACCAATGGCCCGGAACATCGGGTTGGTGTTGAACTGCATGATCTGGCGAACCGAGTGACGCAAGGCTTTGGACGGGATCGTGCCCAAGTGCGTGCAGTTGCCGCCGACCTGACGCCGGCTGTCGACCATCGCAACCTTGCGCCCTGCTTTAGCGGCGTTCATTGCCGCGCCTTCTCCTGCAGGGCCAGAGCCCAGTACCACTACATCGTAGTTGTAGACAGCCATGCGTACTCCTCAGAACAGGCCGTGGCACCGCTTTGGGCACCTACGGCTAAATCATGTCGCGGCCAGCGCCATGAAGGATCAAAACGTGGGGCACAGTCTATAGAAGCCTGACCGCGGCGAACATTAACCCTTGGTCTTGTCGTAGGCTAATTTTGTCTGCACTACATCACCGCTTGCATTTCACCCTCATGTCAGCCTCGCCAAAAGCAGCCCTCGCTGTAAAACACGAGAGCGGTGATACACGTAATGTTGCGTTCATCTTGCGCGCCAAAAATCATCAAAAGACCAAAATCCGCCGGAGCATCTCGCTCACCCGCCAGCATCCATCAAAAAAAATCGCCAGCCTTTGCGGGCCCTTAGCCCTTGAATCCGACGCGCAACAGCAACAAAAGTTGCCTGGACGGCCTGATACACATATCGTTACAAAACTGTTTTGTACAACGGCGTGCGCCTTGATCTTGCAGTGTGGACAAGCAACAAACATGGATTACGCATAAAACAGATAACAGCGGGTGATTTCTGATGGCCTCCAGTACAGGCAAAGGCAAAGCGATTTTTCGCGTTGTCAGCGGCAACTTTCTCGAAATGTTCGACTTCATGGTCTTTGGCTTTTACGCCACGGCCATTGCCAAAACCTTCTTCCCCAGCGACAGCGCTTTCGCATCTTTAATGCTTGCCCTGGCGACCTTTGGCGCCGGTTTCCTGATGCGTCCATTGGGCGCTATTTTTCTGGGCGCCTACATCGACCGCCACGGCCGTCGTAAAGGTTTGATCATTACCCTGGCCCTGATGGCCATGGGTACCGTATTGATTGCCTGCGTACCGGGTTATGCCACCCTGGGCGTCGCGGCACCGCTGCTAGTGTTGCTCGGCCGTCTGTTGCAAGGCTTCTCGGCGGGCGTGGAGTTGGGCGGCGTATCGGTGTACCTGGCGGAAATCGCCACACCGGGCCGCAAGGGCTTCTTCGTGAGCTGGCAGTCCGCGAGCCAACAGGCTGCGGTGGTTTTCGCAGGCTTGATGGGCGTTGGCCTGAACCACTGGCTGAGCCCGGAAGACATGGGTGACTGGGGCTGGCGGATTCCGTTTTTGGTCGGCTGCATGATCGTGCCGGTGATCTTTGTCATCCGTAAGTCCATGGAAGAAACACCGGAGTTCGAAGCCCGCAAACATCGCCCTACCCTGCGCGAAATCATCACCTCCATCGGCCAGAACTTTGGCCTGGTACTGGGCGGTATGGCGCTGGTGGTCATGACCACCGTGTCTTTCTACCTGATCACCGCCTACACCCCGACCTTTGGCAAGACCGAACTGCACCTGTCAGATCTTGAAGCGTTGCTGGTGACCGTCTGTATTGGCCTGTCGAACTTTATCTGGCTGCCGATCATGGGCGCACTGTCTGACAAAATCGGTCGCCGGCCGCTGCTGCTGGGCGCAACCATTCTTGCCATCCTCACCGCCTACCCGGCCTTGTCCTGGCTGGTGGCCAACCCGAGCTTCAGCCACTTGCTGATCGTGGAGTTGTGGTTGTCGTTCCTGTACGGCTCGTACAACGGCGCGATGGTGGTTGCCCTGACCGAAATCATGCCCGCAGAAGTGCGCACCACAGGCTTCTCACTGGCTTACAGCCTGGCCACTGCAACCTTCGGCGGCTTTACCCCGGCCGCGTGCACCTACCTGATCCACGCCCTGGACAACAAAGCAGCGCCTGGCCTGTGGCTCACCGGTGCAGCCGTGCTGGGCCTGATTGCCACCGTGGCGCTGTTTCGCGGTAACAAGCACCAGTTGCGCGTGGCGCAAGCGGCTTAAGCGGACCTGCACATGTCTCGCGATCTTTTGATCGTTTAAAAGATCGCGAGGCAAGCTCGCTCCTACAGAGTTTTTAAATGCCGCACACAAAAACGCCCCGAACCAGTCGGGGCGTTTTTAGTTGCAGCGAGTGCTTAGCGCGGGAACGCTGGCGGGTTAACCCCGGCCATGTCTTCCATCACACGCACTACCTGGCAGCTGTAACCGAATTCGTTGTCGTACCACACGTACAGCACAACGCGGTTGTCATTGCAGATAGTCGCTTCAGCATCCACCACACCGGCGTGACGCGAACCTACGAAGTCAGTCGATACCACTTCCTGGGAGCTCACGAAGTCGATTTGCTTGTGCAGATCGGAGTGCAGCGCCATGTGACGCAGGTAGTCGTTCATTTCTTCGCGGGTTGCCGGCTTCTCAAGGTTCAGGTTGAGAATGGCCATCGACACGTTTGGCGTTGGAACACGGATCGCGTTACCGGTCAGCTTGCCAGCCAGCTCAGGCAATGCCTTGGCAGCAGCTGTCGCAGCACCGGTCTCGGTGATGACCATGTTCAGCGCAGCGCTACGGCCACGGCGATCGCCTTTGTGGAAGTTGTCGATCAGGTTCTGGTCGTTGGTGTACGAGTGAACAGTCTCAACGTGACCGTTGACGATACCGAACTTGTCGTTGACAGCCTTGAGCACCGGCACGATGGCGTTGGTGGTGCAGGATGCCGCCGAAACGATCTTGTCGTCTGCGGTGATTTCGCCGTGGTTGATGCCGTGAACGATGTTCTTCAGCTTGCCTTTACCCGGCGCAGTCAGAACAACGCGGTCGATACCCGGGCACTGCAAGTGCTGACCCAGGCCGTCGGCGTCACGCCATACACCGGTGTTATCCACCAGCAGGGCGTTCTGAATGCCGTACTGGGTGTAGTCCACCTCAGTCGGGTTCTTCGCGTAGATCACCTGGATCAGGTTACCGTTGGCGGTGATGGTGTTGTTTTCTTCATCGACCACGATGGTGCCGTCGAACGGACCATGTACCGAGTCACGACGCAGCAGGCTGGCGCGCTTGACCAGATCGTTTTCGGCGCCTTTGCGCACAACGATGGCACGCAGACGCAGGCCGTCGCCGCCACCGGTTTTTTCGATCAGGATACGTGCCAGCAGACGGCCGATACGACCGAAGCCGTACAGCACAACGTCAGTGCCTTTACGTGCAGAAGCGTTTTGCTGACCAACCACATCGGCCAGTTCTTCGCGAACAAACTGCTCGGCCGTACGGCCATTGCCTTCAGCCTTGAACTTGACTGCCAGCTTGCCCAGGTCTACCGACGCGGCGCCGAGCTTGAGCTCGCTCATCGCTTTGAGCAGCGGGAAAGTTTCGTGCACGGACAATTCGCTGTCATCGGACTGGCGATGACGGGCAAAGCGGTGCGCTTTGAGAATCGCAATGACTGAACGGTTGATCAGGCTGCGGCCATAGATAGAACTCACCACATTGTTATTGCGGTAAAGCTGACCGATGAGCGGAATCATCGCTTCTGCGAGTGCTTCACGGTCGATCCATTCACCAAGACACTGGTCGGGCTTCTGAGTCACGGGAACCTTCCACATGTAGGGGCTGAAAAAAGGGGCTACATTATGCAGTTGTGTCCAGACATGGGCAATGCACGCCTGTCACACACCTCAACTGAAACGTTTAAGCACCAATAAATAAAGGTAAATAATTTTCTAACAATGGGCTTTTTTGCGGCTTTAAGCCGCCCTGCAACGCCCTCTGGCCCAGTGTTTTACGCCTTGAAGCGGTGAATTCAAGACTCCATTAAAGACGGCAACTGACAGCCATCCCCTTGGCCGTTACACTTAGCCTCTTTGCCGCAACGCTTGGAGCTCAACCTTCCGTGCCCGTCCTGCGTCTACCCAAACTCCCTGCTACGGCAGGTAAACAGCACTGGAGCAATCTGCCCGGTGCTGCCCTGAGCCTCGCCATTGCCGAGGCCGCCAGCGCCGCCAAGCGCTTCACCCTGCTCCTGACTGCCGACAGCCAAAGCGCTGAACGCCTTGAGCAGGAACTACGCTTTTTCGCCCCCGAACTGCCGGTGCTGCATTTCCCCGACTGGGAAACCCTGCCCTACGACTTGTTCTCGCCGCATCAGGACATCATTTCCCAGCGCATTGCCAGCCTCTACAGGCTGCCAGAGCTGGACCACGGTGTTTTGGTAGTGCCGATCACTACCGCCCTACATCGCCTGGCGCCGACCAAGTTCCTGCTGGGCAGCAGCCTGGTGCTGGACGTGGGGCAAAAGCTTGATGTCGAACAAATGCGCACGCGCCTTGAGGCCAGCGGTTATCGCTGCGTTGACACGGTGTATGAGCATGGCGAGTTCGCCGTGCGCGGTGCGTTGATCGACCTGTTCCCGATGGGCAGCAAACTGCCTTACCGGATCGACCTGTTCGACGATGAAATCGAGACCCTGCGCACCTTCGACCCGGAGACCCAGCGCTCTATCGACAAAGTGGAGTCGGTGCGCTTGCTGCCGGCCCGCGAGTTCCCACTGCAAAAAGACGCCGTGACCCGCTTCAAGGCGCGCTTTCGCGAGCGCTTCGATGTCGACTTCCGTCGCTGCCCGATCTTTCAGGACCTGACCAGCGGGATCACCCCGGCGGGGATCGAGTATTACCTGCCGCTGTTTTTCGACGAAACCTCGACGCTGTTCGACTACCTGCCGGGGGACACGCAAGTGTTCTCGCTGCCAGGTATCGAGCAGGCGGCAGAGAACTTCTGGTCGGATGTGCGCAACCGCTACGAAGAACGTCGCATTGATCCGTCGCGCCCGTTGTTGCCCCCGGCCGAATTGTTCCTGCCAGTTGAAGACTGCTTTGCCCGGCTTAAAAGCTGGCCACGCGTGGTCGCCAGCCAGGACGACATCGACGCAGGCAGCGGTCGCGAACGCTTCCCGGCGCAACCGCTGCCGAACCTCGCCATTGAAGCCAAGGCCAACCAGCCGCTGGCGGCGTTGTCCGGCTTTCTCGAGCAATTTGATGGCCGCGTGCTGTTCACCGCCGAATCGGCCGGGCGCCGCGAAGTGCTGCTCGAATTGCTCGAACGCCTGAAGCTGCGGCCGAAAAACGTCGACAACTGGCCGGACTTCGTCGCCAGCAAACATCGCCTGGCGATCACCATCGCCCCGCTGGATGAAGGCTTGCTGCTGGATGACCCGGCGCTGGCGCTGATCGCCGAAAGCCCGCTGTTCGGGCAACGCGTCATGCAACGTCGACGCCGTGAAAAACGCGCCGACGCCAACAACGACGCAGTGATCAAAAACCTCACCGAACTGCGCGAAGGCGCGCCGGTGGTGCACATTGACCACGGCGTGGGCCGTTATCAGGGATTGGCGACGCTGGAAGTCGACAATCAGGTGGCCGAATTCCTCACCCTCGAATACGCCGAGGGCGCCAAGCTGTATGTGCCGGTGGCCAACTTACACCTGATTGCCCGCTATACCGGCAGCGATGACGAACTGGCGCCATTGCACCGACTGGGCTCCGAGACTTGGCAAAAAGCCAAACGCAAGGCCGCCGAACAAGTACGTGACGTGGCCGCCGAGCTGCTCGACATCTACGCCCGCCGCGCCGCCCGCGAAGGCCATGCGTTTGCCGACCCGAAGGCCGATTACGCCACCTTCAGTGCCGGCTTCCCGTTTGAAGAAACCCCTGACCAGCAAACCACCATCGAAGCCGTGCGCGCCGACATGTTGTCGCCCAAGCCGATGGACCGTCTGGTGTGTGGCGATGTGGGCTTCGGTAAAACCGAGGTGGCCATGCGTGCGGCCTTTATTGCCGTGCACGGCGGCCGTCAGGTGGCGATTCTGGTGCCAACCACCCTGCTAGCCCAACAGCACTACAACAGCTTCCGCGACCGTTTTGCCGACTGGCCGGTGCGCGTTGAGGTAATGAGCCGCTTCAAGTCCGCCAAAGAGATCAACCAGGCTGTGGCCGACCTGGCCGAAGGCAAGATCGACATCGTGATCGGCACGCACAAGTTGCTGCAGGACGACGTCAAAATCAAAAACCTGGGGCTGGTGATCATCGACGAAGAACACCGCTTCGGTGTACGTCAAAAAGAACAGCTCAAGGCCCTGCGCAGCGAAGTCGACATTCTGACCCTCACCGCAACGCCGATCCCGCGCACGCTGAACATGGCGGTGTCGGGCATGCGTGACCTGTCGATCATCGCCACGCCACCGGCGCGCCGGCTGTCGGTGCGCACCTTCGTCATGGAACAAAACAACAGCACGGTCAAAGAGGCCCTGCTGCGTGAATTGCTCCGTGGTGGCCAGGTGTACTACCTGCACAACGACGTCAAAAGCATCGAAAAATGTGCGGCCGAACTGGCAGCTCTGGTACCAGAAGCGCGGATCGGCATCGGCCACGGGCAGATGCGCGAAAGCGAGCTCGAACAGGTGATGAGCGACTTCTACCACAAGCGCTTTAACGTGCTGATCGCGTCGACCATTATCGAAACCGGTATCGACGTGCCGAGCGCCAACACCATCATCATCGAGCGCGCAGACAAATTCGGCCTGGCGCAGTTGCACCAATTGCGCGGCCGTGTCGGACGCAGTCACCACCAGGCCTACGCCTACCTGTTGACGCCACCGCGCCAGCAAATCACCGGCGACGCGCAAAAGCGCCTCGAAGCCATCGCCAACACCCAGGACCTGGGTGCCGGTTTTGTGCTGGCCACCAACGACCTGGAAATCCGTGGTGCGGGCGAGCTGCTCGGCGACGGCCAAAGCGGCCAGATCCAGGCGGTCGGTTTTACCCTGTACATGGAAATGCTCGAGCGCGCGGTCAAGTCGATTCGCAAGGGCGAGCAGCCCAACCTTGAGCAGCCGCTGGGCGGCGGGCCGGAAATCAACCTGCGCGTCCCGGCATTGATCCCGGAGTCGTACCTGCCGGATGTGCATGCGCGCCTGATCCTCTACAAGCGCATTGCCTCGGCCACCGACGAAGACGGCCTCAAGGACTTGCAGGTCGAGATGATCGACCGCTTTGGCCTGCTCCCGGAGCCGACGAAGAACCTGGTGCGCATTACATTGCTCAAATTGCAGGCCGAACAACTGGGCATCAAGAAGATCGACGCCGGGCCACAAGGCGGGCGTGTCGAGTTTGCCTCCGACACACCGGTTGATCCGCTGACCTTGATCAAACTGATCCAAAGCCAGCCCAACCGCTATAAATTCGAAGGCGCCACGCTGTTTAAATTTATGGTGCCGATGGAACGTCCGGACGAGCGCTTCAATGTCATCGAGGCCCTCCTGGAGCGCCTCACGCCGAAGTCATCGTAATGGGACCTGCGCAATGAAACGCCCATGCCCCCGAACCTGAACCCACGACTGACCAAGCCACTCGCACCGACTTGGGTCAGTCGTTTCAAAGAACAAAGCCTGGAGCGTGGCCGCCGCTACGCCCGGGAAAACCGTGTCAGAATCGCGCAGATCGGCGACAGCCTGATCACGGCCAGTTGTCAGGGTTCCGGGGACAACACCTATCGCCAGACCATTCAGTTACGCGAATCCGCCAAAGGCACTCTGCTGTTGGTGAGCGCGAACTGTACTTGCCCTGTACGCACTAACTGCAAGCACACCGCTGCCGTTTTACTGAAGATTGAAGACACCTTGAACTACCCCGCTGCTGCCCAGGACGCCGAGCTTCTGGAAAAACTCCAGGCCGTACTCGACTCGCGCCGCCCCAACAACCTCCCGGAAGTGCTGAGTGAAGACGTGCAGCCAACGCCACGGCTGTGGCTGGCCAGCGCCGAATTCAGCGCCTTCGAACCGCGCAACGGGAAAATGCAGCGCTACACCCAGCACCGCGCCGCGCTGTCATTCAATTACCTGGATCATTACGCCAGCGGGCACAAAGCCGCTGACATCCTGATTCGCCAGGAACACCAAACCCTGCGCATCAAACGCCAGCCCGAGGCCGAAAACGCCTTTCGCGAGCAGTTGCGCGAGCTGGGCTTCAAAATCGCTACCCGCCAGAGCAAAGCCCTGCCGGAGAGCGCCGGCGAATTGTTTGAGATGGTCAACGACAGCGCCTGGCTCAACTTCACCCTGAACCAGATGCCCGGCCTGCGCGAGCAAGGCTGGGAGCTACAGATTGACGAAGATTTCGGCTTTGACCTGTCGCCGATCGAAGATTGGTACGCCAACGTCGACGAAGCCCCCGAGCACGACTGGTTCGACTTGGAGCTGGGGATCATCGTCAACGGCCAGCGCCTGAGCTTATTGCCGATCCTGCTGAACCTGATGCGCTCGCACACCGACATCCTCAGCCCCGAAAAACTCGCCCGCCGCCGCGACGATGAACTGATTCTGGTGAATATCCCGGCCACGCCCAACAGCGGCCACGGCCCGCTGCAAGTGGCGCTGCCCTATGGCCGCCTGAAACCGGTGCTGGCGACCCTGGACGAGTTCTATCTGGGTGAGCCGGGCGCCACCGCACTGCGTATCAAAAGTGCTGACGCCCCGCGACTCAATGCGCTGGACGCCATGCCCTTGCGCTGGGAAGGCGGCGAACACATCCGTGGATTTGCCCAACGCCTGCGCGACATCAAAGACTTCAGCGTCGACGCCCCCGAAGGGCTCAATGCCAACCTGCGCCCGTATCAACTGGAAGGGTTGAGCTGGATGCAGTCACTGCGCCAGCTTGAAGTCGGCGGCATTCTTGCGGACGACATGGGCCTGGGTAAAACCCTGCAAACACTGGCGCATATTCTCTGCGAGAAAAATGCCGGACGCCTTGACCGCCCGGCCATGGTCGTAATGCCCACCAGCCTGATCCCCAACTGGCTGGACGAAGCCGCGCACTTCACCCCGCAACTCAAGGTGCTGGCGCTGGTGGGCGCAACACGCAAAAAACACTTCGACCACCTCAACGACTACGACCTGATCCTCACCACCTACGCGCTGCTGCCCAAAGACAGTGAGCAACTGGCCAAATTGGCGCTGCACGTATTGATCCTCGATGAAGCGCAGTACATCAAGAACCCCGGCAGCAAGGCGTCACTGGCTGCCTGCGAGCTGGTGGCCCGCCAGCGCCTGTGCCTGAGCGGCACACCGCTGGAAAACCACCTGGGCGAACTCTGGTCACTGTTTCACTTCTTGCTCCCCGGATGGTTGGGCGACATTAAAACCTTCAACCACAACTACCGGGTGCCGATTGAGCGCCAGGGCAGCGATGAGCGGTTGCAGCACCTGAATGCACGGATCAAGCCGTTTTTATTGCGCCGCACCAAAGAGCAAGTCGCCACCGAGCTGCCGCCGAAAACCGAGATCATCCATTGGGTCGACCTCAACGAAGCCCAGCGTGATGTGTACGAAACCATGCGCCTGGCGATGGATAAAAAGGTCCGCGACGAAATCACCCGCAAAGGCGTAGGCCGTAGCCAGATCATCATTCTCGAAGCGCTGCTCAAGCTGCGCCAGGTGTGCTGCGACCTGCGCCTGGTCAGCAACACCCCGCCGAAAAAAGGCAGCACCTCGGGCAAGCTGGACAGCTTGATGACCATGCTTGAAGAACTGTTTGCCGAGGGTCGGCGCATCCTGTTGTTTTCGCAGTTCACCTCGATGCTGGAACTGATCGAAGCCGAACTGAAGAAACGCAACATCCGCTACGCCCTGCTCACCGGCCAAACCCGCGACCGACGTGCACCGGTCAAGGACTTCCAGAGCGGCAAGTTGCAGATCTTCCTGATCAGCCTCAAGGCGGGCGGCGTAGGCTTGAACCTGACTGAAGCCGACACCGTGATCCACTACGACCCGTGGTGGAACCCGGCCGCCGAAAACCAGGCCACCGACCGCGCCTATCGCATTGGCCAGGAAAAACCGGTGTTTGTGTACAAGATGATTGCCCGCGGCACCGTGGAAGAGAAAATCCAGCACCTGCAGCAGGAAAAATCAGATTTGGCGGCAGGCGTACTCGATGGACGCATCGCCGGAGACTGGAAACTGCAAGACGACGACATCGACGCCTTGTTTGCGCCATTGCCGCCTAAAAACGAAAAACGCTAAAACACCTATCTGTAGGAGCGAGCTTGCCTCGCGATCTTTTTTCCCTTTTAAAGATCGCGAGACAAGCGCCTACATAACCCGCGTACGCTACCCCTTCAACGGGGCGAACAACGCGTCAATGTCACTCTGCTCAAGCTTCCAGCCACTGTTCAAGCTGCCTTCTAAAACACCTGCAGCCAAATGCGCTTTCTTCTGTTGCAACGCCTGGATTTTTTCTTCTACGGTGCCGCGCGCAATCATCTTGTAAACGAATACAGGCTTATCCTGACCAATTCGGTGTGCACGATCAGTGGCCTGGTTTTCAGCCGCCGGATTCCACCATGGGTCGTAATGAATCACCGTGTCAGCGGCTGTCAAATTAAGGCCCGTACCTCCGGCCTTCAAGCTGATTAAAAAGAGTGGAACTTTGCCGTCCTGGAAGTTTTTAACCGGCGTGCGCCGATCCTTGGTATCACCGGTCAGCAGCGAATAGGCAACGTTGCGCTGCGCCAGCTCTTGCTCTATCAATGCCAGCATTGAAGTGAATTGTGAGAACAGCAAAATCTTTCGGCCTTCACCCAGCAACTCTTCAATGATTTCCATCAAGCTGCCCAGCTTTCCAGTCAACGTCCGCTTGGTAGTCACGGCTGATGCGCTCTTGACCAAGCGCAAATCGCAGCACACCTGACGCAGTTTGAGCAACGCTTCGAGGATGATGATCTGACTGCCGCCTATCCCGCTGCGCTTGATTTCATCACGCACCTTTTTGTCCATTGCAACGCGAACGGTTTCATAGACATCACGCTGGGTATCGCTCAAGTCAACCCAATGCACGATTTCAGTTTTCGCGGGTAATTCAGCGGCAACCTGCTCTTTGGTTCGGCGTAACAAAAACGGTTTGATACGCGCCGTCAGGCTGTGCATGCGCTCACTGTTGCCATGCTTTTCGATGGGCGTACGGTAATCACGATTGAACGCTTTGTTATCACCCAACCAACCCGGCAACAAGAAGTGAAACAAGGACCACAGCTCTCCCAAGTGGTTTTCCAAAGGCGTACCAGACAGACACATACGTTGTTTTGCCTGCAACTGCCGCGCGGCTTGGGCAGCCTTGCTGGTCGGATTTTTAATGTTCTGTGCCTCATCCAGAATCACAACACTCCAGACGAGAGGCTCAAGTGTTTCTAGGTCACGTGGCAATAAGGCGTAGGTGCTCAAGACCAAATCATAGTTTGCCAACTGATCGAAGTCTTTTTGGCGATTGTTTCCATGCAAGGCCAGCACTTTGAGTTGCGGGGTAAAACGCGCGGCTTCGTCGAGCCAGTTGGGTATCAGACTGGTGGGCATGATCGCCAGAGCAGGCGAGTCAAGCTGACCGTTCTGCTTGAGTTGCAGTAAATGGGTCAGGGCTTGCAATGTCTTGCCCAAGCCCATGTCGTCACCCAGGATGCCGCCTACCTCAAGCTCACGCAGCGCCAGCATCCAGTTGACGCCTTCCAGTTGGTAAGAACGCAGCGTGGCGTTTAACCCCTCTGGCGCAGGCACTGCGACATAGTCTGACTGCTTAAGGCGCTTGGCAAAGTCACGCTGACGCTCGCCCCCTTGCCATACCAGCGGCATATCGTCCAACGCACTGAGGCGTGCGGCATCCAGAGCACTCAGGCGTAATGAATTGCCACGATGCTCGTTTAAATACAACTCGCTGAGGGTTGTCATCAGCGGCTTGATACGCCCATAGGGCAAGACGACGTTCAAAGCTGGCTTTTGCAGCCCATATTGATAAGTCGAATAATGAAGATTGACCAACATCGGCTCGTCATCCTTGCGCAGAGCCATGGATTGCGGGTCTAACAGTTCAGGGTTGCGTCTCAACACGTTAAGCAAAATCGGTAACAGGCTATAACGTTGGCCATTGACCTCAATGCCCAACTCCAGATCAAACCAGGCATGCTCTGGCCCTTCCTCGATTTCGGCGTACCATTGCCCGACTTCGTGGAGTACAAAGTGAAAGCCTTGATTGATTACGATCTGCCAGCCCAAGCCACGCAAGCGCTCCAGATCAGATTGGACAAAATTGATCCAGCCCGCATCGCTCACTTGTTCAAATAGCTCACCGGTCACGCGAGGCAATGGGGCACTTTGACCTATCACTCTTTTGAAGCCGACCTTGAGCAGTGCCTTGCGAAGCGCTTTTTCAGCTGCTGGCTGGCGCTGGATACGCAGGGTTTCACTGCCCGACAACACGCGTACTTCGCTGGACTTTTTATCTGCTACAGAGTGACCCGCGTAGCTGAAACCCAACACGGCACGGTGTTCAAAAGGGCGGGGGGCGCGCCACGAGGTCTGCTCAACGCTTCCCAAGGTCAAATGCGCTATGGGAGTAATATCGTCTACAACCCGCTCAGTCAGTGTGACCGGTGCAGCTACCGTATCGACTACGGCACGCATGCGATGGCTGAACTCCAGGGCATGCTGCGCCGGGATGTCCGGAGCCACAAGCAAGTGACAAGCCAGTTTGTCGCTCAACTCATATTGCAGCGGCCCAACGTGCATCCGCTCGACGTCAATGTAGTGCAGCGGTTCCAGCGCTAAAACAGCATCCAGCGGCTGGCCGGAGGCAAACCATTGACCGCGGTAATGGCCGTTAGCTTGCTCAACCCAATTGAAGATTGCAGGGCACGGTGGCGAAGCAACCAATGATTGCTGCGAGTCAACATCGAGAAACAGGCGTGACGTTTCAAGGAGTAACTCAAGCAGTTCACTGCCGATACGCCCCTTGAGCTCTACGCCTGACACATAGCTCGCGTTGCTATGGCTGGCTAAAAACAGACGAATAAACTTAAGGTCCGACTCAAGCACGTAATTGGGCGAATTGTGCACGGTCTCGTGGGTAAACGTGCAGCGCTGCAAATCTCGAAGACTGCCGTCTTGCAGACGTCGGCCCGTGAAGAACTCTACCTGCCAACTCCCCTTTTGGCGGTTTGACACAAGCCGATATAAAAGGCATGTGTCGTTGTCTTTTTTAGCAGGACCCGCGGCACGCTTGCTGTCTGAAAGGGCATCAAGCCAACGTTCCAGGCCAGTGCCCATGTTCTCACCAAGCCTTTGCAGCCGTTCTTGAGACTGTGTGTTGTGCACATAATACAAAACAGCAGCGCAGTGCTTGCAATCAAAGGCGACCGGACAAGTACATGAACAGTTCAGAAACTGTTCACCTGCAAGATCAGACTCGATACCGATCAGTTGTTCGTAGGCATAACCTTCTCCACCCACGCACGTGCCATGTATGCAGACGTCATCACTACTGAGCAACTCGACACGATCTTCTCGAAAGTACTTGCGTCCACGTTCAAGAGCGCCTTTGCTAAAGCCAATAGCCCAGTCGCCACTGTGCAACAGGTTTTCTATAGAGAGCATTCACTGCACTGCCTGATTAACTATCAATGGTGGTCGGTCAACACCCGCGCCAGGGTCGCTTTAACTTTGCCCATGCCGTCGTGCAGCGCCTGCTCGATTTCAGCCATGGTAATCACCGCCGTGGTCTTGCCCGCTGCCGGGTTTACCACCAGCGCCAGACACGCGTAATCCAGGTCCAGCTCACGGGCCAACGCCGCCTCAGGCATGCCGGTCATGCCCACAATGTCGCAGCCATCACGCTCAAGTCGGGCGATTTCAGCCACGGTCTCCAGACGCGGGCCTTGGGTTGCGGCATACACACCATGGGTGCTGTAGGAACAGCCTTCGGCCGCCAGGGCGCTGATCAGTTTTTCACGCAAGGCTTCGGTGTAGGGAAAGCTGAAGTCGATGTGGGTTACGTGCTCCAGATCACCGGCGAAATAGGTGTGTTCGCGGCCGCTGGTGTAGTCGATCAACTGATGCGGCACGCAGAAATGCCCGGTGCCCATCGCCATGTGAATCCCGCCCACGGCATTCACCGCCAAAATCGCCTCGGCACCCGCCTGCTTCAAGGCCCACAGGTTGGCGCGGTAGTTCACCTGATGCGGCGGCACCCGATGCGGATGGCCATGGCGGGCCAGAAACAGCACTTCACGGCCGCCAAACTCCCCGATCTGGATATCAGCTGAAGTCGGGCCGTAAGGCGTGTCCAACGCCAGCGAACGGCTGATGGTCAAGCCGTCGAGTTGGGTCAGCCCCGTGCCACCAATAATTGCGTAAACCGTCATTGAATCTGCCTCTTGAACACGTGCATTAATCAATCAATTGAGCATCTTTAAGGGCGCCCGTGGCCACCAACCAGCGCGGGTCCTGGCGGTAGTCGGTGCTGGCCCAGGCTTGCGCACGCATCCGCGCAATACTCGCAGAAGGCGTGACTTTCAGGCGCTGAGCAGCACTGAGGGCCAACTCGGCAGCCGCACGGTCGTTACACACCAGGCCCATGTCGCACCCGGCAGACAAGGCGGCCTCAATGCGGCTCGCCGCATCGCCGACCACATGGGCACCGGCCATCGACAGGTCGTCACTGAAAATCACCCCGTCAAATTGCAGTTCACCACGCAAAATGTCCTGCAACCAGCGACGGGAGAACCCGGCAGGCTGGCTGTCGACTTGCGGGTAGATCACGTGCGCAGGCATCACACCCGCCAAGTGCTTGCTCAGACGGGCAAAGGGCACCAGATCATGGCTACGAATCTGCTCCAGGCTACGTTCATCAGTCGGGATGGCGACATGAGAATCAGCCTCTGCCCACCCATGCCCCGGAAAATGCTTACCGGTCGCTGCCATGCCCGCCGCATTCATCCCGCGAATAAAGGCGCCTGCCAATTGGGTGGCGCGCTCAGGGTCACCTTCAAACGAGCGAGTCCCCACCACCGCACTGCGCTGGTAATCGAGGTCCAGCACTGGAGCAAAACTCAGGTCCAGCCCGACCGCCAACACTTCAGTGGCCATAATCCAGCCACACTGCTCGGCCAGGTACTCGGCGTTGGGGGTATCAGCGATTGCGCGCATCGCCGGAAGGCGGACAAAACCTTGGCGCAGACGCTGTACGCGGCCGCCTTCCTGGTCGACGGCCAGCAGCAAATCCGGGCGAATGGCGCGAATCGATGCACTCAACTCGCGCACCTGACGCGGGTGCTCAATGTTGCGGGCAAAGATGATCAGGCCGCCCACTTCAGGCTGGCGCAGCAATTGCCGGTCTTCAGCCGTCAACCAGGTACCGGCGACGTCCACCATCAAGGAACCTTGCAAGGCAGAACTCATGGGAAATCCTTAAAGAAATAAAGCGCTTATCAACCGGCTCTTCGCGCCAGGCACAGCACAGCACGCCGCGTGCCAGAGCGGCAGCGACGAAGAGCAAGACGGGAATAAGTCTGGGTTGGGCATGGCGGCTAGCTTAGCGGAACAAAGCTGCCGCGCCCACCCGCACGCGGTCAAACCTTGGCGGCAACCGGCGGGGTTTTGGTCCGTGGGCGAAGCTGCGCGCTGGCCATGGCCGGGTCAGTCACACCGCTGTCGGCACGCATGCCAGCCGCAAGGAAAGGCACCATCAGGCGCATCACCTGCTCGATCGAGGTGTTCACCCCAAAATCGGTTTCGGCGATGGCCCGCAAGGCCTTGATCCCGGACATGCTGAACGCCGCCGCACCGAGCATAAAGTGCACGCGCCAGAACAGCTCAATTGGCGGGATCTGCGGAGCGGCTTCGTTAACCAGCAACATATAGCGGCGAAACACCTTGCCGTACATGTCTTCGAGATAACGCCGCAAGTGCCCTTGGCTCTGGCTGAAAGCCAAACCCAGCAGGCGCATGAATATAGACAGGTCATTACCACTGCGTGGCTGGATTACCAGGGCCTGCTCGACCAACATCTCCAGCAGTTCTTCAAGGCTGGGGCGCTGCTCAGGCTTGGCCTGACGGCGCTCAAGCTCGCGGTCCAGATTGGCGCAGAACGGCCCTAGAAAGCGCGAGAAAACAGCCTGGATCAAGGCTTTCTTGGAACCAAAATGGTAATTGACCGCCGCCAGGTTGACCGAGGCTTTGCTGGTAATCAGCCGCAATGAAGTTTCAGCAAAACCTTTTTCCGCGAACAGCTGCTCAGCAGCATCAAGGATACGTTCAACGGTTTCCGACTGGGCCATGGCTACTCCGCCTGACAAAACATTAAAACATCTGTTTGAAACATACGTTTCGACTTGTAAAAAGTCAAGGCGGCGTGTTCGGTTTGCGACCGGGCGGTCTTGCATTTAACCACAGCCGCCGCCAGCAAGGCTTTGCCTTCTATTAGGCGACCCCTGCAAAGCATTGATGACCGTCCAGCGGACGGCAGAAAATGGAGGATTGCCAATAAGCCTTCACTGTATATAATCCCAGTCACTGTATAAAAAGACAGAGCGATCACCATGTTAAAACTGACGCCACGCCAAGCTGAGATCCTGGCCTTCATCAAGCGATGCCTGGATGACAACGGATACCCGCCCACCCGTGCCGAGATCGCACAGGAACTGGGCTTCAAGTCTCCGAACGCCGCTGAAGAACACCTCAAGGCCCTTGCTCGCAAGGGTGCCATCGAAATGACCCCGGGCGCCTCGCGCGGTATTCGTATCCCTGGCTTTGAAGCCAAGGCCGACGAATCCACCTTACCCATCATCGGCCGGGTTGCTGCCGGTGCGCCGATCCTGGCGCAAGAGCACGTTGAAGAGTCCTGCAACATCAACCCGACGTTCTTCCATCCGCGTGCCGACTACCTGCTGCGGGTCCATGGCATGAGCATGAAGGACGTCGGCATCTTTGATGGCGACCTCCTGGCTGTGCATACCTGCCGCGAAGCCCGCAACGGCCAGATTGTGGTGGCCCGTATCGACGACGAAGTGACCGTCAAGCGCTTCAAGCGCGAAGGCAACAAGGTCTGGCTAATCGCTGAAAACCCGGATTTCCAGCCCATTGAGGTCAATCTCAAAGAGCAGGAACTGGTTATCGAAGGCCTGAGCGTCGGCGTCATACGCCGCTAATAGGAGACGTCATGCAGTTCCCACACACACCGCTGCCAGCACAACTCCCCTTGTTCGAAGTGTTCATGGCACAACCCATGGCCCCTGCGATCAAAGAAGTGCTCGATGCACCCTGGAGCGCCGAACCTGAAGTTTTCAGTGAATTGTCGCTGCGCGGTGCTGCCGGAAACTGCCTGAACCTGCTGGCGCCCATGCTTCGCGAACTCAGCGAGCAACAAGACGACCGTTGGCTGACCCTGATTGCCCCGCCTGCCAGCCTGACTCAAAGCTGGCTGCGCGAGGCCGGGCTGAACCGCGAGCGCATTCTGCTTCTGCAACCCAACGGCAACAAAAGTGCTTTGCAACTGACTTGCGAAGCACTGCGCCTGGGCCGTAGCCATACTGTGGTCAGCTGGATCAACCCGCTGACTGCCGGCGCTCGCCAACAATTGGTCAGCGCAGCACGTACCGGCCACGGGCAAAGCCTGAATATTCGTTTGGGTTAAGCGGTTGTCACTAACTGCCACAGTGCTTGTGCGCCCTGCACAAGCCTGCCAGTAATGCCTGCCAGCCTGAACACTTAGTGCAGGATGCGCGGGCCTTCATCTTTTTCAAGCTCGCCTTCGGCCAATCGGCCTGCCATCTGAACACCGACGCTGAGCATGGCTTTGGCCACCTCAACGTGCTGACCTTGTAGAAAGGCCTTGGCATCTTCAGAAAAGTTAAGCGTCACCAAAGACCCCTCGTCTTCAGCCCGGCGCAACTCGATACGGCCGTCTGGTAATTCGACAATTTCTAGAAAGGACGTTGGCATAAAGGTTTGTTCTCCACGAAAGCGCGGGATTATATCAGTCATCCATTGTAATTTTTCCAGGATATGAGCCTGTTTCATTACCGACTGATGAATGACTGTACAGTTTTATCCGCGACCTTCAACACTCATTTAGTCCGTCACGAAACCTGATGGCCAAACTTTTGAGGTTTTGGCGCCACTCCTCCAGCGTCTCCCGGCTTAATTCTTCGGGCGCTTCATCCTCCAGATTGACCGCCTCAATCAGGGGCTGAAAAACGTCTGCCTTAACCTTCTTCGGCGCCTGCAACGGCTGGTACAACGCTGCGTGAGTGGCAACCAGTTGCGCCAGCCAGGTATGCGGCGCTCTGGCCAGTTCGACCATTTCTGCCAGCTCTGGAATGGCTATGGCGTCTAAAACTTCTTGAGTCAGCAGCAACTCGACCCGCGGAGCGTTTGCTTGAGGCAAGCGATAAAAGCCGGCGATTTCATGGCATAAGCCGAGTAAAGCGCCATACAAATGAAAAATGGCCGATTCGCGTTCAGCCTGAACCAGCGCCTGAGCATTCATGGCCCGCCCCTCCCCGGCCTTGTTCATGGCCTCAAGGGCCAAACCGGCGAAATATATTTTCTGATTGGTACGGGTATAGAGTTCGTGAGCCATGTTAAGGCGCTCCACAGCGAATGGGGTAAGGGCTGACAGCAGTCTCAGGTATAGGGGATAAGGGCGCAAGGCCATGACGAGAGGATTTTTGCCCAAGATCAAAAGATCGCGAGACAAGCTCGCTCCTACACAGCCTGCACCGCCAGTAGTCGCTGCCGAGGCACGAAGGCTGCGATGGGTAGCGAAGCTACCCCACCCAAAATCAAAAAAACCGCGCAAGGCATGCAGCCCTTGCGCGGTTTTTTGTGGTGCGGTCAGTTCAGTTTCAAGCGTCTTTTTCTTTGCGCTTGTCTTCTACTTTCCAGCTACCACCGTCGTAGAACGCACGCCAGCCGGTCGGCTTGCCGTCCACTTCGGTCTGTACGTATTGCTCTTTGGTCTTGCGGCTGTAACGAATCACGGCCGGGCGACCTTCCGGGTCTTTCTTCGGCGCTTCACACAAGAAGTGATACTTAGGATCAATCTCGTCCTTGTGCGGAATGATTTCGATCACCAACGGTGCGCGGGTCTCACGGTTTTTCGGGAACTGGCTCGCTGCCAGGAACAACCCCGAAGCACCATCACGCAGGATGTAGGTGTCGTCGACCTTCTCGCACTTGAGCTCCGGCATTTTCACCGGGTCCATTTTCGGGGGCGCCGCCTCACCGCTTTTCAGCAGTTTGCGGGTGTTCTTGCACTCCGAATTGGTGCAACCAAAAAACTTGCCGAAACGCCCGGTCTTGAGCTGCATCTCACTGCCGCACTTGTCGCACTCCAGGCTCGGCCCTTCGTAGCCCTTGATGCGGTAGTTGCCTTCTTCGATCTCGTAACCCACGCAATCCGGGTTGTTACCGCAGATGTGCAGCTTGTGTTTTTCATCCAGCAGGTAAGCATCCATTGCCGTGCTGCAGATCGGGCAGCGGTGTTTGCCCAACAGCACCAGCGACTCGGACTCGCCCTCGTCGTCCGCAGCGATTTCATCGCCCGGCACCAGGTTGACGGTGGCCTTGCAACGCTCTTTAGGCGGCAGGCTGTAACCCGAGCAACCCAGGAACACACCGGTGGAGGCCGTACGGATTTGCATCGGACGTCCGCATTCCTTGCACGGAATATCGGTCATGACCGGTTCGTTGGCACGCATGCCGCCATCCGGTGCTGCTGCTACTTCAAGCTTTTTCTTGAAGTCGCCGTAGAACTCGTCCAGCACGTTTTTCCAGTCGCGCTCGCCTTGTGCGACGTCATCGAGGTTCTCTTCCATGCCGGCGGTGAAGCCGTAGTCCATGAGGTCAGAGAAGCTCTCAGACAGGCGCTCGGTAACGATGTCGCCCATTTTCTCGGAGTAGAAACGACGGTTGTGCAGCGCCACGTAACCGCGGTCCTGGATGGTTCCGATAATCGCTGCGTAGGTCGACGGACGACCAATACCGCGTTTTTCCATCTCTTTCACCAGGCTCGCTTCCGAATAACGCGCAGGCGGCTTGGTGAAGTGCTGGCTCGGGTCCAGCTGGATCAGCTTGAGCACGTCGCCCTGGGCCATGTCCGGCAGTACATCGTCATCGCCAGGCTTGGTGATTTGCGGCATTACGCGGGTGTAACCGTCGAACTTGAGGATACGGCCCTTGGCACGCAGCTCGAAGTCGCCTGCGGCCACGCTGACGGTGGTCGACAGGTATTTGGCTGGCAGCATCTGGCACGCCACGAACTGGCGCCAGATGAGCTCGTAGAGGCGCTCAGCGTCGCGCTCCATGCCCGACAGCTTGCTCGGGTGCATGTTCACGTCTGAAGGACGAATCGCTTCGTGAGCCTCTTGTGCGCCTTCCTTGCTGCTGTACACGTTAGGGGTCGGCGGCAGATATGACTCGCCGAACTCGCTTTCGATGTAAGTGCGCGCCATCGCGACCGCATCGGCCGAGAGGTTGGTGGAGTCGGTACGCATGTACGTGATGTAGCCCGCTTCATACAAGCGCTGAGCCATCATCATGGTTTTCTTCACCCCGAAGCCCAAGCGGTTACTCGCCGCCTGTTGCAGGGTGGAAGTGATGAACGGTGCCGACGGCTTGCTGCTGGTCGGTTTGTCTTCGCGCTTGGCGATGGTGTAGCTGGAAGCCTTGAGCTTCTCCAGCGCGGCCATGGCCTGGGCTTCGTTCAGTGGCTTGAAGGCTTCGCCGTTTTCGCGGGCCACGTCAAAGCGCACTTTCGCACCCTTGGCAGTACCCAGGTCAGCGTGAACTTCCCAGTACTCTTCGGGGTTGAACGCACGAATCTCACGCTCACGCTCAACCACCAGCTTCACCGCAACCGACTGCACACGGCCAGCCGACAGGCCACGGGCAATTTTGGCCCACAGCAACGGCGAGACCATGTAGCCCACCACGCGGTCGAGGAAGCGACGCGCCTGCTGTGCATTCACACGGTTGATATCCAGCTCGCCCGGCTTGGAGAAGGCTTCTTGAATCGCCTTCTTGGTGATCTCGTTGAACACCACACGCTTGTAGCGGCTGTCGTCACCCCCGATGGCTTCGCGCAGGTGCCAGGCAATGGCTTCCCCCTCGCGATCCAAGTCGGTTGCGAGATAGATGGTGTCAGCATCTTTGGCGAGCCGGCGCAGCTCTTCGATGACCTTTTCCTTGCCGGGCAAAATCTCGTACTTGGCTTTCCAGCCATGCTCGGGATCGACCCCCATGCGCGAGATCAGCTGCTTTTGAGCTTTCTCTTTAGGCGACAGGGCCGGCGCTTCGCCCGCCGCTGCCTTGCCACGCTTGGCAGCAGGTTCTTTACTGGCGCTAGCCGAACCGCTGGTGGGCAGGTCTCGGATATGGCCGATACTCGACTTCACCACGTACTCGTTGCCCAAGTACTTGTTGATGGTCTTGGCCTTAGCCGGGGATTCCACAATGACCAGCGATTTGCCCATGGATCAGAAAATTCCTGAATTCTAGAAGTGAAAGGCGGTGAGCGCCTGACGCGGCACCGCTATATATAGTGGCTACAAGGTGAGGTCAAGCACAGGGTTCTGCGCGACCTGGCCTCATGGCCGGGAAAAAATGCTCGGTTCAGCCTCAATCAAGGCAAAACGCGGGACCTGCTCACCGTCAACGATGACCGTCTCAAGGAACATGCTCAGCGGGCGCACCCAAAAGCCGAAATCGCCATACAGGGCTTGGTAAAACACCACTTCCTCTTCGGTTTCAGAGTGGCGAGCCACATTGAATACCCGATATTGCGGCCCTTTGTAATGCTGATAGAGCCCAGGTTGTAGCGGCATGTTGCGGCCCCCTGCAAGAAAAAATAAAAAAAGCCTGAAAACAAAAACCGGGGCACATGGCCCCGGCTTCCATCAACGCAACGCTTTAGACGCGTTCGAAGACAGTGGCAATGCCCTGGCCAAGACCAATGCACATGGTGGACAACCCGAAAGTGCCGCCATTTTGCTTCATCACATTGAGCAAAGTGCCGGAGATGCGAGCACCCGAGCATCCAAATGGATGGCCCAGAGCGATTGCACCGCCGTGCAGGTTAACCTTCTCATTCATCTTGTCGAGCACTTTCAAATCTTTCAGCACTGGCAGGGCCTGTGCAGCGAAAGCTTCGTTAAGCTCAATGAAGTCGATATCGGCCATATTCAAGCCTGCGCGCTTCAATGCTTTTTGTGTTGCCGGTACTGGACCATAGCCCATGATTGCCGGGTCCACACCTGCCAGTGCCATCGAGCGGATCACGGCCAGCGGCTCCAGACCCAGATCTTTGGCGCGCTGGGCGGACATGACGATCATGCACGAAGCACCGTCGGTGATCTGCGACGAAGTGCCCGCAGTCACGGTCCCGCCTTTAGGGTTGAAGGCTGGCTTCAAGGCGGCCAGGCTTTCCAGGGTGGTTTCCGGACGGATAGTTTCATCGTAGTCGAAAACTTTCAGGAAGCCGTTTTCGTCATACCCCTGCATCGGGATGATTTCGTCCTTGAACTTGCCTTCAATCGTTGCCTTGTGGGCCAACTGATGCGAACGCACGCCAAAGGCATCCTGCTGCTCACGGGTGATGCCGTGCATCTTGCCAAGCATTTCAGCGGTCAGGCCCATCATGCCCGACGCTTTTGCTGCGTACAGCGACATGTGCGGGTTAGGGTCAACGCCGTGCATCATGCTCACGTGGCCCATGTGCTCGACGCCGCCCACGACAAACACATCACCGTTGCCGGTCATGATGGCTTGCGCGGCGGTGTGCAGTGCGCTCATGGACGAGCCGCACAGACGGCTCACGGTTTGTGCCGCCGACGTGTGCGGGATCTGGGTCATCAGCGACGCCATGCGCGCGATGTTCCAGCCTTGCTCCAGGGTCTGGTTAACACAGCCCCAGATCACGTCTTCGACTTCAGCCGGGTCAACCTTGCTGTTGCGCTCCAGCACTTTGCTGATCAGGTGCGCCGACATGTCTTCGGCGCGGGTGTTGCGGTGCATGCCACCCTTGGAGCGGCCCATCGGGGTGCGACCGAAGTCGACAATCACCACGTCTCTAGGATTCAAGCTCATAATTTCACTCTCACTCTAATGGGGCGCTTAACCGAAGAAGCTCTGACCGTTTTTGGCCATTTCACGCAGCTTCGCAGTCGGGTGGTACAGCGCGCCCAGTTCAGCGTACTGATCAGCCAGGGCTACGAACTCTGCCACACCGATCGAGTCGATGTAGCGCAGCGCGCCGCCACGGAACAGCGGGAAGCCAATGCCATAGACCAGACCCATGTCGGCCTCGGCTGCCGTTTCAACGATGCCGTCTTCCAGGCAACGTACGGTTTCCAGGCACAGCGGGATCATCATCCAGTTGATGATGTCTTCGTCGGTGACGTCGCGCTGCTCGTAGACAACCGGCTTGAGCACTTCAAGCACGCTGGAATCCACGACTTTCTTCTGCTTGCCTTTCTTGTCCGCCTCATAGGCGTAGAAACCTTTGCCGTTTTTCTGACCCAGACGGTTGGCTTCGTACAGCGCATCGACTGCCGAGCGACGGTCGTCTTTCATGCGATCCGGGAAGCCTTCAGCCATTACGTCACGGCCGTGGTGACCGGTGTCGATACCGACCACGTCCATCAGGTAGGCAGGGCCCATCGGCCAGCCGAATTTTTCCATCACTTTGTCGATACGCACAAAGTCGACACCGGCGCTGACCAGCTTGGCGAAACCGCCGAAGTACGGGAACAGGACGCGGTTGACCAGGAAGCCCGGGCAGTCGTTGACCACGATCGGGTTCTTGCCCATTTTCTTGGCGTAAGCAACCGTGGTGGCAACCGCCAGATCACTGGACTTCTCGCCACGGATTACTTCAACCAGTGGCATCATGTGCACCGGGTTAAAGAAGTGCATGCCGACAAAGTTTTCAGGACGCTTGAGCGCCTTGGCCAGCAGACTGATGGAAATGGTCGAGGTGTTGGACGCAAGAATGGCGTCTTCACGCACGTGGTTTTCCACTTCAGCCAATACCGCTTGCTTGACCTTCGGGTTTTCAACAACGGCTTCGACAACCAGGTCGACGTTGCCGAAATCACCGTAAGACAAGGTAGGACGAATACCGTTAAGGATTTCAGCCATTTTGGCCGGGGTCATGCGACCTTTATCAACGCGGCCCACCAGCAGCTTGGCGGCTTCTGCCAGACCTTGCTCGATGCCGTGCTCGTTGATGTCCTTCATCAGGATCGGCGTACCTTTGGAAGCCGACTGATAGGCAATACCGCCACCCATGATGCCGGCACCAAGAACGGCGGCCTGCTTCACGTCTTTGGCGATCTTGTCGTAGATCCTGGTTTTTTTCTTCAGTTCCTGATCGTTCAGGAACAAGCCGATCAAGGCATTCGAAGCCGAGGTTTTGGCCAGTTTGGCAAAGCCTGCCGCTTCCACTTCCAGCGCTTTGTCGCGACCGAAGTTCGCGGCTTTCTGAATGGTCTTGATCGCTTCAACCGGCGCCGGGTAGTTCGGGCCAGCCTGGCCTGCAACGAAACCTTTGGCGGTTTCGAAAGCCATCATTTGTTCAATCGCGTTCAGCTTGAGTTTTTCAAGCTTTGGCTGGCGCTTGGCCTTGTAGTCCAGCTCGCCGCTGATGGCGCGTTTGATCACGTCCAGTGCAGCGTCTGCCAGCTTGGCAACCGGCACCACGACATCAACCGCGCTGACTTTCAGCGCGTCTTCGGCACGGTTTTCTTTGCCCGAGGCGATCCACTCAACCGCGTTATCAACGCCGATCAGACGTGGCAGACGGACGGTGCCGCCGAAGCCCGGGTAGATGCCCAGCTTGACTTCTGGCAGGCCGATCTTGGCGCTGTCGGCCATGACGCGGAAGTCCGCAGCCAGGCACATTTCCAGACCGCCACCCAACGCTATGCCATTGATCACGGCAACCGTCGGGACATTGAGGTCTTCGAAATCACTGAAGATTTTGTTGGCTTCGAGGTTGCCCGCGATCAGCTCGGCATCCGGCAACTTGAAGTTTTCGACGAATTCGGTGATGTCAGCGCCGACGATGAAGACGTCTTTGCCACTGGAAACGATGACACCCTTGACCGAAGCATCTGCCTTGATCGCATCCACTGCCTGACGCAATTCGTTCAGGGTTAGACGGTTGAACTTGTTGACGGACTCACCCTTGAGATCGAACTTGAGTTCGACGATGCCACTTTCAAGAGCCGTAACCGTGATGGCTTTACCTTCGTAAATCATCAACTGATCTCCACGATATGGAAGCTGAACAGTACACGTCGGACGCTAGCGTCTGGCTGTCATTGACCGTTGTGTCAATGCTGATGCCAATCCGCCAGGCACACCCGCCAACGCGATAGTCGGGATTCTGCGAGCATCGTCTGACAAGACAAACACCCGATTCATACGCCCGTTTGATTTGGGTGTCGACACATTCACGGAAAAGCCAACGATTGTCAATTGTCCAAAACAAGGATGACAAAACGACTCACCGGTCAGATTTAAAACCCGCGCAAGAGCAGACAAGGATAGACAGGGATTTACGGCAGGACAGCACACCGTAGTCGCTGACGAGGCACGAGGCTGCGATACGGGCCGCAGGACCGTCGCTGAGGAGGTCGCTTCGCAACCCATCGCAGCCTCGTGCCTCGTCAGCGACTACAAAATAGCGGTTTACGCCAAGGCTTTAAGCACTTGATCAATGGCTTGCAGGACGTCTGGCTCGCCTTTTTCGCCCCAGTACAAGGCAATCATCTGTGGCCCGGCTTCAACTTTGTACACGTTGGCCGGTAATTTGTTGAACTGGGTCAGCAAGCGCTCATCCGTGCAGACTTCACGCCACTGATTGACCCATATTCCCGGCGCTGATTGCCAATAGCACCAGACTTCAGGCTTAGTACCCCGACGCGGACGATGAAACTGCGCACACGAGCCCGGCGGCTCAGGTTCAAGCCAGTGCGGCCATTCCTGGCTCGCCAGTTGCATTGCCAACCCCATGCGCCGGGCTTCCATGCGCAATGCCATGCGACCACTCTGGCGCCGCGAAGGTCGCAGCCAGGCCAAAGGGCTCAGAACCAGCACCAGGATTGACACCACGATCCATACCGTCATATTTCTACTCTCATCACTTTATAAACGAGTTGATCCCGATCCATAACACGCCTCAATAAACGGGCCATACTCATCATTAATCTCCCTTACAGGAACGCTTCACATGACCTCGCCGATGCCCTACAAACATATTTTAGTTGCCGTCGACCTGACCGAAGAATGCGACCCCGTAATCTATCGCGCCAGCGCCAGCGCTGAAGCGAACAATGCAAAACTGTCGCTCATCCATATCGTCGAGCCCATGGCGATGGCCTTTGGTGGTGACGTCCCCATGGACCTGTCACAGCTTCAGCAACAGCAGTTCGACCAGGCCAAAGCGCGTCTTGAGCGCCTGATCGACATCTACCCGCAACTGTCCAAAGACAACTGCCACCTCAAATACGGCCAACCACGCCAGGAAATCCACGGCTTTGCCAAAGAGCACGGCTGCGAACTGATCGTCGTCGGCAGCCATGGCCGCCACGGTCTGGCGCTGTTGCTGGGTTCTACCGCCAACGACGTGCTGCACGGCGCACCGTGCGATGTACTGGCCGTGAGCCTTAAGAAACATGAAAAATCAGAAACTCATGAGAAACATGAGAAACATGAAAAAACCAAGTAAGGCTCGCCACTGCGCATAACAAAAAGCCCGGCCCTGATTAAAGGGCCGGGCTTTTTGTTTCAACGCATCGTCACTCAGGCATCCAGCTCGGCCCAACGCTCGACCAATTGATCAAGCTCGGCTTGCAGCTTCTCCAGCTTGGCAATCACAGCAGCGGTTTCAGCGGCAGGACGCTGGTAGAAACCGGCTTCGGCCATTTCAGCCTCGACAGCCGCGATGGCCTGCTCTTTGGCATCGATGTCGCCCGGCAACGCTTCCAGCTCGCGCTGAAGCTTGTAGCTGAGCTTCTTTTTCGCCGCAGGTGCAGGCTGTGCAGCGGCCGGAGCCGGTGCCGCCGTGACCACCGCCGAATTCAAGTCAGCCTTGCCCGACTTGCTTTCGGTGACGCCCAGCAGACGCGGCGAACCGCCCTGACGCAGCCAGTCCTGATAACCGCCCACGTATTCACGTACTTTGCCTTCACCTTCGAAGACCAGCGTGCTGGTGACCACGTTGTCGAGGAATGCCCGGTCGTGGCTGACCATCAGCACAGTGCCCTGGAAGGTCAACAACACTTCTTCAAGCAACTCGAGGGTTTCTACGTCCAGGTCGTTGGTCGGTTCGTCGAGTACCAGCAAGTTGGCCGGCTTGCTGAACAGCTTGGCCAGCAACAGACGCGCACGCTCACCACCTGACAGCGCCTTGACCGGCGTGCGGGCACGCTGCGGGCTGAACAGGAAGTCACCCAGATAGCTGAGGACGTGGCGGCTTTGACCGTCGATGTCGATAAAGTCGCGGCCTTCAGCCACGTTGTCGATCACGGTCTTTTCCAGGTCCAACTGGTGGCGCAATTGGTCGAAGTACGCCACGTCGATGCGCGTGCCCTCTTCCACTTTGCCGTCGGTGGGTTGCAGGCCGCCCAGCATCAGCTTGAGCAGCGTGGTCTTGCCGGTACCGTTAGCGCCCAGCAGACCAATGCGGTCGCCGCGCTGCAGGACCATCGAGAAGTCTTTGACCAGGAACGGGCCGCCCGGGTGAGCGAAGCTGACGTTTTCCAGCACCATCACTTGTTTGCCGGACTTTTCAGCGGTATCGAGCTGGATGTTGGCCTTGCCGGTGCGCTCACGACGCTCGCTGCGCTCTACACGCAAGGCTTTCAAGGCACGAACACGGCCTTCGTTACGGGTACGACGGGCTTTGATGCCCTGACGAATCCACACTTCTTCCTGAGCCAGACGCTTGTCGAACAGCGCGTTGGCGGTTTCTTCTGCGGCCAGGGTGGCTTCTTTGTGCACCAGGAAGCTGGCGTAGTCGCCGTTCCAGTCGATCAGGCCACCCCGGTCCAGCTCCAGAATCCGGGTTGCCAGGTTCTGCAAGAAGGAACGGTCGTGGGTGATGAACAGCACAGCGCCCTGGAAGTCCTTCAAGGCCTCTTCCAGCCAGGCAATTGCGCCGATGTCCAAGTGGTTGGTCGGTTCGTCGAGCAACAGCAAGTCAGGTTCGGAAACCAGTGCTTGCGCCAGCAGGACGCGACGACGCCAGCCACCCGACAACTCGGCGAGGGTTTTGTCAGCCGGCAACTGCAGGCGGCTCAGGGTGCTGTCGACCAATTGCTGCAAGCGCCAGCCATCACGGGCTTCAAGGTCTTGCTGGACGTGCATCAGTTTGTCCAGGTCGGCATCGGTGACGATGTTCTGGCTAAGGTGGTGGTACTGGGCCAGCAATTCGCCGACACCGTCCAGACCTTGAGCCACCACGTCGAACACTGTCCGTCCGTCGGCTACCGGCAACTCTTGCGGCAATTCGCCAATCTTGAGCCCGGGTGCGCGCCAGACAGAGCCGTCGTCAGGCTTTTGATCACCTTTAACCAGCTTCATCATGCTGGACTTGCCGGTGCCGTTGCGGCCGATGATGCACACCCGCTCTCCACGGGCGATCTGCCAGGACACCTTGTCCAACAACGGCGTAGAGCCGAAAGCAAGGGACACATCGCTGAATTTGAGCAGGGTCATGAGCTTCTCCAAAAACTGGGCGCGCATTCTACCTGATTTGAGCCCGCAGGCGGCCGGGTATTTCGTGTACGGGCGCGTCTACCGTTCATTTCTGAACAAGATGCACCGGTTAGCCGCCAAGGCTTTCACGGGTTGCCGGCAAAAGGCTAAGCTACGACACAGTCTGTGCAGCCGAGCGCTGCACGTGTCGTGTTTTCAATCTGTACGGAAGCCTCATGCGCAGTCGCCTTTTCAACTTTTTATCCTGCCTGCTGCTCTCTACCTGCGCCGTGCAATCAACGCTGGCTGCAGACCTGACCCAACAACGTCAACTGTACGATGACGCCAAGCGCGCCTTGGCCAAGGGTGACTCCGGCCCTTACTTTCAAAATGCCGCCGCCCTGCGCACGTACCCGCTGACCCCTTACCTGGCCTACGACGAGCTGACCGCACGCCTCAAATCTGCCAGTAACGCCGAAATCGAACAGTTTTTAGCCGAGCACGGCGACCTGCCACAGTCCAACTGGATGAGGTTGCGCTGGTTGCGCTGGCTGGCCGAGCGTGGCGACTGGGCAACCTTCGTCAAGTATTACGACCCCAAGCTCAATTTCACCGAGCTGGATTGCCTCAATGGCCAATACCAGATCAGCCACAACCTCAAGGCTGAAGGCTATGCCAGCGCCGAAAAACTGTGGCTGGTGGGCAAAGCCCAACCTACCGCCTGTGACGCCCTGTTCGGGCAATGGGCCGCCGAAGGCCAGTTGACCGAGCAAAAGCGCTGGCAGCGGGTCAAACTGGCCGCCGAAGCACGCAACTATGCGCTGGCCACCTCATTGGCCAGCGGGCTGACCACGCTGGGCCCGCAAGCCAAGCTGATGATCGCCGTGGCGCAAAAGCCCGACATGCTCAGCCAGCCTTCGGTGTTCTTGCCGGCCAGTGAAGCCATGTCGGATGCGGTCGGCCTGGGTCTGCGCCGTCTCGCCCGCCAGGACCCGGAAAAAGCCGCGTCGCTGCTCGACACCTATGCCAACAACATGCACTTTTCCCGTGACGAAAAAGTGTCAATCGCCCGGGAAATCGGCCTGACGTTCGCCCGTCGTTACGACAGCCGTGGCCTGGCCATCATGACCCAGTACGACCCGGAGCTGCGTGACAACACCGTCACCGAATGGCGCCTGCGCCTGCTGTTGCGCCTGGCGCGCTGGGAAGACGCGTATCAGCTGACCAAAAAACTGCCGCAAGACCTCGCAACCACTAACCGCTGGCGCTACTGGCAGGCCCGCAGCCTGGAGCTGGCCGAGCCGAAAAACCCGCAAGCGCTGGTGCTGCTCAAGAATGTCGCCAAGGAACGTGACTTCTACGGTTTCCTGGCCGCCGATCGGGCGCAAACGCCTTACAAGCTCAACAACAAGCCGCTGGTGCTCAGCCCGCAACTGGTCAACAAGGTACGCAATACACCGGGTATTCAGCGCGCCCTGGAGTTCCATGCCCGGGGCCAGGTGGTGGATGGTCGGCGTGAGTGGTACTACGTCAGCCGTCACTTCAACCGTGACGAAATGGTCGCCCAGGCCAAGCTGGCTTACGACCTCAAGTGGTATTTCCCGGCCATTCGTACCATCAGTCAGGCGCAGTATTGGGACGATCTGGACATTCGCTTCCCGATGGCGCACCGCGACACCCTGGTACGCGAAGCTAAAGTCCGCGGCCTGCATTCAAGCTGGGTATTCGCCATTACCCGTCAGGAAAGCGCCTTTATGGATGACGCCCGCTCCGGCGTGGGCGCCAGCGGCTTGATGCAATTGATGCCCGCCACCGCCAAAGAGACTGCCCGCAAATTCAGCATCCCGCTGGCCTCGCCACAGCAAGTGCTGGACCCGGACAAAAACATCCAGTTGGGCGCCGCTTACTTGAGCCAGGTACACGGCCAGTTCAATGGCAACCGCGTGCTCGCCTCAGCGGCCTACAACGCAGGCCCGGGCCGGGTGCGTCAGTGGTTGAAGGGCGCGAACCATTTGGGCTTTGACGTGTGGATTGAAAGCATCCCGTTCGACGAAACCCGCCAATACGTGCAGAACGTGTTGTCTTATTCGGTGATCTACGGGCAGAAGCTCAACGTGCCACAGCCGCTGGTGGACTGGCATGAGCGGTATTTTGATGATCAATAATTGACGAAACCCTGTAGGAGCGAGCTCGTCTCGCGATCTTTTTAAGGTCAAAAGATCGCGAGGCAAGCTCGCTACTGCAGTTATTCCAGAATGGTGACTGGCATGCCGACTTCCAGCACGCCTTCGCCGTCGTTCACCAGGTTTTGCCCAAACATCGCGCCACCTTCCTGTTTGCGATAGTTGTTCAAGGTCGTGAAGGGTTCACGATTAGCGTCCCGCTCGCCGGTCTGCGGGTCGATCGTGGTGAGGATGCAACGCGAGCACGACTTGACCACACGAAACTCAACATCGCCAATGCGGATGCGCTTCCAGCCGTCTTCGGCAAACGCTTCGCTGCCCTCAATCACCAGGTTGGGGCGAAAGCGCAGCATCTCCAGCGACCGCCCTACTTTCTGCGAAAGGTCATCCAGCGAGGCCTGACCAATCAGCAGCAAGGGGAAACCATCGGCGAACGCCACTTTGTCATCATCCTGCCCGTAGCCCGATTCTGTCATGCGCGCGCGTTGCAGCGGCACATGCACCAGCCGCACCGGCTTGTCGATAAAGCCGCTTAACCACTGCGCCGCTTCATCTCCGGCATCCGGCACGCGCAAGGTGTCGCGCCAGATGGTCACACCGCGCAGATTGTCGTCCGGGTTCGGTAACGCCACCTCCAGAGGCGTAAACCCATGGGCACTCAAGGTCAGGCCGCCCGCTCCATTCCACAGAGCCGACAGCTGGCTCATTTTTGGCTCTGTGCGCTGCGTCAGGAATCGCCCGCTCGCTTCGTCCACGAGCATCCAGCGTCGATCACCGACCAGCCCCAGCTTGTCCAATCGGGCTAGCGGCAGGCTTTCGCCTTTGCCGGATTTCAGTGGGAAGCGATACAGCGCACTCAGACGAAGCATGGGTCAGATCCCTGCAAGGTAAAAAAGCCACAGTATAGAAGCCTTAGGGCCTGCAAAGATCCCCCCACTGGGGCAGGATCAGGCAGGCACTTCGTCCAGCATCAAGCGCTGACGAACGACCTCCACCAATTTATCCGGCTGGAATTTGGAGAGAAAGTTGTCACACCCCACCTTCTTCACCATCGACTCGTTGAAGCTGCCGGACAAGGAAGTGTGAAGTACCACATACAAGCTGCGCAGACGAGGATCGTTACGAATTTCTGTGGTTAAACGGTAACCATCCATTTCAGGCATTTCCGCGTCGGTGAACACCATCAGCAGCTTGTCGGTCATGACCTGCCCGGAATCGGCCCAGGCCTTGAGCATGTTGAAGGCTTTGAGGCCGTCGCTGGCGACATGCATTTTGATCCCCAACTGCGACAACGTTTCCCGCAACTGCGCCAAGGCCACACTGGAATCATCGACCAACAGCACTTCACGGCCCCGCGCGCGCTCCAGCAATGGGTCGGCCAGCTTGTCGGGGGAGACTTTGGCGTTGTACGGCACGATCTCGGCCAAGACCTTTTCCACGTCGATGATTTCCACCAGTTGCTCGTCAACCTTGCTGATGGCGGTCAAATAATGGTGGCGCCCGGCGCTGGCGGGCGGCGGCAGGATGGCTTCCCAGTTCATGTTGACGATCCGGTCCACACTGCCCACCAGAAAGGCCTGAATCGAGCGGTTGTACTCGGTGACGATGATCGTGCTGTCGGGCCCCGGCACCACCGGGCGCATGCCGATGGCTTGGGAAAGATCGATGACGGGCAGGGTCTTGCCGCGCAAGTTGATGACCCCGCACACATGCCGATGGCGATGGGGCATCAGGGTCAACTTGGGCAGTTGCAGCACTTCTTGCACCTTGAACACGTTGATTGCGAACAACTGCCGCCCTGCAAGGCGAAACATCAGAAGTTCCAGTCGGTTTTCACCGACCAACTGTGTGCGCTGGTCTACCGTGTCGAGAATGCCGGCCATAGATATTTCCTGGGCGTGTGTGCGAAAGGTCCTAGGCTATCGACACGACACGTCGATTCTTGACCCTTCCCTGCTCTCACGCCGTAAAAATAGTGGCCACATGACATCTTTCTCGATCAAGGACTCAGCAGCGGCGAGTTTTGCGGCAGATGCACGCGCAGCGCACCTTTGTGTGCGCTGAAGCGCAAGCTATCGCCCGTTAGCGGCTCGCCATCGAGGTTAAGCGCCAGCCCTTGCGCGGCCTTGATCTCTACCCATGGCAGGCGCGCCCGGACAAACAGGTTGTCCAGCCCCCAGCCGCCCGCCATGAGGTTTTTCACCGTACCCACCACCTCTTGTGGCGCGGGCAGGATACTCACGTCCAGCAAGCCATCATCGGCCAATGCCTGCGGGCACAACTCGTGCCCACCGCCCGCCTGGCGGCCATTGCCAATGCCCAGCGCCAGTAACTGGCCTTGCCACTGAAAATCGGGGCCTTGCAACTCGGCATAGGCCGCTTGCAACTCAGTAAAACGCGAGAGCCCGGTAAACAGGTAGGCCGCGCCGCCGATGACTTTTTTCAAGTCTTCTGAGGTATTGGCGGTGACCTGGCTGCCAAAGCCGCCTGTGGCCATGTTCAAAAAGTACTGCCCGCCAACTTCACCCAAATCGATCTGCCGGGCCGGTACGTCCAGCAGCCCCAAGGCCGGGCCGGGTTCCAGCGGCACCCCCGCCGCACGGGCAAAGTCATTGGCCGTGCCCAACGGCAACAGCACCAGGCTGGCGGTGGTCTGTGCCTGTGCCATTGCTTCGGCCACATCACGCAACGTGCCGTCACCCCCACCTGCAATCAACTGCTCGTAACCGGCCTCAAGCGCTTCGCCCACCAGACGCTGCGCGTCCCCGGCTTCCCACGTGAGGCGCACCGTCAGCTCGCGCCCGCCTGCACGTTGCTGCTCGACAGCGGCCCGAACGTCTTCGTTCATGGCTTGCTTGCCGTGCAAAATCAAAAATGCCTTTCCTGCACTCATGCCGCATCTCCTGGTCAGTCCGTAGGGTTGGACAACAACCGATCAAGAAAGGCCCAACTCAGGCGGTTTATTTGCAAAAAAACCTTTCAGGGCCGTCAACGGGTCGATCAAACCGCCAGAACCCGTCAGACTTCCCCCCCCAACCGCAGCCCATTGCCCCTGGAGGCGTTCTGAATGAGCCCACTCATTCCCTGCATCATCGCCGGTGGCGCGGGCACCCGACTGTGGCCGGTGTCGCGTGAAGCCATGCCTAAGCCCTTCATGCGCCTGCCCGATGGCCAGAGCCTGCTGCAAAAGACCTTTCAACGCGCCACCGGCTTGCCGGGTGTGAGCCAGTTGCTGACCGTGACCAACCGCGACGTGTATTTCCGTACGCTTGACGACTATCGCCAGCACCCGGCGGACGACGTCGCGCTGGACTTCATCCTTGAGCCCTTCGGCCGCAACACCGCCCCCGCCATCGCCGCTGCCGCGCTGCACGTGGCCCAACGTTACGGCGCAGATGCGCACCTGCTGGTGCTGCCGGCCGATCATCTGATCAGCGACATCGCGGCCTTCCAGCAGGCCGTCGACAGCGCCCGGCAGTTGGCCGATCAGGGCTGGCTGGTGACGTTCGGTATTCAGCCGACCAGGGCCGAGACGGGGTTTGGCTACATCGAAAAAGGCGACGGGTGTGCCGTGGCGCGCTTCATTGAAAAACCGGATGCGGCCACCGCCCAGCAGTACCTGGAGGACGGCCTGCACCTGTGGAACAGCGGAATGTTCTGCATGCGCGTCGACAGCCTGCTGCAAGAGCTTGCGCAACATGCGCCGCAGATCCTCCAGGCCGTGAGCCAGTGCCTTGAGCACAGCCCGGTTTTTGAAGGCCCGCAGCAACGCCATCGCGAACTCGACAGCCAGACCTTCGCTCAGGCGGCCGATATTTCCATTGACTATGCGTTGATGGAACTCTCGAAAAAAGTCGCCGTCGTGCCCTGCCAACTCGGCTGGAGTGACATTGGCAGTTGGCAGGCAGTGCGTGAATTGAGCCCCGCCGATGCCAATGGCAACCAGTGCACCGGGCACACCGTGCTGCACGATGTGCAGGGTTGTTACATCGACTCGCCTACGCGGCTGGTCGGCGGGGTGGGCCTCAAGGATTTGATCATCATCGACACCGCCGATGCACTGCTGATCGCCGATGCGACCCGCAGCCAGGATGTTAAATACATCGCTCAGGCGCTCAAGCAACAAGGCCACGATACGTATCGCCTGCACCGCAGCGTGACACGGCCCTGGGGCAGCTACACCGTGCTGGAAGAAGGCCCGGGGTTCAAACTCAAACGCATCGTGGTCAAGCCGCACGGCGCCTTGTCATTGCAGATGCACCGCCACCGCAGCGAACACTGGATCGTCGTCAGCGGCATCGCACAGGTGACCAATGGCGACCAGCAGTTTGTGCTGGGCAGCAATGAATCGACCTATATCAAAGCAGGCCGCGCGCACCGCCTGGTGAACCCAACCGACGTTGAGTTGGTGATGATCGAAGTGCAATGCGGGGACTATGTAGGGGAAGACGACATCGTGCGCTTCAATGACGTGTATGGGCGCACAGAAACGCCATAAACGCGGAGCTGCCGCCCGATCTTTGACGCCGCGCGGAGGCGCGTAAAACAGGACACTGTAGTCGCTGACGAGGTACGAAGGCTGCGATCGGCCATCCCTGGCCGTGTCGCGGCTAACCCGGCGTCCTGCCGGGTTACCCACTGCGCAACACCTGCGTTCGGCCAGCGTGGTTTAACGGGGCCTCTTAGATCAAAAGCCAGATCAAGATCAACAGATCGCGAGGCAAGCTCGCTCCTACAGAGCCTTTAGGATCAATCAGTTATTTTATGTTTGATAAAAGGGGCCACCACGTCTTCGACGCCGCGCTGTCGCGCAGCAAACAGGCCTCCGAGTATCTTCAGCAACCCCCAATCGGTTCCCTCTCCTTCGGGAGTGGCTAGGGTGAGGGGCTCTTAGACCAAGATCAAAAGATCGCGAGCAAGCTCGCTCCTACAGGGCCTTTAGAATCAATCACTTATTTTATGTTTGATAGGAGCTGCCGCAGGCTGCGGCAGTTCCTGCGCGTTAGGGGGTTAGCCCAGCACTTCGCTTAGCGGGATAAAGCCGACCCCGTCGCCTTCGGCCAGCGTGCTGCCTTCAAGCACTTCCACCAGCCCATCGGCCCAAGCAGCGCTGCGTAAAACGCCTGAGCTCTGGTTTTTGTAAATGATTGCCCGGCCTTGATCCAGCCGGCCACGCAGGTATTCGCGACGATTGCCCGGCTTGGCCCAGACGAACCCGGCTGGCACTTGAAACTTCAACGGCGCAACGTCTTGTACGCCCTGACGGCGCAACAGGTAAGGCCGGGCCAGCAATGCAAAGGTCACCAGGGTCGAGGCCGGATTACCCGGCAAGCCAATCACCGGCACACCGCGAAAATGCCCAAAGGTCAGGGGTTTTCCGGGTTTAATCGCCAGTTTCCACAGGGCCAGTTCGCCCTCTTCACGCAGGGCTATCCCGAGGAAGTCCGCCTCCCCCACCGAGACACCGCCCGTGGACAAGATCAGGTCAACCGCACCCAGCGCCGCCAAACGCTGCCGGGTGGCAGGCAGGTCGTCGGGCAAAATTCCGGCGTCGACCACCTCACACCCCATGCGCTTCAACCAACTGCACAGCACCACGCGGTTGCTGTTGTAGATCTGCCCCGGCCCCAACGGCTGACCCGGCTCAATCAGCTCGTCACCGGTCGACAACACGGCCACTTTGACCCGGCGAATTACCTTGAGCGTGGCGCAGCCCAGAGACGCGGCTAACCCCTGCTCGATCGGTCCCAGCCGGGTACCTGCCGTCAGCACGGTTTCGCCCACGGTGGTTTCCTGCCCTTGAGGACGAATGTTCTGCCCCACGGTCAGCGTCTCAGTGAACAACACCCGCTCATCGGCCTGGACCTGAGCGTTTTCCTGCATTTCGACGCAATCGGCGCCCTGCGGAACCGGCGCGCCGGTGAAGATCCGTGCGCACGTGCCCGGCGTCAAAGGCTCAGGCGCTTGCCCGGCAAAAATCCGCTGGCTGACAGGCAGCGGTTCGCCCGTCCAGTCAGCCAGGTTGAGTGCGTAACCGTCCATGGCGCTGTTGGGCCACGGCGGCAAATCAAGGCTTGCCACCAGGTCATCGGCCAGCACTCGCCCGTCACTGTCGGCCAACAGCACTGACTCGCTGTCACGGATTGGTGCTGCCTCGGCCAGCGCCAGCAATTGCGCCAGTGCGACTTCAACGGGCATCAATTCGCCCGTGCGCCCCGGCTTACCCACGGGTTTCACAGGCCGGTGCCTGCTTCAAGTGCGCGACAAAGTTGCAAGGGCGGTGACGGGCATCCAGTTGCTCGGCCAAAATGCCGTCCCAACCGGTACGCACTGCGTTGGTCGAACCCGGCAGGCAGCACACCAGCGTGCCATTGGCCAAACCGGCCAAGGCGCGTGATTGCACGGTCGAAGTACCGATATCGGCCACGGAGATCTGGCGGAACAATTCGCCAAAACCATCGACCTGCTTGTCCAGCAGGCAACTCACCGCCTCTGGCGTGCTATCACGCGCAGTAAAGCCGGTGCCGCCGGTGATCAACACCACTTGCACTTCATCATCGGCAATCCAGGTCGCCACCTGGGCGCGAATTTTATACAGGTCGTCCTTGAGCAATACCCGCGCCGCCAAATGGTGCCCTGCCTCGCTCAAACGATCGACAAAGACTTGCCCGGACGTGTCGGTTTCGAGGGTCCGGGTATCGCTGACGGTTAACACCGCAATGTTCAAAGGAACGAAAGGCGCATCAACTTTGGCTTTCATAAACGGGGTCCGGTTGTAGGAAAAACAGGTGGGTGTTATATCACGCCCTTATTCGCCAGACGGAGCGTAGCCCATTCATGCAGCCGTTTCAGAGTTCGATTTTGCTTCTGGCCGGGGGCCGGGGCCAGCGTATGGGTGGCCAGGACAAAGGCCTGGTGCCGTGGCGCGGGCAGCCGCTGATTGCTTATGTGCAGCAGGCGGCGCGCGCGCTGACCGATGACTTGATCATTTCCTGCAATCGCAACCACGACCGCTACGCCGCCTATGCCGACCAGTTGGTGAGCGATGGCAATGATGACTTTGACGGGCCGCTGGCGGGCATTCGGGCGGGCCTGGCGGCGGCCCGGCATTCACACCTGCTGGTGCTGCCGTGCGATGTGCCCAGGGTCAATGGCGAGCTGCTCGGCACGCTGCTCGCTGCCGCCGCCCTCGCGCCGGACACACCGCACATGGTGTGTCAGGGCGAACACTGGGAGCCGTTGTTTTGTGTGATCCCGACGGCATTGGCACCGGCATTCGAAGCAGCCTGGCACACGGGCGAACGCAGCCCGCGAAAAATCATGCTCCAGCTCAATGCACAGCCCGTACAATGCCCCGAAAATGATTCACGGTTAAGCAACTTCAACACTGCTGACTTACTGATATAAGCTAACGCGCTGTTCTTGTGGCTAACCACGGAACTTGAGAGCGATGTATACGTCTCAAGGACAGTGATTAATAACAGCACCCCTATTTGTTGGAGATAAACATGACTCATCGGACTCTGGCCGCTCTTATGCTCACTGCAGGCCTGGCCGCCCTTGCTGGTTGCTCCTCGCCAAGCGTGATCACACTCAATGATGGCCGTGAAATCCAGACAGTCGACGCCCCTAAGTACGACTCGTCGTCGGGCTTTTACCAGTTCAAACAATTGGACGGTAAAGAAACCCGCATCAATAAAGACCAGGTTCGTACCGTTAAAGAACTGTAAGCCTTCGGGTTTATGCGTTAAACAACAAAACCCGCCAAGTGCGGGTTTTGTTGTTTAACGCGTCTGCAAAAAATCTGGCTGTTGCTGAGACTGCGCGATCAGAAGCGATAGGTCACCGAGCCACCAAAGCCATTGGCGCTGTTTTCATACTTGGCGTCGTAGGTCAGGCCCAGCGCGGGCTGGCTGTCATGAACCTTGATCGGCTGTTCCTTGAGGTAGGAATAGGCAACGTCGAAAGTCAGGTTATCCACGGGTGTCCAACCGGCACCGACGCTGAATACTGTCCGGTCTCCCGTAGGAATCCGTACCGAGCGGTCGGTATTGTTGGTGGGGGTCTGGTCCAGCGTTAGACCGGTGCGCAACACCAACTGCTTATTGACCCGATACGCCGCGCCGATGGCATGCGACCACGTGTCATGCCAGTTCTGCACCTCGGTAATTGAAGCCAGTTCGCTGCTACCGTCGGACACGCCGGAGTTATTGACCGTAATTTTCTTCAACTGGCTCCAGCGGGTGTAGGTACTGCCCGCATAGAGGGTCCAGTCATCGTTGAGTTGATGAGTGACCGAGAAGTCTACCGACGACGGCGTGGTGATATTCAGCTTGGCGCCGTAACGCTGCGGCCCACCGTCCACCAGGTCTGAGAGCAAGCCCGAGGCATTGGTGTGGCCACTCAGGTGGTAAACCACTTGCGAGTGATACGTCACACCGAAGCGGGTACTGTCCAGCGCTTGCACCAACAGCCCGGCGTTAAAGCCGATGGCGTTGTCGTCGCCCTTGATCTTGACGGTTTCATTGCCCAGTCCAAACGCCGGCACTTTGGAATCCAGCTCGCCGGTGAGACGGTTAAACGTCGGCCCGAAACCCACCGAGACTTTATCGTTAAAGGCATAGCTGACGGTCGGCTGAGTGGTGATGACTTGCACTTTGCTTTTGCTGCCAAAACCGTTGCCCTGGAAGCTGCTCTCATAGTCAGTCACCAGGCCGAACGGAGCATAAACGCCCAGACCAAAGGCCCAATGCTCGTCAATCGGGGTGACCAGGTAGCCGAACGGCACGCCAATGCCGGGTACCATGTCGCCTTTGTTGGTGCCCGGGTTATCAGCGCCAAACTGCGTAGAGCTGGCGTCCTTGATGGTGGATTTGGCATCCAGGTAAGTGGCGCCAACACTGACTTCGTTTTGCTTGAGGCGGGACATACCGGCAGGGTTGCCATACACGGTGCTGGCATCGTCGGCAGAAGAGGAGCGCCCGGCAAAACCGGTTCCCATCCCGCTGACACTTTGTTCGTTAAGGGAGAAACCACCGGCGAGCAGTTGAGTCGAGGCAACAGCAACAGATAGCGCCAAAGCGCTTTTGAGCATTTTTTTATTCATTATTAGGACTCGAATGAGTGGGCAGCGCTGAGGAAGCTACCAATCTTCGAGGAGGCAGTTTATGAAGAGTTTTTCATGTTTGATTTTGTCCGACAATCCTGGCATTTTCAGCGACTTTGGCTTGTTTTTCGGCTCTCATCAAGACCCTTGAGACCCAATCTGACTGCCCGGTTTCGTCAGGATTTTCGCGACGCTCAATTACCAGTCAAGGTGGATCCGGCTCTCGAAAAAACGCTCCTCGCCGGTCAGCGGGTCGGCAAAACGCAGGCCCTGCGCCAGCAGCTTCAGGGGCTTGGCGTAGTCATCCACGGCGTCCTTGATGACCTCGGGATAAAACGGATCGTTGCAGATCCCCGCTCCCAGCGCTGCCATGTGCACGCGCAACTGGTGTTTTTTGCCCGTGACCGGGTACAGCGCGTAACGCCACAGATCGCCGTTTTTCTCGCACACTTCGACACGGGTTTCGGTATTACTGGCGCCCGGCCCTTCTTGCATGCGGAAAAACGGTTCGCCCTCCACCAGACGGCTTTTGTGCACGCGCGGCAATGCCAGATCTGGCAAGGCCCGGGCAATGGCTTCGTAGCGTTTTTCAATGTTGCGCGTAGGGAATAACGACTGATACGCCGAGCGGCTGCTCGGGTTCGCAGAGAACAGCACCAACCCCGCCGTGTGCCGGTCGATCCGGTGCAATGGCACCAGATTGGGGTTATCTAGCGTGCGGATCAAACGGCGCAGCAGGGTTTGCTCGACGTACTCGCCCGCCGGGGTCACGGGCAGAAAGTGCGGTTTGTCGGCCACCACCAAATGCTCGTCGGCATACAAAATGGTTTCTTGCACCGGAATCGGCGTTTCGTTGGGCACTTCGCGAAAGTAATGAATGCGCAGGCCTTCTTTGTACGCCAACTGCGGACTGATCGGCACGCCGTGGGCGTCCAGTACTCGGCCACGGGCAATTCGATCCAGCCATTGCTCACGGCTGATAGCCCGAAAGTGCTCGCACAAACAGTCGAGTACCGTCCGCCAATGACCCGGTGGCAAGTACAAGGTGCTGGCTTGATGCTCGGCGGCGTTGAAAAGCTGGGTCGACATAAAAAACTCTGGGCAAGAAAAGCAGCCCGCGATTATCGCGCACAGTGCGCCACAAGCTACAGCAGAAAGTGGGCGACCTGCTCAGTGTCAAACGGCCAGTCCAGTTCAGCGCCAGTGTCGACCCGACGCAATACGGGGATGCGCAAGCCGTAGGCCTCAACCGATTCTTCACTGTCGGCGATATCAATCAGCTCAACCAGCAAGCCGTTATCCAGCACCAACGGCATCACGACGTCTTCAGCCAATTCGCACAGATGGCAACCCAAGGTGCCGAACAACTGACATTCGGGAAGCATGATCATTAACCTGTGTGGGATGGGCATTCAGTTTAGGAGCCTTGCCCGGGCACGTCGACCCGCCTGTCGACAGCGCTTATGCAGCAAAGCTGATCAGAGCAATCGCTTTACACCGCTGCTTGCGACTACGCTACGTACTGGCGTGCTCTTGTGGCCCATACAGAGTGCTCAGCTAGAAAAATGAGTGAAGGAAGCGCTTAGTGTTTGCCAATTTGTTAATCATCCTCGCCTCGTCACTGGTGGTCATTGCCCTGTTTCGACGCCTGAAACTGCCGCCGGTGCTGGGTTATTTGTGCGTCGGCCTGTTCATCGGCCCAACGGCGCTGAACTGGGTCAATAACAGCCCGGACCTGCCAGACCTCGCCGAGTTGGGGGTGGTGTTTTTGCTGTTCTCGCTGGGGCTGGAGTTCTCGCTGCCCAAAATGCTCAAGCTGCGCCGCGTGGTCTTTGGCCTCGGCAGCCTGCAAGTGATCTGCACCGCCGTGGTCCTGGGCGGCCTGCTGCTTGCCTTTGGCATGTCAGCCAGCAGCGCCTTTTTGCTGGGCGCAGGCCTGGCCCTGTCTTCCACGGCCATAGTCAGCAAAGAGCTGACCAGCCTGGGGGAAATTTTCAGCCCCCACGGCCAGAACGCGATTGGCGTGTTGCTGTTCCAGGATGTGGTGGCCGTATTGCTGCTGACGCTGGTACCGGTGTTTGCCGGCAGCAGCGAACAGGCCTGGTATTGGGCGCTGCCGATCACCTTGGGCAAGACCATCATTCTGTTTGTCGGCTTGCTGATCACCAGCCGCTTCGTACTGCCGCGCCTGTTTCACGAGGTGGCGGCCTCACGTTCTGCCGAACTGTTTGTGCTGCTGGCCCTGGTGATCGTTCTAGTCACGGCCTGGTTGACCCACTTGCTGGGGTTGTCCCCGGCGCTCGGCGCGTTCCTGGCGGGCATGTTGCTGGGTGAAAGCCATTACCGACACCAGATCGAGGCCGACATACGGCCTTTTCGCGACATCCTGCTGGGTCTTTTTTTCGTCAGCATCGGCATGCTCATCGACCTGCAATTGTTCCTGCACCACGGCTTCTTGATTGTTGGCCTCACCCTGGCGCTGATGCTCATCAAAGGCACAGTTGTGGCGATACTGGTCAAGCTGCGCGGCAGCGATGGCGAGACCGCTTGGCGCAGCGGCCTGGCATTGGCCCAAGGCGGTGAGTTCTGTTTCGCGCTGATGGCACAAATGCAGCTCAACGCGCTGATCCCGTCGCAATACGCCCCTTACTTGTTGGCCGCTACGTTCTGCTCCATGTTGCTCACCCCGCTGTTGCTACGCGCCGCCCCTCGCATCGCCGCCAGCTTGCACCACACCTCGAACGAAGAAGCCGAGCTGGAAAAAATCACCGAGCAAAGTGCCGAGTTGCAGGGGCATGTGGTGATCTGCGGCTTTGGCCGGGTCGGTCAGTCCATCGGGCGCTTCCTGCACCGTGAAAATCAGGACTTTATCGCTCTGGACTACGACCCGGATCAGATCCAGAAAGCCAACAAAACCGAAAGCACTGTGCATTACGGTGATGCCCGCCGTGGCGATTTGTTGCGGGCGGTGGGCGTTGATCGTGCCCGTTTGCTGGTGATTGCCGTGGACAACACCGAAATAGCCATGAGCGTACTGAAAGAAGCCCGCCTCATCACCATCGCAGTGCCGATTCTGGTCAGAACCCGCGACGACAGCCGGCTTACCGAGCTCAAGGCCGCCGGCGCCACCGAAGTGGTGCCCGAATTGCTTGAATCCAGCTTGATGCTGGCCTCACACGCCCTGATATTGCTGGGGCTGCCCGAAAGAACTGTCCGCCACCGCGTTGATGAAGTGCGGCATAACCGCTATCACTTGCTGGAAGGTTGTTTTGAGAGCAGCGAGCCACTAGACACACCGGGTTTTCCCCGCGACGACGAATGATTTAAGGTAAGGTTTGCTTCCGCTCAGGGTTAAGCCGTCTAGTCTGGGTGCTCCAGGGCAACAGCAGGTCAGCGCATTGATCTGTTGTGAAGAAAAGTAGTGAACCTTCAGCGAATGCCTACACTCGAACCATCAAGAAGCCACACACGGAGTTAATCATGGCCCGCATAACAGCAAAGAATGCTCAAGAAATCCTTAAAGCCGATCTCGAGACCTTGGTCAACGACGCAGAACGCTTGCTGGAACACAGTGCTGCGCTGGCCGGTGACCAGGCCGATGAACTGCGCGACAAGATCAAGCTGAGCCTGATCAAGGCGCGTGCCTCACTGGAAGACACCAAAGAGTCCTTGCAGGAGCGCGGTGAAGCCGCTGTGACCGCTGCCGAAGACTATGTACAGAGCAACCCGTGGCAATCGGTCGGCATTGCTGCCGGGGTCGGCTTTTTGATTGGCCTGCTGGCCACCCGGCGCTGATATGACAGACGAAGAATCCGGCTCCCCTCGTTCCTCACCGCGGCGCCTGGGTGCCGCGTTTCTGGGTCTGCTGCACAGCCACGTCGAGTTGCTGGGCATTGAGCTGCAAGAACAGAAAGCACGGACTGTCAGCCTGTTGCTGTTCGCCGGGCTGGCACTGGTGTTCGGGTTGCTATTGCTGCTCGGCCTGTCGGCGCTGGTATTGATCGTGCTCTGGGACAGTTATCGGCTGCCCGGCATTATCGGGCTCTGCGTCTTTTACACCCTGGCGGCGGCGTTCTGTGGTTTGCGCCTTAAAGCGGCCGTGTTTGATGAGTCCTCTCCTTTCAACGCCACGCTCGAAGAGCTGGCCAAAGACCGGGAGCGTTTGTTGCCATGAGCCTGCCTGAAATGCCGCAAAACGCTTCGCGTCGTGACATGCGCAAAATGCTGATTCGCCTGCGCATGGAAATGCACCGCCAGGAGATTCGTCATGAGTCGCAACAATTGCTGGAGCCGTTAAACAAAATGCGCGGTGTCACCAGCAACTGGAAAGAACACCTGGGGATCAAGCACGCCCCGCTGTGGGGTGTGGCGGTGGTGACCCTGCTGGGCTTTTTGACCGGCAAAGGCACTAAAAGCAAAGGCTCCGGTGGCGTGTCCCGTTTAATCGGGCTGACCACCGGGCTGTTGCCGTTGATCAAACTGGTGATTCAGGGTTCTTCGCGCAAGCCCTGACGCACAGCTCGCGGTCTTTTGGTTTTCATGATCAAAAGATCGCAAGCATGCTCGCTGCTTAACTTAAGCGCCAAGCCTTGCACCAACCCGCCTGAAGCGAGAAGCTGCGGCATCAGTCATTTGATGGAGCGCTGCGCCTTGGATTGGCAAACCCTGCTTAACCGCGAACGTCTCGGAAAACCTCATTACAGCGCCGAAGAGCTCGGGCGCAGTCCCTTTCACAAGGATCACGACCGGATTATTTTTTCCGGCGCCTTTCGAAGGCTTGGGCGCAAAACCCAAGTGCACCCGGTCAGCAGCAACGACCATATTCATACCCGCCTTACCCATTCGCTGGAGGTCAGTTGCGTTGGCCGCTCGCTGGGAATGCGCGTGGGCGAAACCATTCGCAGCGCCCTGCCCGAATGGTGCGACCCCGCCGACCTGGGCATGGTGGTGCAATCGGCCTGCCTGGCCCATGACATCGGCAACCCGCCCTTCGGCCACTCCGGCGAAGATGCCATCCGCCATTGGTTCCAGCAGGCTGCTGCCAAGGGCTGGCTGGACGACATGAGTGAGGCCGAGCGCAATGACTTCTTGAACTTTGAAGGCAACGCCCAAGGGTTCAGGGTGCTGACACAGCTTGAATACCATCAGTTCGACGGTGGCACGCGGCTAACCCATGCCACCCTCGGTACGTTCCTCAAATACCCGTGGACCGCCCGGCATGCCGACTCTCTGGGGTACAAGAAGCACAAGTTCGGTTGTTATCAAAGCGAGCTGCATTTGCTCGAAGGGATTGCCCACAAATTAGGGCTGCCGCAAATCGAAGAGCAACGCTGGGCACGCCATCCGCTGGTGTACCTGATGGAGGCCGCGGACGACATCTGCTATGCCTTGATTGACCTTGAAGACGGCCTGGAAATGGACCTGCTGCATTACGCCGAGGTCGAGTCCCTGCTGCTGAATCTGGTGGGCGATGATTTGCCCGAGACCTATCGCCAGCTTGGCCCGCAAGACTCAGAACGCCGCAAGCTGGCGATTTTGCGCGGCAAGGCCATTGAGCACCTGACCAATGCTGCCGCCCGCGCCTTTGTCGAACAGCAGGACGCCTTGCTGGCGGGCACGCTGCCCGGCGATCTGGTGGAACACATGCATGGCACGGCCAAGCGCTGCGTGCTGGATGCCAAGAACATGGCGCGTAAAAAGATCTTCCAGGACAAACGTAAAACCCTGCATGAAATCGGCGCTTACACCACGCTGGAAATCTTGTTAAACGCTTTTTGTGGGGCGGCACTGGAACAACACGGACACAAAACCTTATCGTTCAAAAACCGTCGCATCCTCGATTTGCTCGGCCACAACGCCCCAGACCCGAACTGGCCCTTGCATCGCTCGTTTATGCGCATCATCGACTTTATTGCTGGCATGACCGATAGCTATGCCACCGAAATGGCCAAGGAGATGACCGGCCGCTCCAGCCCTGCCTGAGTGAGGCAGCACCTTGTGGTCGTTGCTGAAGGAACGACCACAAGGTGATGAACACACAAGTTGTAACCGTTTTTATTTTTTAAACACTGCATAGTTAAAAACCCAGAAAAAATGACGTTATCGAGCATTTAAATCCGGGCAAAAAAAATCACCACACAAAAACAGAAGTATATGTAGGAATAATCCTAATTTTAATAAGACTCTATAAACACACTAACGGCAAAACAGCCATCAAACGATTCAGCACGATATTAAACCGCCGCCACTCCCCGAACAATTCGTGAGTTCACGCCTTATTTAATGTAGGAATATTCCCATACTACGTTTGTAGGCTGATCGCTTCGTGTCTCAATCCATATATCTGAGCTAAGGTGCGCGCTTTCTATGCAGCTCTTTATGGGAATTCAATATGAACACGATTTTTATTGTCGACGATCATCCAGTAATCCGCTTGGCCATTCGTATGTTGTTAGAACATGAAGGTTATGAAATAGTCGGTGAAACCGACAATGGCGTAGATGCTATGCAAATGATTCGCGAATGTGTCCCTGACCTGATCATTCTCGATATCAGCATCCCCAAACTCGACGGACTGGAAGTACTGGCGCGCTTTAACGCCATGAACTCAACCCTCAAAACCCTGGTCTTGACGGCCCAGTCACCGGCGTTGTTTGCCATGCGCTGCATGCAATCGGGGGCAGCGGGATATGTGTGTAAACAAGAAGAACTCAGTGAACTTGTCAGTGCAATTAAGGCTGTATTCTCTGGCTACAATTACTGGCTCTTCGCATTTAAGGGTGTAGCTGATTTCTAAACCCTCCTGACTTCAGCAAGCACCTGGCTATGTAATTGGTTA
>NZ_WIVZ01000090.1:0-1727 GCF_009600325.1 Pseudomonas sp. FSL R10-2189
TTTTGGAAGCGGGATTGTTTCGCTTAGCAAGCTCAGAAAATTAACTGACTGTTGCACTTGCTCCTTGAGACCGCCAGTTCCCGATTTTCACTGGGTGAAACCATGGCTGAAACGACCGGTGAATTGCTTGATCAGCTTAACGTTCCGATTGATCTCATTCGGCTGCGTATTGAGACGTTGGAGCAGGCGGTAACAACAAAGCTATCAATGTTTCCCACCGTGAGCGACTTCTGCAAAAAAAAGTTGGCTGAGCTTTGGCAGCTTAGTGGGCGAGACTTACTTGACCCTGGCAATGTTTCGGTAAGCATTATGGGTCCAGAATCTAACGCATCCTCAGCAGACGTGCCTGCCATGCCGTTGGTTGATGCATTTTTAGAGCATGTGACGGGAAAACAACCTTTACCTGCCGAACCCGCGCGAGTCCGGTTTGAGCGGGCAGCAGGGGCGGCAGAGCAGGTCGCGTATTTTGCTGCGGATGAGAATCTTGTTCTTCATGGTGTCTTGCTTAAGTTGGCCGATGATTTTGCCAGCGAATTTGAACTGTACCTTGAGCGGTCCGTCTTTAAAGATCAGTTACCAGCGGGTAAGACGTTGCTGGATGATCTGGTGCAACTGAAATCTCAGCTGTTATGGGCGGGTGGATACTATTTTTTTGGTCATGACAAACGACTTGGTAAGCAGGACGTTGGTTGTTTGACAGCGCTGCAGACGTATAGAGTCCGATCGAACCGACCGTCCTATTATTATTTTGTGCCTGAGGTCTACCGGATATCGGTGAATGTTAAGAGCACCAATTTTACGGCGTTTCTAGAAAACTGTTTTTTGATTACCGAGAGGGGCGGGCTCCAGCCAGCCTGCGCGGGACATGCTATTTTTTGGTCTCCTGCACGACAGTACGAAGCATTTAATTCAGTTGATAAATGTCGCGCTGTATTACGACAACGTATTCTGGATCCTGTTGAGTATGTGGAGTTGACAGGCACTATTAATAGCCTTCAGCGCGCCGCTTTTCTTGAAAGCAAAGCGTTGTTGAGCACGACCGATGATTTGTTTTATTTTTCTGTTGTTGAGGGGGACTACTTGCTTGAGCTGGAGAGTAGCCGCCTACAACATCATCTTGATGACGCGCGGCGTGCTTTTCATCAAGGCGTTGTTGCGAGGCTTTCTAGTCAAGAGCTTCAAGACAGTGTTGACAACTATGTTGTAGCCATTGAAGCCGGTTTTAACGTGGCTTCGTTACTGCTTCAAGCCGATACGGTAATGTTTGAGTCCGCCCTGCCTGAGGTGTTGGCTCACGCCACACTGAAAGAAAAATATGACTATTCGCGTATTTTGCAACGTTATCGCAATGCGGTGGTTGACGATCGCGATTATTTGCATGGCATTGTGGGTATTGATGAGTACACGGTCAACGCACTTAAAAAACAACTGGCCCTGGACTTTCCAATGCAGTCGGTGGACCCGGAAACCGTCAATGTCATTATCACTCAAGTGAGTTCGCCTGCCTGGTCAGGAGAAATCGCATCGCTGGGCAGTGCGGTTTCCAGTACAAGTCAAACATTGAGCGCGTATGCCTTGCGTGGGTTCGGTCAATTGACAGGTCATCTGACCTTTTCGACGTCGGGGAAGGTTTCGCTGCTAAATGGTTTTAATGGCTCTTCGCATTTAAGGGTGTAGCTGATTTCTAAACCCTCCTGACTTCAGCAAGCACCTGGCTATGTAATTGG
>NZ_WIVZ01000091.1:0-1695 GCF_009600325.1 Pseudomonas sp. FSL R10-2189
CGGTACTCAGGTGGTTGTATTGGGTAGACATGGCAACACCTTACATGAGGTGTTGCACTTGCTCCTTGAGACCGCCCCTTCTTTCAAATACTCAGACGGCGGAATCAATACATTAACCCCCCACTCACCCGCCACTTCAATTAGCCCACTGCAGACGTACATACCAATGCCACCCGTCTCATATTGCGCCTCACCTAATACAATTTTAACCGCCTGAACATTCACTTTGCTGTCCAAGGAAAACTGAGGATTTTTTGACCCCGGAACGGCGATTGTGTAATAAACAGGCAATTCTAAATTGATAGGGTTAGGCGAAATATCATTCCACGGAACAACAAACTCTATCTCTTGATTTGCAGATTCGCTGCCCGTAACCGTATACGGATCTGAGCTAAGTGCCACACCGTTCCAAAACACTGTCAAAACATCGCCTACCTTTGGCGAGTCATATAGATTAATTTTAGCGGTTGCATCCTTGCCTTCGTCACTTGCCACCAGTGCATCTTTTATATTAGATGCCCCCCACACACTCACGGCTGTTAGAGTCCGATTAACCGGATCAGGCTCATCTGGATTCTCCGGCCCGACATATGCAAAGTTAGCCTGTACGTCAATGGCACTTGATGAAATAGGGTGAACACCTCGTAACACCTCATATTTCACTGAAACTTCCTGATCTCCACCCTCGGTGAAATCATAGAGCCCCTTCATCAACGACCAAGGCACTGGTACTTTAAGATCAAATGGCAATAACTGAGATATTGTAATCGGCGCTGTCCGCTCGCCCCCCCAATCAATCACAATACTGTCGTTTTCTTCATAATCCAAAAAGGGCGCAATATGAACTTTAACCCCATCAAAAGCATCTTGACGGGTAATACCGTCGACGTCTGCCTGAGGCACAGTCGGTGGCAGTAATGAATTAGGCAGCTCACCTAACGCTACAACCACTTCGGTAGGGAATGTCAATTTACTTTCGTTGCCTGCCTTATCTATCAGCACACACAATACATAGTGCAAACCTGAGCCTAACGCTCTTAATTTAGCCTCAGGGATAGTAATTAATCGATCATCTGGCAACAGACCAAAATAATCCAAATCCGCAGCATCGGGCAAGGTATCCACAATTTCATCCAACCAAGCAACGGCAGCTCTCACCTCCAGAGGTCGAAGTTCCGAGAAGTCAGGTATTTCACAAATGACGCCCTTATCCCTGGCCAGCGAGGCATCTGTGATCAGCGTTTCACTCACCGCCACTCGAGGCTCATTATCAACAAACACTGGCCCCAGACGATCAATCAAAATAGCCGTATCTTCAGATTCACTGGGTGATGTATTCCACAATTCAAGGCGGTATCTAAAATTAAAACCTCCTGTGCGATTTTGAAAATAGCGATACGGGATGACTCGCTTCAGTGGAAAATCCGACACGGGAACACTGGACGGTATTTCTTCCATCTCAGAAACTGGAATGTAGGTATTCTCACCCTCTGGCAGCCACTCCAAAAATAAATAATCAGGTCGAGGAGTGGTAGACCTGTTAGACCACAGCGGAATTTCCACATCTAAATCTTTCAAAGAGTCGACAGCTAAAATAAGCCCATCTGTATCCCCAGGAATGGCGGTCTCAAGGAGCAAGTGCAACAGTCAGTTAATTTTCTGAGCTTGCTAAGCGAAACAATCCCGCTTCCAAAA
>NZ_WIVZ01000092.1:0-1692 GCF_009600325.1 Pseudomonas sp. FSL R10-2189
TGGTGTCCACTTAAAATCAGGTGGACACCATCGCCTTAGGCGACGCTCTCAGGTAGGTGTGTTGCCCGGACGGTTACCTTTATTTGCCGTTTTTGAATGAACAGAAGGGCCGCGATGCCGTTGTTCTAATGGGAGGTAATCGGGGTACAGGACTCAAGATGGCCTTGGGCATAACAGCGTCGCGTTTCCTCCAACACGCCTCGTTTAGATATTGCGAGAGCTGCGTCGGACAGGACATGCTGGAGTGCGGCTTAGCCTACTGGCATCGTATTCATCAAGCTTCGGGCATTTGCGTCTGTCCGCGCCACAGCGAAGTGCTACAGGCGATGAGATTTCCCAAAGGGGCAGATTGGCGTTGCATGTTGCTACCGGGCGAATCAGGTGGAACGCCGGTTATGGACTGTGGAGAACACAGCGCGGCCATTGCGATTGCCCGTATGCAGCTATGGGGGCTCGACCACCCCGATGAGATCAAAGCGATCCAGGCTGGAAATTTTTTCAGGACCCGTTTGGACGAGATGAGTTTTATTAGGTCTGGTCGAATTAGAGAGGGAATGCTGAGAGAGTTCTTAACCAGGCGACTTCGGTGCAGTCCTAGCGCTGCCGAGTTTGAAGAAATGGTTCGGTCCTGTGACTGGGTTTTGCAGATCATACGGCGACGAGAGCGAATCGTGCAGCCCTTCAAGTTCTATTTCCTCTGCTGGCTCCTCGATCTGGAGCTGGAACACCTCAAGACCTACTGTCCAGAGGCCGATATATCCGCTGGTGTTATGGTCTGTCGTGATAGGCCGAATAACCTTACTGATGACAATGACCTCCAAGCCCGCCGGTTAGCCTTTGCAAACAGTGCTAACCCCAAATGTCATGACAAGCCGGGCTATCAGTGGTTGTACCGCCACGACAGGGAATGGTTGGTCAACTATGTTGCTGCAAACCCCTACCTCAGAGATCGAAAGATTCGAATCGACTGGCAATCCAGGGACTTCACCCTTGCGTCAGAGCTCGCTAAAGCTAGGGCGATCTTACTTTCTGTACACGGAAAGCCTCAGCAGGTCACCCGCGCTGCTCTATGCAGGCTTGTGGTAAACGCCCACGCTTTCCTTAAAATGCCGGAACATTTTCCGAGGAGCATAAGGTTGATGGCGGATTTGCTTGAGTCTACTCATGACCACCAGCTGCGTAAAATCCGGTGGGCAATCCGAGAATACTCTCTGACTGAACACTGTGCCATGAGTGTTCTCTACCGTTATGCCGGAATACGGATATCTCGCGTATCCGAAGATGAAATCCTCATGCAGATACGTGACGATATGGACTAGTTCTATTGGCTTCGTGCAAGAGTTTATTGAATATGGATTTTTTCTTCTCTCGCAGGAGGTCTTGCTCATCTTGGTTCGCTAGCAAATTTAAATAATTCTCAGCGGTGTGACATCCTAAAAATACATACATAGGAAATTTGTCACTGGTGGAGATACTGCTCGTGGTAAGTCTCGACGTAATCCCCATTTCTTTGTAAATCAGTTTGGAAATATCCAGCTCGGTGCGTTCGAATTCTCTAGTGCGATTAATCATGAGGCTTGCATATGCGATAAAGTCTGCCGTTCCATCATGTATCAGGCTCTTCGCATTTAAGGGTGTAGAAAAAATCTGACCGGCTGGAAAAGGAGTCGAGGATCTTAGAAAATGTAAGCT
>NZ_WIVZ01000094.1:0-1445 GCF_009600325.1 Pseudomonas sp. FSL R10-2189
CGCGCTGCAAGTCCGTGCTCTGGCGGTCGGAGTCCGACGACACGCGCATGTAGCCAACCAACATAGGCGGATAACCATCAAAAACAGGTTTCCGCATAATAGTGAATAGCGATAGAGTTTTCCGTACATTTTTGAGGGGGTGTTGCACAGGTAGCACAGCGGCGGCTGACAGCCTGTCGCAAAACAAATGTTTTACGACACCTCCTTGAGGTTGCCGCGTTTACATCATTACCTGAACAGGTATAAAATTCCGTCATGACAAACAAAGAAAAACCGCTCGAATGGATCGCGAGCAGCCACAAGGATTTGATGGCGTTGCCGTCCGACGTGCGTCGCCGTTTCGGTTACGCGCTCTCGTTGGCGCAGATAGGCGATCAGGATGACGCAGCAAAGGTGCTCAAGGGGTTCGGTGGTGCCGGCGTGCTGGAGGTCGTCGAAGACGATGCCGGCGGCACCTATCGAGCGGTATACACGGTCAAGTTTGCGGAAGCGGTGTTCGTCCTGCACTGCTTCCAGAAGAAGAGCAAGAGCGGAATCGCCACGCCAAAGGCCGACATGGACATCATCCGCGCTCGGCTGAAGGTGGCCGAGGTATTGGCACAGGAGCTACGAAATGCAAAAACGAATCATTGAAGGCGTCGAGGTTCAGCGCAGCTCGGGCAACGTCTTTGCCGACCTTGGACTGCCTGACGCTGAAAAGCTCAAGATCAAGACCGGCCTGGTGGTCGAGATCAGGAGGGCCATGCGCGCCCTTGGGCTGACTCAACAAGCGGCGGCCAAACGCATGGGCATCCCGCAACCGAAGGTGTCGGGCATGATGCGCGGCGACTTCACCAATCTATCCGAACGCAAGCTGATGGATTGTCTGAATCGCCTCGGCTACGACATCGAAATCAAGGTACGGCCAGCAGCCGAGCCGATCGGGCATCTAACGCTCGCAACCGCTTAATCGGAGCTCTCCTGATGGCAGCCCGCATCACCGACGACGAATGGGACGAACTGACTCCCGAGAATTTCGATACCACGGCACTGCTGCGTGCAGTCGATGCCGTGGACGTGCTGCGCGGCGATTTGAATGACAGCGCAGACGGCGCACCTCCGCAACTGCGCACCGACCTGTTGAAGCTGCATCAACTGGCAATGGCCGCGTTCAACGAGGGATCACGCAGCCGAGTGGCTGAGCTATTTGATCTCGCCGTGGATCTTCAGGATCAGGTTGATCATCTGATGACCTCGCTGGAACAAGTGCAAGAAACCCTGTCCCGGTTGACGGCGCTCTACCCAGAAAGCCTGTCCTGAATGTTCTTGGAGACAACCACATCATGAGCCGCAGCCGCCGCAAAACGCCCATCGTTGGGCACACGACCTGCCGTAGCGAGCGCGAGGACAAGAAACTCTGGCATCAGCGCTGGCGAACCCACGAGCGCACCGCGCTGGCCAGCGCG
>NZ_WIVZ01000095.1:0-1445 GCF_009600325.1 Pseudomonas sp. FSL R10-2189
TGAACTGCCCCCCAAAAGTTGGACAGATTAACTAGCGCCCAGCGCAGCCTGAGTCCTGTATCCCACAGGGCTTAGGCTGTTGAGTGTTAGTTTGATGCGGTCATGGTTGTAATAATGGATGTATTCATCCAGCCCCGCCTTCAGCGCCTCAACGCTTTCAAATCGCTTCAAGTAGAAAAACTCGGATTTCAGCGTACCAAAGAAACTTTCCATCGCGGCATTGTCCAGACAGTTTCCTTTGCGCGACATGCTCTGTTTAACCCCGAGCTTGGCCAGTTTATGGCGGTATTGGGAGTGCTGGTAATGCCATCCTTGGTCAGAGTGGATGACCAACTTTGGCTCGCTCTGCAAACGCTTGAAAGCCTTATCCAGCATATTGTCGACCAGCTCCAGGCAGGGCCGGGTTGCCATTTCATACGCGACGATTTCGCGGTTGTACAAATCCATAACAGGCGAAAGATAGAGCTTTTGCTGAGCAACCTTGAACTCTGTAACGTCCGTTACCCACTTCTGGTTAGGGCGCTGAGCAATGAAGTTGCGCTCCAATAGATTCGGTGCGGTCCTGCCGACAGCCCCTCGATACGAGCGATACTTCTTGGGGCGCACAATCGAACGCAGTCCCAGCTCAACCATCAACCGCTCCACGAGCTTTTTGTTGACCAAAGTGCCCAAGCTCCTGATCACAGCTGTAATGCGCCGATACCCATAAAGGCCTTTCTCCTGGTCATACACACGCTGTACCAGCTCTTTGAGAGAGGCGTGCTTATCTGGGCGCTGTTGTGCCTGGACTTGATAGTAAAACGTACTGCGCGCCACACCCGCCAGCTTCAGTAGATCCGCCAGAGGGAATACGCTTTTCAGTTTCGAGACGATTAGGGTTTTTTCGGTTGCCGTCGTCTTTTCTGTTCCTGCAAAGCCTCCAACTCCTTTAGGTAGGCGTTCTCCATGCGCAGGTATTCAAGTTCAGCCATCAACTGCTCACGCGGTTTCAGTGCATCGTCTTTATCTTCGGGCACAGCGGGTTTGGGCTTCTTCGTCATTACGACAGACTTTCTTCTTTTTGCGATGGTTGGCGATTCAAGGTCGCCACTGTAGTACTGCTGCTCCCAAATGCCTACTTGAGATGATTGACCAAGGCCAAAGTGCGCAGCGACCTGACGAAGAGATAGATGGTGTGCGCGCTTGTACTCAACAACGTTACGTTTGAAGCTCGCGCTGTAAGGTTGGCCGCGTTTACGAGGGCTGATCGAGCCATGGAGCTTATAGCTTGAGACCCAGCGGCGGAGCAGGCTGACGTCGATATCGAATCGCTGGGCGACCGTACGCAGCCCCTTGCTGCCCTCGAGATAGGCCTTGATGGCGGTGAGCTTAAATTGCTCTGTGTACTTGTTCATGTTGAAAACCCAAAAAGTTGGATGGGTGTCCAACTTTTTGGGGGCAGTTCA
>NZ_WIVZ01000096.1:0-1419 GCF_009600325.1 Pseudomonas sp. FSL R10-2189
GGCTCTTCGCATTTAAGGGTGTAGAAAAAATCTGACCGGCTGGAAAAGGAGTCGAGGATCTTAGAAAATGTAAGCTCTCACACCAACAAAAACTAAGCCCCCGACGTGAACAATCTTACCTTTTCTAGCCCTGATCTTTCCAGCTTTTGCCAACTGAATAACCTCGGCCTGACTGCCACTGGACAACATCTTTGTGCAGAGCGCGCCGTCATCGAATGTCGTTTAACCAAAGCACCCGAGCCATGCCCCAAGTGCGGGGCTGCTGGTGTTTCACGCGGTACTGTCGATAGGCATCTTGCTCACACACCTTACGGACAACGACCAACCAGATTGCTGCTGCGTATCCGTCGCTGGCGTTGTGCTTGCGGCTGTTTCTGGCATGAAGATACAAACAGTGCAGCACCTCCACGTTCAAAGCTTTCATATGGGGCGATACGCTGGGCATTAGCTGCCATCGTGCTGGATCATCTGTCGGTATCTCGTGTTGCGAGCCAGCTTGATGTTGCATGGCACACCGCTAATAATGCCATTATCAACGAAGGACGGCGCCTGCTTTTTAATGACTCGACACGTTTTGACGGTGTGACCGTGCTGGGCGTGGATGAGCATGTTTGGCGACATACACGCTGTGGTGACAAGTACGTCACCATCGTGGTTGACCTTACGCCCGTGCGTAACAAAAACGGGCCGGCCCGCTTGCTCGATGTGCTGGAAGGCCGCTCCAAACAAGCCTTTAAGCAATGGCTACAGAGTCGCCCCAAATCGTGGCGTGACCAGATCGAAAGCATTGCCATGGACGGTTTTACGGGGTTTAAATCTGCAGCGCAAGAAGCCCTGCCTCAAGCCCAAACCGTGCTGGATCCTTTCCATGTCGTGCGCTGGGCAAGCAACATGCTGGATGAATGCCGCCGGCGTGTGCAACACGACATCCTGGGCCGCAGAGGGCGTAAAAATGACCCGCTCTACAAAAGCCGTCGAACGCTACTGACTCGGATCAGCTACCTGTCTGACGCCAACAAAAAGCAACTGTTCCAGCTGTTTGCAGATGAGCACCACCTCGAAGTGGATTGCACCTGGAGCATGTACCAACGGGTGGTCAGCGCCTACAACGAGCCGGATCGAAAACGTGGTAAAAAACTCATGGAAGAGGTCATAAATATCATTACAGCCAGCGACTTGCCCAAAGCGCTCATCGAGGTGAAAGGCTTGGGGGAAACGCTGAAAAAATACGCTGAGAGCATCCTTGCCTACTTCGACCGGCCAGGAACCAGCAACGGTCCAACAGAAGCTATCAACGGGCGACTTGAGCACTTACGAGGTACCGCCTTGGGCTTTAGAAATTTAACCAATTACATAGCCAGGTGCTTGCTGAAGTCAGGAGGGTTTAGAAATCAGCTACACCCTTAAATGCGAAGAGCC
>NZ_WIVZ01000097.1:0-1390 GCF_009600325.1 Pseudomonas sp. FSL R10-2189
GGCGGTCTCAAGGAGCAAGTGCAACAGTCAGTTAATTTTCTGAGCTTGCTAAGCGAAACAATCCCGCTTCCAAAACATCGTTATCAATGGGCGTCTGACCGAACCGAGCTTACCTGACTAAGCACAATTTCCACTACCAAGTGCTTAGCCGTGATCAAGCCCTTCGGTGGCTGCAGCAGCGGCTATACACACCCCCCCCCTCATCGCTTAAACAATGGCTATACACACCCCCCCCTCCATCGCCAATGTGACGGCTTGGAATGACCCAATAGAAACACCCATTAGACGCATCCACCAGATAACTTGGAGGGCTTGCCCTTACCGGTCAGTTTATCGTTTCAAGCTTGTTGGTCGCGGAAAGCTGAAGATGATCTACTAGCACCTCAACCGGAAATTTCCAGCCCAGTGTCTGGCGGGGTCGGGTATTGAGCAGATCAGCGATTTCGTCCAGCCGTGCCTGCGTCACCAGAGAGAGATCTGTGCCTTTGGGGAGGTACTGACGCAACAAACCGTTCGTATTTTCATTGCTACCACGCTGCCAAGGCGAGTGTGGATCGGCGAAATAAATCTTCATCCCCGTGCGCGCAGTAATTTCGGCATGACGGGCCATTTCGCTGCCTTGATCATGCGTCATGGTTTTTAGGAGCGATGGCGCCATCCGCGACATTTCCCTCACGATCGCTTCCGCCGCCGCCTCTGCGGTGGGGGCTTCGAGCTTGGCGAGAATCACATAACGGCTCGTACGCTCGACCATGGTGGCAACCGCTGAGCGATTATTGGCGCCCATGATCAGATCACTCTCCCAATGCCCAGGGACCAGACGATCTGCAACCTCAGGGGGGCGTAGGTGAATACTCAGATGCGCAGGGTAACGTTCTCGACGCACATTGCTTTGGGTTCGCTTAGGACGTTTGCCGTCAGCCTGACGTAGATAACTGATCAACTGGCGTTTCAGCTCGCCGCGCGGATAGGCATAGATGGCGAGGTAGATAGTTTCGTGGCTCACATGTCGCTCGGATTGGCCTGGCCAGATACTGCGTAGTCTGCGGGCAATTTGTTGCGGTGACCAGCCGATGCGGAGCATTTCGACGACCACTTGAAATAGCTCTGAGTCTGGAGACAAACGCCGCTGACGGCGAGGCGCATGTCGAAGCTGTTGAGCCCTGCTGGTAGCTTGGATGGCGTCATAGTGAGGCTGCTGGGGGTTGCGTTTGATCTCACGACTAATGGTGCTGGGGTGACGGCCTAGCAAAGCGGCAATAGCTCGCAGCGTCTGTCGTTGAAAGAGCATCACCATAATGGTGACGCGCTCCTCGGTACTCAGGTGGTTGTATTGGGTAGACATGGCAACACCTTACATGAGGTGTTGCACTTGCTCCTTGAGACCGCC
>NZ_WIVZ01000098.1:0-1331 GCF_009600325.1 Pseudomonas sp. FSL R10-2189
CAGGAACCGTACCCCAAACCGACACAGGTGGTTGGGTAGAGAATACCAAGGCGCTTGAGAGAACTCGGGTGAAGGAACTAGGCAAAATGGCACCGTAACTTCGGGAGAAGGTGCGCCGATGAGGGTGAAGCATTTACTGCGTAAGCTCACGTCGGTCGAAGATACCAGGCCGCTGCGACTGTTTATTAAAAACACAGCACTCTGCAAACACGAAAGTGGACGTATAGGGTGTGACGCCTGCCCGGTGCCGGAAGGTTAATTGATGGGGTTAGCTAACGCGAAGCTCTTGATCGAAGCCCCGGTAAACGGCGGCCGTAACTATAACGGTCCTAAGGTAGCGAAATTCCTTGTCGGGTAAGTTCCGACCTGCACGAATGGCGTAACGATGGCGGCGCTGTCTCCACCCGAGACTCAGTGAAATTGAAATCGCTGTGAAGATGCAGTGTATCCGCGGCTAGACGGAAAGACCCCGTGAACCTTTACTATAGCTTTGCACTGGACTTTGAATTTGCTTGTGTAGGATAGGTGGGAGGCTTTGAAGCGTGAACGCCAGTTTGCGTGGAGCCATCCTTGAAATACCACCCTGGCAACTTTGAGGTTCTAACTCAGGTCCGTTATCCGGATCGAGGACAGTGTATGGTGGGTAGTTTGACTGGGGCGGTCTCCTCCTAAAGAGTAACGGAGGAGTACGAAGGTGCGCTCAGACCGGTCGGAAATCGGTCGTAGAGTATAAAGGCAAAAGCGCGCTTGACTGCGAGACAGACACGTCGAGCAGGTACGAAAGTAGGTCTTAGTGATCCGGTGGTTCTGTATGGAAGGGCCATCGCTCAACGGATAAAAGGTACTCCGGGGATAACAGGCTGATACCGCCCAAGAGTTCATATCGACGGCGGTGTTTGGCACCTCGATGTCGGCTCATCACATCCTGGGGCTGAAGCCGGTCCCAAGGGTATGGCTGTTCGCCATTTAAAGTGGTACGCGAGCTGGGTTTAGAACGTCGTGAGACAGTTCGGTCCCTATCTGCCGTGGACGTTTGAGATTTGAGAGGGGCTGCTCCTAGTACGAGAGGACCGGAGTGGACGAACCTCTGGTGTTCCGGTTGTCACGCCAGTGGCATTGCCGGGTAGCTATGTTCGGGAAAGATAACCGCTGAAAGCATCTAAGCGGGAAACTTGCCTCAAGATGAGATCTCACTGGAACCTTGAGTTCCCTAAAGGGCCGTCGAAGACTACGACGTTGATAGGTTGGGTGTGTAAGCGCTGTGAGGCGTTGAGCTAACCAATACTAATTGCCCGTGAGGCTTGACCATATAACACCCAAGCAATTTGAGT
>NZ_WIVZ01000099.1:0-1285 GCF_009600325.1 Pseudomonas sp. FSL R10-2189
TGTATGGACCGGGGACATAGCGAACACAATGTTCGGAGACATCGCGAACACTTTTAATAGGACACATTGACCCCTTAGGAGGTGTGATGTGTCCTGGAAAGAGGTGTCCGCCATGGATCTTCGTCTCGAATTCGTCGCTTTGGCTTTGGCTGAGGGCGCTAACATCACTGCATTGTGCGAGCAGTTCAATATTGGCCGCACCACTGCCTATAAATGGCTCAAGCGTTTCCAATGTGAGGGTAAAGACGGGTTGAGAGATCGGTCCCGCCGCCCCCACAGTTCGCCTAATCGAACTGCTCAAGAGTCTGAGAAGCAGATACTGGCGCTCAATATCGAGCACACCGGCTGGGGAGCGCGCAAGATCAAGGGATGCCTTGAGCGGCGCGGCAGCAACATGCCTGCAGCCAGTACGGTTCATGCCATTCTCAAGCGCAATGAGCGCATCGACCCTCATGCCGGCCTGGTCAAACCTTTCATCAGATTTGAGCACGAGCAGCCCAATGATCTGTGGCAAATGGACTTTAAAGGCCATGTGCCCATGCGTACGGGTCGCTGCCATCCATTGACTCTTCTGGATGACCACTCGCGTTTCTTTTTAACGATCGCCGCCTGTGGCAACGAGCAGCGCAATACCGTGCAGGCCCATTTGATCAATGCGTTCCGCCATTACGGGCTACCTAAGCGCATGACGATGGACAACGGGGCGCCGTGGGGCGACGAGCCTGATGCGTATACAGGGCTGGAAATCTGGATCATGCGTCAGGGAATAAGGGTGAGCCACTCACGCCCCTATCACCCTCAAACCCAGGGCAAGCTGGAAAGACAGCATCGCAGCATGATCAGGGAGGTTTTTAAGGGTTTGTGCCTGATTGACCTGCCCAGCGCACAGTTCACGCTGGACGAATGGCGCAAGATCTACAACTACGAGCGTCCGCACGGCGGCATAGGCATGCAGGTACCAGCGTCTCGCTATACGCTCAGCGCACGCGAGTATCAGGAGGTGCTACCTGCCATCGAGTACGGTGCTGAGTTTCATGTGCGGAAGGTGCAGGCTAAAGGTGAGATCTACTGGCAGGGTCAGCCCTGGAGGCTCGGCAAAGGCTTTAAAGGCGAGCGTGTAGGTGTACGAGAGAGTGTTGAGGATGGGCAATACGATGTCTTCTGGGGAAGTCATCGTATTGCGCAAATTGACAGAGTGACCGGGGTTGTAATATCAGGGAAAAAGCTTCGTTAACTGTTCGCTATGTCTCCGAACAAAGTGTTCGCTATGTCCCCGGTCCATACA
>NZ_WIVZ01000009.1:0-135384 GCF_009600325.1 Pseudomonas sp. FSL R10-2189
TGCTCGTTTCCAAGCATCGGATTTTGCGGCCTGCGGGCTAAAGGTCAATGAGTCAGTCTTAACTGACTGGCATTACCGCTCAGGTGGTTTTTTTATGTCCCGGCGTTCAGTCGCCGTAATAAATGCAGCCGCTGGTGCACGTTTCGTGAATTCGAATGGCTGACAGTTCAGGAAGCAGGGGCTTGAGCTGTTGCCAAATCCACTTGGCCAATACTTCGCTGGTTGGATTTTCCAAGCCAGGAATATCGTTCAAGTAGTTATGGTCGAGTTGCTCATACAGCGGCTTGAAAATCGCTTTAATTTCCGAGAAGTCGCGGATCCAGCCGGTTGCAGGATCAATGTCGCCACTCAAATGGATCGCAACCTTGAATGAGTGTCCATGCAAACGACCGCATTTATGGCCTTCAGGGACGTAAGGCAACCGATGCGCGGATTCGAAGGTAAACTCTTTAAAAATTTCCACAGTGTTTATAGCTCTAAAGGGTGGCTATCGCTTGGGCGATGAATGCAGGACGGCAGTTTAACAGTTAACGCATGGCTAACGACAATCACGCTCCGGGCCAGCGGGCAGACAGACCTGCATATTCAGTTTCAATTAAGCCAACAACGCTATAGTCCGCATTTTTAACGTGGCATGCACCGGAGGTAAGTGATCACCGTGAATCAGTACGTTCGTGGCTGTGTTGCACTGCTGCTTATTACGTTTTCCTGTTTGGTCTTCTCCCGGGATCTGGATCAGGACGAAGCGCTGCGTTTGCGAGAAAAAGGCGTCATCTTGCCTTTGGAGCAACTGCTTCAAAAGGCATTCGAATATCACCCCAAGGCCAAGCTGCTCGAAGCGGAGCTGGAAGAGGATGATGACAAGTATGTTTACGAAGTTGAGTTGCTGACTCAGGACGGTGTCGTCCGTGAGCTCAAGCTGAATGCCGCAGATGGCCAGCTACTCAAAGATGAGGTGGATGATTAATGCGGTTGTTGCTGGTAGAAGACCATGTCCCCTTGGCTGACGAATTGATAAGTGGGCTAACGCGCTTGGGGTATGCGGTGGATTGGCTGGCCGACGGCCGTGATGCCCTTTATCAGGGGCAAAGTGAGCCGTACGATTTGATTATTCTCGATCTGGGGTTGCCCGGTGTTCCCGGTATCGACGTCCTTAAACAATGGCGCACACAGGGCCTTACCACGCCGGTGCTGATCCTGACCGCCCGCAGTTCATGGTCTGAGCGGATTGAAGGGCTTAAGGCCGGGGCCGATGATTACGTGACCAAACCCTTCCATCCCGAAGAGCTGCAACTGCGTGTACAAGCGCTGCTGCGCCGCTCTCATGGTCAGTCGAACCAGCCGCTGCTCAAATCCGCAGGGTTGCACCTGGACGAGTCTCGCCAATCTGTTACCCACGGCGAGAGTGAAGTACAACTGACCGCTGCCGAATTTCGCCTGTTGCGCTACTTCATGCTCCACCCCCAACAGATCCTCTCCAAAAGCCATTTGGCTGAGCATCTTTATGACGGTGAAACAGAACGCGACTCCAATGTGCTTGAGGTTCATGTGAACCATTTGCGGCGCAAGCTAGGCCGCTCCGTCATAGAAACCCGTCGCGGGCAGGGCTATATATTCGGGTCTGGTGATCGGTGAAATCCATTCAGCGGCGCTTGAGCATTGGCCTGATCAGTGTCTTATTGCTATCGGGCCTGGTGGTGAGCCAGGTCAGTCTCTGGCTATTTGAAAATGGCCTTCAGCGATATTTAGAGTCTGGCCTGCAGATTGACAGCGAAAACCTGTTAGTCGCGCTAAGCCGTGGTCCTCAAAGCTTGCAACTGGACGAACGACGCCTGTCGCCTGCTTATCAGCGTCCGTTTTCAGGGCATTATTTCAGCATCGAATTTGGCGATACACATTGGCGCTCGCGCTCACTGTGGGACGCACAATTACCCCGACCCAAACAGCCCGGGCTGGACAGCACGCTTCAACCCGGCCCGGAGGGGCAGATGTTGCTGCTCCTGCGCAGCGATTACCTGCGCTTTGGCCAGCCTGTTTCCATCACAGTGGCTCAGGACTACACACCAATACGAGAAAGCTTCAAGCAAGTGCAGAGAATTGGTCTGGGCATTGGCATCGTTGCGCTCATGATCATCCTGCTGATGCAGCGCCTCACAGTTCGTCGGGCACTCCGGCCACTGGAGACCGCGCGCAAACAAATCGTGCAATTGCAATCAGGTCAACGCTCACAGCTGGACACTCAGGTTCCCCTTGAACTTGAGCCTTTGGTCACACAGATAAACCACCTGTTGAGCCACACTGAAAACACCTTAAAGCGCTCGCGAAATGCCCTGGGCAACTTGGGGCATGCCTTAAAAACACCTCTGGCGGTCTTATACAGCTTGGTCAATGACCCGCAATTTGAGCACTACCCTCAGTTGCAACAAAGCTTGCGCGAGCAACTTGAGCATATTCAACAGCGGATGAGTCGCGAGCTCAATCGCGCCCGGCTGGCCGGTGATGCCCTGCCGGGTGCTCAGTTTGACGGAGATGCAGAGCTGCCTGCCTTAATGTCCACGCTGGGCATGATTCATGGCGATCACCTGCACCTGGCGTTAAATGCCTCACCCGGGCTGCAGATGCCTTGGGACCGTGAAGACATGCTCGAATTGCTCGGCAACCTATTGGATAACGCCTGTAAATGGGCTGACTCCCAGGTTCAGCTGAGTGTTCAGCAAAACCCGAATGGATTTGTCATAGAGGTCCAGGACGATGGTCCCGGTATTCCTGAGTCCGAGCGTGATCAGGTCTTCAGCCGTGGCGCTCGTTTGGACGAACACGTCAGCGGACATGGCCTGGGCTTGGGCATCGTGCGCGATATTGTGGAGGCATGGGGAGGGGAGATGAGGCTTGAAACCGGCCCGCTGGGCGGCTTGTCAGTGATTATCAAACTGCACAAGCGTAAACGTTAAGAGGCGCCAGTGGCTCAAGCCAACCGGCCCCCCCTGGATGTCACATCACACGCGGAACTGATCCATCAAGTTTTGTTGCTGATTCGCCAGCGAGTTCAGCGACTGGCTTACCCGTGCCGACTCATTAGCCTGCCCGGACAACGACTCGGTGACATCGCGAATCGTGGCCACGTTGTGGTTAATCTCTTCGGCCACGGCACTTTGTTCTTCAGCGGCACTGGCAATCTGCAAGTTCATGTCAGTAATGACTGTCACCGCCTCGCCGATTTGCTGCAGCGCAGTGACCGCTTGTCCTACTTGCTCAACACTGCCCTGAGCTTGGCGATGACTGTTGCCCATGGACGACACGACATCTTGGGTGCCCACTTGAAGTTGCTCGATCACTTGGCGGGTTTCTTCGACCGACTCCTGAGTCCGTCGCGCCAGGTTACGCACTTCGTCCGCCACCACGGCAAATCCACGCCCGGCTTCACCGGCACGCGCTGCTTCAATCGCCGCATTCAGGGCGAGCAAGTTGGTTTGCTCGGCAATAGCGCGGATCACTTCCAGTACAGAACCAATTTTCTCGCTGTTGGCCGCCAACCCTTCCACTTGCACCATCGCCTCGCTCATGTCAGCAGCCAAGTGGTCGATGCTGTTGGTTGTGCGATCGATAATGGTCAAGCCCTCTCGTGTAGCCTGATCGGCATCACGTGCGGCTTGAGCAGCCTGTGCAGCACTGCGGGCGACGTCCTGGGCCGTGGCGCTCATCTCATGAGACGCTGTGGCAACCTGATCCACCTGGCGGTATTGCTGCTCCATGCCTGCGCTGGTCTGAGTCGCGATCGCCGCCGACTGGTCAGCGGTGCTGCGAGCGTCCTGCACGGAGCGTTTAACCTCAGCAATGATCGGTTGCAGTTTGTCGAGGAAGCGGTTGAACCAGCCCGCCAATTGCCCAAGCTCATCTTTTTTGTCGTACTCCAGACGGCGCGTCAGGTCACCTTCGCCGCTGGCAATGTCCTCCAGCATGCGCGCAACGCCGAGTATCGGGCGAGTCACGCTGCGCGCCATCAGCCATACCAACAGCAAACCGATGATCGCCGCCAGAGAACCCAGCCCCAACTCAATCAGGGTGCCAGTGGTATTACGCGCCTCCAGGTCGGCCTGAAGCACTTGTGCCGGTCCAACCAGTACCTTTTCAGGTACATCGAGCAAGACGCCCCAGGGTTTGCTGCCAGGAATCGGCAAAAACGGCGTCAGCACTTTCAAGCGTTGATGACTGCGGATGCTCTCGGTCTGACCCGCGCTGTTCATCAATTCTGTCAGCTTGCCACCGTCGTCGGGATCGACCTGATTCAGGCGCAGGCTGAGCTTGCTGGCATCCGCGCTGAAACCCGACAGCAAGCCTGCCGAGGTGATGATGCCGACGTTGGTTTGCCCGTCGTACAGCTTTTTGCTGGCCTGCACACTCATGGCCTGCAGGCTGTTGAGGTTGATATCAACGGAAAGCGAAGCGATCACCTTGCCATCGATCATCAGCGGGAAAACGATGCTGGTCATCAGCACCCGTTGCCCGTCAATGTCATAAAAGTAAGGTTCGATAATGCACGGTTTTAGCGTCGCACGCGGGCAGGTAAACCATGAGTTATTGGCCTGACCGCTCGGTCCGATACTGGTGTCGGACATATCGGTTTCAGGCAGCGCCATTGAAGTCAGCTTGCCGGGTGTCGGCTGTGACCAATAAAGGGCAAAGCGACCCTTGTCGTTGCTGCCCAGTACGGGTTGATGCTCAAACAACTTGTCTTTGCCATCCAGTGCGTTGGCTTCAAACACCAGCGACAGGCCGAGCAAGTCAGGGTTGGCCTGCAACGCCGCTTTTACTTGGTGAGTCAGGTCCTCACGCAGGTCGAAGGCATCCAGAAAGCGCTTTTCAGATTGCTCACGCAAAAACAGGACTTGGCGGGCAAAGCCGTTTCCATATTGGTAGGCGTCCATGAATTGGCGGCTAATGGCTTGGGCCTGCGCCTCACCCTGAGCTTCAATACGCGCCTGGGCAGACTCATTGAGCATTTTTGCGCTTGAGGCTTCTACCAGGTTGGAGGTGTACTCCATGCGGTAGAGAGAAAGCCCTACCAGCAGGGCAACAATACCCACAAGGCAAAGCCCGGCGAGCAGGGTGATTTTCCACTGTATGGAAAGCTGTCTGAGCGACATGGAGACATCCTAAAAAGAGGCTTTTACCCTTAGCGGCCATTTGACACATTTCTTTACGACAAAAAGCGAAATTTCATGTTAAAAAATTGCGCTAAAGCCCTGTAAATACTAGGGATAAATTGCTTTTTCAGTGGTCTGGCGATCGCTTCTGGCCTGCTCTTTGACAAGGCGGCGATGCTCCTGCAAAGTGTGCGCCCTCAAATAAGCCCTCCCTTCCAAATCCGGCGACTGGAACAGCAGTCTATTGCCCGGAGTTTTCCGCTTTACGGTGTTTTTATCGTGGTGCGTACTATGAGGTTGTAACTATGAATGCAGTAATTGCCGCGGTCGGCATCATGTTGGTGCTCAGTCTGTCCCGTGTGCATGTGGTCATCGCACTGATTGTGGGTGCGGTGGTTGGCGGGTTGGTGGGCGGCCTGAGCATCGAGGCCACGCTCGAGGCGTTCAACAGCGGCTTGGGCGGCGGAGCCACTGTGGCGTTGTCCTACGCCTTGCTGGGCGCTTTCGCAGTGGCCATTGCCAAGTCCGGGCTGGCTCATGCCCTGGCCGACAGAGCTTTGGCGATGGTCAATAAGCAGCAGGCAGTCGGTGGCAATCGGGTCAAATGGCTGTTGATCGGCCTATTGCTGGTGGTTGCGATTTGCTCGCAAAACATCTTGCCGATTCATATCGCCTTTATTCCGCTGCTGGTTCCGCCTCTTTTGTATGTGCTGACCAAACTGAAGATTGACCGCCGTCTGGTCGCCTGTGTCATGACCTTTGGCTTGATCACGCCTTACATGTTCCTGCCGGTTGGTTTTGGCAATATTTTCCTCAACCAGATTCTGCTCGCCAACGTCAGCAAAAGTGGCGTTGATATCAGCCAGGTCAATGTCACCCACGCCATGGCTATCCCTGCGCTGGGCATGCTGGTTGGCCTGCTGGTGGCGGTGTTCATCAGCTACCGCAAAAAGCGTGAATATGACCTGGCCAAGATCGAGCAGGTTGAACAGACCGCGATCAACTACAACCCGTTGACCCTGCTGGTGGCCGGAGTCGCGATTGCGTCCGCGTTCATCATTCAGCTGTGGCTGGGTTCCATGATTATCGGCGCCCTGGTCGGGTTTCTGATTTTCTCGGTGTCCGGGATTGTGCGTTGGCGCGAGACCGACGACCTGTTCACCGAAGGCATGAAAATGATGGCCATGATCGGTTTCATCATGATCGCCGCCTCAGGCTTTGCAGAAGTCATGAAAGCCACGGGCGAAGTGAAGTCATTGGTTGAAGCCTCGGCGGGCTGGATCAATCACAGCCAGGGCGTAGGCGCGTTGCTCATGCTGCTGGTCGGGTTGCTGGTGACCATGGGGATTGGTTCTTCATTTTCGACGGTGCCGATTCTGGCGGCGATCTTCGTACCGCTTTGTGTGCAGTTGGGTTTCAGCCCGATGGCGATTGTGTGCATCGTCGGTACGGCAGGCGCGTTGGGGGATGCCGGCTCGCCAGCGTCGGACTCGACCTTGGGCCCGACCTCCGGTTTGAACATCGACGGTCAGCATCACCACATCTGGGACACCGTGGTGCCGACCTTTCTTCACTACAATCTGCCGCTGCTGGCATTCGGCTGGGCCGCCGCGATGATCCTCTAAGGCGGTCTCAGGTCTTCAGGGCAATTCAATCCGGCCGTTCTCGAAGGGGACGGTCGGCCAATCGCCTGCTGCCCAGCGGGCTCTTGCCCGCTCAATCAACTCACGGTCGCTGGCAACGAAATTCCAGTTCATGCGCCGCGGCCCATCGAGCGGCGCGCCGCCAATCAGCACCGCGTGGCAATCGCTGTCTGCGCTCAGGGTCAGTGCTTCACCGGCCGGCAGCAGTACCAGGCTGTGAGACTCCAGTGTTTGGCCTTCCAGCTGCATATCGCCTTGCAACACATACAACGCCCGCTCCTGATGTTCATCAGGGATCAACAGGGTGGTGGCTGTTTGCATATGGATTTCGGCATACACCGTCGGCGAAAGCACCGGTACCGGCGACGCCAGGCAAAAACCTGTCCCGGCAATCATTCGCACGCGAACCCCCAGGCTATCGCTCACGGGCAAGCTGTCGGCCGGGTGATGGCTATACGAGCCTGCGCCTTGCTCGTGTTCTTTAGGCGACGCCAGCCACACCTGCAGGCCGTGCAAGGTCGAGCCCTGCTCGCGTAGCGGGGCAGGGGTACGCTCAATATGGGCAATCGCGGCGCCTGCGGTCATCCAGCTGACTTCACCGGGCCCGACCAACTGGTCTGAGCCCAAACTGTCTTTGTGCTGCAATTGGCCTTCAAACAGGTAAGTCAGGGTCGAAAGGCCAATGTGCGGATGCTGTTGGATATTCATGCCGTGCCCAGGCGGGTAATCGGTGACCAGCATGTGATCGAAAAAAACAAACGGCCCGACACTGCGGCTTCTGGCTGAAGGCAGCGGGCGCAAGATAGGCTGGCCCTCAACGTCTTCGGCGCGCGGTTGAATCACGGTGAATGTCGGCATGGGCCTGTCCAGGCAATAAAGGGAGCGTTGAGCATAACCCAACGCTCGCGAGGCCCGCATTACTGGCTGAAAGCGCCTTCTGACAAGTGCGTTTCGATGGTGACGTCAGCGGTGGTCATCAGCTTGTGCACCGGGCACTTGTCGGCGACTTTATGCAGTTCTTCGCGCTGCTTGTCTGTCAGTACGCCCTTGAGGGTCAGTTTGACGTGCAGCGCGTATTTGCCTTGTTGCTCTTCGCTGGCATCGTGCTTGACCTCAACGGTGACCCCGGTCAGCGGAATGTCTTTCTTTTGCGCATAGAGCTTGAGCGTCAATGCTTTGCAGGCGCCCAGCGCGGCGTCGAAATAATCGTGGGGAGACGGGGCTGAACCCTCGCCACCGATCGCTTTGGGAACATCAGTAAACACTTCGTAATCGTCGATTTTAATGCTGTGACGAAAACCTTCGTGGGACACGGTGTTGACGGTAACGGTCATGGCAAACCTCAGAGTGGAGTGATAAAGGTCCTGATCTTTATAGAGCACTGCACCGGGTTGTACGTTCCATCGGGCAAAAAAAATGCCCCGACCTGGTCGGGGCATTTTCAGTGAGCGGGGGAGGGCTTACTTGCCTTCCCAGCGCTTCAGAACCAGGGTGGCGTTAGTGCCGCCGAAGCCGAAGCTGTTGCTCATCACGGTGTTGATCGTTGCATCTTCACGGGTTTTGGTCAGCACTGGCATGTCGGCAACTGCCGGGTCCAGCTCATCAATGTTGGCGGAGCCCGCAATGAAGTTGCCTTCCATCATCAGCATGCAGTAAATCGCTTCGTGAACGCCTGCGGCGCCCAGGGAGTGACCGGACAGGCTCTTGGTCGAGCTGATCGGCGGTGCCTTGTCTGCGAAAACTTCGCGAATGCCTTTCATCTCTGCCACGTCGCCAACCGGAGTCGATGTGCCGTGGGTGTTGATGTAGTCGATGGGTGCATCAACCGTTGACATTGCCATCTGCATGCAGCGGATAGCGCCTTCGCCGCTCGGAGCAACCATGTCATAGCCGTCAGACGTTGCGCCGTAGCCAACGATTTCAGCGTAGATCTTGGCGCCACGGGCCAGAGCGTGTTCCAGCTCTTCGACCACAACCATACCGCCACCGCCAGCGATGACGAAACCGTCACGGTCGGCGTCATAGGCACGGGAAGCTTGTTCTGGGGTGTCATTGCGCTTGCTGGACAGCGCGCCCATTGCGTCAAACAGGAACGACTGGCTCCAGTGCTCCTCTTCACCGCCACCGGCGAAAACGATGTCCTGCTTGCCCATCTGGATCTGTTCCATGGCGTGACCGATGCAGTGAGCACTGGTGGCGCAGGCAGAAGCGATGGAGTAGTTCAGGCCCTTGATCTTGAACGGTGTCGCCAGGCAAGCGGACACGGTGCTGCTCATGGTCCGCGTTACACGGTATGGGCCGACACGTTTAACGCCTTTTTCGCGCAGGATGTCCAGCGCTTCCATCTGGTTCAGGGTCGATGCACCACCGGAACCGGCGATCAGGCCAGTACGCGGGTTGGAGACTTGCTCCTCGGTCAGGCCCGAATCAGTGATGGCGTCTTTCATGGCCAGGTAGGCGTAAGCCGCTGCATGGCCAACAAAGCGATAAATCTTGCGATCGATCAGCTCTTCGAGGTTCAGGTCGATGGAGCCGGAAACCTGGCTACGCAGACCCATTTCGGCGTATTCCGGGTTAAAGCGGATGCCAGGGCGACTAGCACGCAGGTTAGCGGAGACGGTCTCTTTGTCATTGCCCAGGCACGAAACAATGCCCAGACCAGTGATAACGACGCGGCGCATGCGGATAACCCTTAAAAGTTGTCAGTTGAAGTGAACACGCCGACCCGAAGGCCTTCAGCGGTATAAATCTCGCGACCGTCGACAGTTACCGAACCATCGGCAATGGCCAGGTTCAGCTTGCCCTTGAGGACGCGTTTAATGTGAATGTTGTAGGTGACTTTCTTGGCGGTCGGCAAAACCTGGCCAAAGAACTTCACTTCGCCCGAACCCAAGGCACGACCGCGGCCCGGCAAACCCTGCCAGCCCAGGTAAAAGCCAACCAACTGCCACATGGCGTCGAGGCCCAGGCAGCCCGGCATCACCGGATCGCCTTCAAAGTGGCAGGCAAAAAACCACAGGTCTGGAGTGATATCCAGCTCGGCGACCAATTCACCTTTGCCGTACTTGCCGCCTTCTTCACTGATATGGGTAATGCGATCCACCATCAGCATGTTAGGGGCGGGCAGTTGCGCGTTACCTGGGCCGAACAGTTCGCCGCGGCTACAGCGCAGCAGATCTTCCCGAGTAAAGGCGTTTTGTTTGGTCATGCGAGCTCCTCAATAATCCCATGCGGCAGGGTGGGGCAAATCTTCCCGACCAACCGAAACATGTTGTCTCAGTTCGCCAGCCTACACATAGACTATTGCGTTGTAGTGAAAGTCACAGCGCAAAGGACAGGAATGTACACTTGTGCACTGAAAATTTAAATCGGGCCGGTTCAGGGGCCCATTCGGGTGCCTAAGACTGCCGCACTTTTGCATTTTACGCCAGTCGCAGGTGGCTCTTTAGCCACAAGTTACTGGACCCAGCACTGCAGAATTTGTTCCAGATCGGTTCGTTTGAACGGCTTTGCAAGGTAATCGTTCATACCGGCTTGCAGGCAGTTTTCCCTGTCTCCCTGTAAGGCGTTGGCGGTCAACGCGATAATGGGCACCGTCCTGCAGCCTGCCAATTGGCGAATTTGCCGGGTGGCCTCATAGCCATCAATGATGGGTAGACGGCAGTCCATCAAGATCGCCACATAGTCCTCGGTATTGGCCTGGTGAATGGCTTGCGCGCCATCACTGACCACGCACACTTCGTAGCCAAGGCTTCGCAGGGTGGCTTCGATGACCGTCTGATTGACCGGATTATCCTCCACCAACAGCACTTTGCCGCCGTGGCCCATGGGCGGTTGTGCAGCCAGCGCCGGCGGTTGGCTCAGGGTCACGGGCTGGTGCAGCTCCAGCGGAATCTCCAGGGTGAACACCGACCCCTGACCCTCCTCACTTTTGGCGCGCAACGTACCGCCCATGCGCTCGGCCAGCGTGCGGGCGATCGGCAAGCCCAGGCCGGTGCCGCCATAACGCCGGGATATCGAACTGTCCGCTTGCTGGAAAGCGTCAAACATCGACTCAAGTTTTTCGTTGCTGATCCCGATTCCGCTGTCGCGCACCGTGCAGACGAACCAAATCAGTTGGTGATCCAGCGGCTGCCATTTAGCTTCAATGCTGACGCTGCCGCGCTCGGTAAATTTCAAGGCATTGCCAATCAGGTTCACCAGAATTTGCCGTATCCGGGTCGGGTCGCCCAGGACGTGCAAGGCCGACAAGCCTTCAGGCAATGCCAGTTGCAGCAGCAAACCCCGCTGGCCTGCACTGAACTGGAACGTTTGTGCGCAGTTATCGATCAAATCCAGCAAGTTGAACGCAATGTGTTCAAGTTCCAGTGTCGAGCGTTCAATCCTCGAGAAGTCGAGAATGTCATTGATCACCTTCAACAAGTGCTCAGTAGACGCCGAGGCAAGGTCTGCGTATTCCTTTTGCTCTTCAGTCATCTCGGTGGTTTCGAGCAGTTGCAGCATCCCCAGCACGCCATTCATGGGGGTGCGCAACTCATGGCTCATCATCGCCAAAAATTCAGTTTTAGCGCGGTTGGCGCTCTCGGCCTCTTCGCGTGCCTGAATCAATTGCGACATAGCTGTCTGCTGCTCACGGCTGGCCTGTTCAAGGCCCGAAGCCAGATTATTGATGTGCTGGGCCAGGCTGCCCAGTTCGCCATCGTCAACCACCGGCAGGGGAGCCTTGTAATCACCGTGCTGAATGGCCTTGACGGTTTTGCTCATGTCGCTGATGGGTTTGGACAGGTTCGCCGCCAGGCGCCGTGCCAAGAGAAAGGTAAAGCCCAGGGCAAAGAGCGCAAGAATCACCGCTTTGAGCAGGATCTCTTGCTGGCGTTTGCTGAATGCATCATTGGACATGCCCACCAGCACGCGGCCCAGATAGTCCTCTTCCGGCGCAGAGGCTTGCAGGTTGTTGCGTAAAAACACATCGCCGGAGTGGCCTCTCTGCCAGCGCACCGGTGCCTGAAAAACCTCAAATTTGGCCCCTTGCGATGGGGAGAACGCCGCTTTCTCAGCGCGAGCCAGCGTCTTGCCGGCACTGTCCTGGATTTGCACAAACTCAACGTGGGGGGTGTTCAGTGAGGCGGTAATCAGGCTTTGCAGGATCACCGCATTACCGGTAATGACCCCGTATTCACTGGCCGGGGCCAATTGATTGGCAATCAACTGGCCGGTGTAGTTCAGCTCCTGGCGCAAGTCCTGGATCCGTACACAGGTGAAAAAACTGATCAGCAGCAGGGTGATCAATAAAGCTGGGCCCAGACTCATCATCTGCGTGCGGGTGTGAATATCCCAGCGACTACGTGTCGTCATGAATGATGAATCCCTTCAGTGGTGCATCTCAGCTACCTTCAGAACGGCATGGTAACTGAGCTGTCACACTTTGACAGTCAGGGCCGCCTATTTATCGGGCTTTAAGTGTTCAGCGCGGCGGGCAAGTTGTGCTTTAAAGCAACGGTGCCAGAGCGATGCGCTATGGGGCTGGTCGCAGGGCTGGCGGCCCGTATAATGCGAGCATTGCCACTGCTAGATGGAAGACGGGATTGCATATGACTGAACAGCACGCTATTGCGGTCTTGGGAGGCGGTAGTTTTGGCACCGCCGTGGCCAACTTGCTGGCAGAAAACGGTCATCGTGTGCACCAGTGGATGCGCGACCCCGAGCAAGCCGAGGCGATGCGCCTCAATCGAGAAAACCCGCGCTACCTCAAAGGCATCAAAATTCACCCGGGTGTCGAGCCGGTCACCGACCTGCAAGCCACGCTGCAGAGCTGCCAATTGTGCTTTGTGGCGCTGCCATCCAGCGCGTTGCGCAGCGTGCTTGCGCCCCATGCCGAGCGTTTGAGCGGCAAAATGCTGGTCAGCCTGACCAAGGGCATCGAAGCCCATAGCTTTAAACTGATGAGCGAAATCCTCGAAGAGATCGCCCCTCAAGCCCGCATCGGCGTGTTGTCTGGTCCTAACCTAGCCCGCGAAGTGGCTGAACATGCATTGACCGCCACCGTGGTGGCCAGCGCTGATGAAGCACTCTGTACCCAGGTCCAGAGCGCCTTGCACGGGCGTACGTTCCGCGTATATGCCAGCGCCGACCGCTTCGGTGTGGAGCTGGGCGGGGCGTTGAAAAACGTCTACGCCATCATCGCCGGCATGGCGGTGGCGCTGGGCATGGGCGAAAACACCAAAAGCATGTTGATTACCCGCGCGTTGGCAGAAATGACTCGTTTTGCTGTCAGCCAAGGCGCTAACCCGATGACTTTTCTCGGCTTGGCGGGTGTAGGCGATTTGATCGTGACCTGTTCATCGCCCAAAAGCCGCAACTATCAGGTCGGGTATGCGTTGGGGCAAGGTTTGAGCCTGGAAGATGCGGTTGCCCGTTTGGGCGAAGTGGCCGAGGGTGTGAATACCCTCAAGGTGCTCAAGGCCAAAGCACAAGAACTGAACGTTTACATGCCGTTGGTGGCCGGGCTGCATGCCATCCTGTTTGAAGGCCGTACGCTCAACCAGGTGATCGAGCTGTTGATGCGCGCAGAACCCAAGACCGATGTCGACTTTATCTCCACCAGTGGTTTCAACTGATCAGCACAGGAGCAGCACATGAGTGACAGCAAGAACGCCCCCAAGTACGAATCCATCGTGATACGCGTGCTGTGGATGCTGGTTTTTCTATTGGTCTGGCAAGTCGCGCAACTGGTGCTCGGCGGCCTGGTGCTGGTGCAATTGATTTATCGCCTGGTGTACGGCGCACCCAATGGCTGCCTGATGAACTTTGGTGACAGCCTGAGCCTGTATCTCGCCCAGATCGGGCGCTTTGGCAGCTTTCACACCGAGCAAAAGCCTTGGCCTTTTGCCGACTGGCCAGCACCGCGTGCGCCAGAAGGCGAAGCCCCTTACGTTTCCCCTTCGAACGGCACCGAGAGCAAGCCATGAAGCTGTGGATTTTGCGCCACGGAGAAGCCGAACATCATGCCCGACGTGATGCCGAGCGCGAACTCACCGCCCATGGTCGTGATCAAGTGCTTTACAGCGCCGCACACTTGATCGGCAAACCCCTGGAGCGCATTTTGGTCAGCCCGTACGTACGGGCTCAGCAAACCGCTGAGTTGGTGCGCGAGGCCCTGGGATTCACCGCTGAGCTCATGACCGTGCCGTGGCTGACCCCAGAAAGCGAGCCCAAGTTCGCCGCCAGCAAGCTGCCAGACACTGGCAATGTATTGTTGGTCAGCCATCAGCCTTTCGTGGGTGAGCTGATCAGCCTGTTGCAGCACGGTCATGTGCGCCAGCCGCAGCCAATGCACACTGCCAGCCTGGCGGAGCTTGAAGGGGAGTGGCCGCTGGCCGGCAGCATGACCTTGCTGAGTGTGCATAACCCCCGGTAGGAAAACACCCGTTGTAGCAACAGTTGCAGAATCAGGTCCGTGTGAAAGATAGTTGGGCTCAGGTTGTCGAAAAATCCTACGACAAAATGACAGCCATCACTCACAGAGCAAGGAATGACCCATGAGTTTGTGGACCACCCAGCCGGACCTCGCGTACCTCAACGAGATGCGTAAAAACACCATCTGCGACGTGCTCGACATTACCTTTGATGCCTACGATGACCAGTCGATCACCGCGAGCATGGTGGTGGATCACCGCACTCATCAGCCGTTCGGTTTGTTGCATGGCGGGGCTTCGGTGGTACTGGCCGAAACCCTCGGTTCCATGGCCAGCTACCTGTGCATAGACACCAAAAAGTTCTATTGCGTGGGCCTTGAAGTCAACGCCAACCACCTGCGCGGCGTGCGTAGCGGGCGGGTGACTGCGGTGGCAAAACCGGTGCATATGGGCCGCACTACCCATGTCTGGGACATTCGTCTGAGCGACGACAACGGCAAACTCAACTGCATTTCGCGACTGACCATCGCCGTCGTCCCGCTGGGCGAAACACCTCCAGCGCGCTGATTCGGCACAATAATGGCCGTTGTGTCGCCTTTCATGGCGCATACAGTCGTTGTTGTGAGGAATATTCCTACAGACAATAAGGCGTACTTCCTACGTATGGACGCCTTGTATGTCTCGGCAGATTTTCTTCGCCCATGCCAATGGATTCCCCTCAGGCACCTACGGCAAATTGTTCGACGCCCTGGCGCCGGACTTCAGCGTTGCCCGTTTGCCGCAGCACGGGCACGACCCGCGGTTCCCGGTGGACAACAACTGGCGCAATCTGGTCGATGAGCTGATTTATCACCTGCAACAACAAGACGAACCTGTGCTAGGCGTCGGGCATTCGCTGGGCGGCATGTTGCACCTGCACGCCGCGTTACGCTGCCCGCACTTGTACAAAGGCGTGGTCATGCTGGATTCGCCGGTGCTGACAATGGCCGACCAATGGATGATTCGTGCCGCCAAGCGTTTTGGTTTTATCGACCGCCTCACCCCGGCAGGTCGCACCTTGGGGCGTCGTGAAGAGTTTGCTGACCGCGCAGCTGCACGGGAATACTTCGCGGGCAAGGCGTTGTTTCGCAGCTTCGACCCCGATTGTTTTGATGCCTACCTCGAGCATGGCCTGCAATCCGTTGATGACCGCTTGCGCCTGAGCTTTGATCCGGCCACTGAAATCAATATCTACCGCGGTGTTCCCCACACCAGTCCCGGACGTATCCTGCAATTGCAGGTGCCTTTAACCGTGGTGCGTGGGCAAGACAGCCGCGTGGTCATGCGCCATCATGCCCGCGCCGTGGCGCGTTTGCCTCTCGGTGAGTCGCTGAGCGTGCCGGGTGGGCACATGTTCCCGCTGGAGCAGCCGCAAGAAACCGCCCATCTGCTCAAACACATTTTTGCCCGCTGGGAACTGCGTCAACCCGGCCTCTAAAGAGCACCCTGCATGAGCCCTGTGGTTGAAGAAATCCGTCTGAGCCTGCCACATATCGAGCTGGCAGCGCATATATTTGGCCCGCAAGACGGGCTGCCGGTCATCGCCCTGCATGGCTGGCTGGATAACGCCAATAGCTTTGCCCGGCTGGCTCCCAAACTTTCGGGGTTGCGCATTGTGGCTGTGGACTTCGCCGGTCACGGCCACTCGGATCACCGCCCGCGTGGGGCGGGTTATGCGTTGGCCGATTACGCGTTTGACGTGCTGTGTGTCGCCGAGCAATTGGGCTGGAAGCAGTTTGCCCTGTTGGGGCATTCGCTGGGCGCGATTGTCTCGGTGATCATTGCTGGCTCTTTCCCCGAGCGGGTCACCCGCTTGGCCCTGATCGACGGCATCGTACTGCGCAGCGGCCCCGACATTGACGCGGCCGAGAACATGAGCAAGGCCCTTGAGGCGCAACTGGCCCATGGGCACAAGCGCAAATCGGTACACCCCACCCTTGATCGAGCCATTGAAGCGCGCATGAAGGGCATGGTGGCTGTCAGTCGCGAGGCGGCCGAGTTGCTCGCCCAACGTGGCTTGATGCCCGTGCCTGGAGGTTACAGCTGGCGCAGTGACAGCCGCTTGACGTTGCCGTCGCCGCTTCGACTGACCGATGCACAGGCCATGTCGTTCGTGCGCCGGGTCACTTGCCCGACGATGTTGGTGGTTGCCGAAGAGGGCATGCTGGTCAACCACCCTGAGCTGTTGGATCGTCTACCCTTTACCTTGGAGCGGTTAGCCGGCGGTCATCATTTGCACCTGAATGACGAAGCCGGGGCAACCCTTGTTGCAGACTGTTTCAATCGGTTCTTCGTCACTCCTTGACTTGCGCAGGCCAACTGTCGAGGCTTGGCGGCTTGAAAGGGGAGACAACCATCATGGATCACTACACCGCTGCGCCCTGCAAAGGCCATCCGCTCTCAACCGTGAGACGCCGATGAACATACCCACTCGTTTTATCTGGGCGCTGGGCCTGAGTTGCCTGAGTACCTGGGCATGGGCTGCGGATGTGCCAGGCAGCCACGACCTGCAAGGTCTGCCGCGGTTGGCCGACGCGCAAATTGTCGATTACAGCGTAAAGCCCGACATCGAACGCATTTACCCCATGGGCTCGATCCGCAAAATCAGTGGCCGCCTGCGCTTTGAAGGGCAGGTCAACAGCCGTGGTCAAACCACCGCCGTGACGTACGAACTGCCCGCCGAGCATACGGGCTCTGAAGCCTTTACGGCGGCCCGTGAAGCCTTGCAAAAAGAAGGCGCAGAGCTGCTGTTCTGGTGTCAGGGCCGCGACTGCGGTGAAAGCAGCCTGTGGGCCAATGAAGTGTTCGGCAACTCCAAACTCGTGGGGGCGGATGATCAACAGTCCTACCTGTTGATGCGCCGGGCCGCGCCAGAGCAGAATCAACTGGTTGCCTTGTATGGCATCAATCGGGGCGGGCGCAAAGCGTATCTGCATGTCGAGCAACTCCAGGCGAGCGCCGATCTGGGAGAACTGCTGCCCACTTCAGCGACCTTGCAACGCCAGTTGAAAAGCACAGGCGAACTGGACTTCCCGAAACTGACCGGTGAGCCGGGCGCACAATGGGTCACCCTGATCGCCCGGGCATTGAACCTTGATGTCACCTCCCGGGTCAGTTTGACCGGCACCCACGCAGCGGCCTGGCGTGATGCCTTGATCAAAGGCGGTGTACGCGCCGCTCGCATGGACCTGGGGACCAAACCGGCCAAGGGCCTGCATCTCGAGTTATTGCGCTAAACCCTGCAAAACGGCGGCTACACTCTGGTAGTCGTCGCTTCTATTCGAACCCTCAATTGTCTGCGGAACCTACATGCTCAATAACGATCGCCTGTTGGTGCAGATCCTGCTCGTGGTGCTGTTCGGCGCCAGTCTGTGGGTGATGGCACCGTTTTGGTCGGCTTTGTTCTGGGGGGCGGTGCTGGCATTCGCCAGTTGGCCCTTGATGCGTCTTTTAACGCGCTGGCTCAATGGTCGCGAAACATTGGCCGCCAGCATCCTGACCGTTGGCTGGATGCTGCTGGTGGCCGGGCCGCTGGTGTGGCTGGGTTTTAACCTGGCAGACCACGTGCGTGACGCCACCACGTTTGTCAAAGATGTACAGCTTGAAGGCTTGCCCGAAGCGCCGACCTGGCTTGCTGGCATTCCGCTGGTCGGTGAGCGGCTGGTCGGCATGTGGAACACCATCGATCAGCAAGGTGCGGCCATGATCGTGGCGGTCAAACCTTACCTGGGGCAGGTGGGCAACTGGCTGCTGGCGCGCAGTGCGCAGATCGGCGGCGGGATTCTTGAGCTGACCCTGAGCATTGTCTTCGTGTTCTTTTTCTACCGGGACGGCCCGCGCCTGGCGATGTTCGTCCATAGCCTGCTGGTGCGGTTGATCGGCGAGCGTGCGGATTACTATCAGGAATTGGTGGCAGGCACCGTGCAACGGGTGGTTAACGGGGTGATTGGTACCGCAGCAGCCCAGGCCTTGCTGGCGCTGATCGGCTTTTTGATCGCCGGTGTACCGGGGGCGCTGGTACTCGGTTTGGCCACTTTCCTGCTCAGCCTGATCCCCATGGGCCCGCCCTTGGTCTGGATCCCGGCCACCGCCTGGCTGGCCTGGAAGGGCGAGTATGGCATGGCGATTTTCCTGGGCATCTGGGGCACGCTGATCATCAGCGGTGTCGACAACGTGCTCAAACCCTACCTGATCAGCCGGGGCGGCAATTTGCCGCTGGTCATCGTATTGCTGGGGGTGTTTGGCGGGTTGATTGCTTTCGGCTTTATTGGCCTGTTTATCGGGCCGACATTACTGGCGATTGCTTACAGCCTGCTGGTCGATTGGAGCACCGGCCAGCAGTACGGTAAAAAACCTTAACCGAACTTGGGGCCAGAACGCGTGTTCTTGCCCTTGGCCAAGCGGTCGTACAACACCACATTGACCGTGGCTGCAAGGTTCATGCAGCCATTGGTGGGGATGTAAATCACATCCTCACACCAGTCCAGCACCTCTTTATCCAGCGAGCCGTCTTCGGGGCCAAAGATGTAAATCGCCCGGTCCGGGTGCGTGTACTCGGGCAAAGAGCGTGCGCCCTCGACCAGTTCAACGGCGACCGGGATGCAGCCCAGCGGGATGATTTTTTTGAGGTCGTCGATGCCAATCAGCGGAATATCCTGATGGATCTTCTTGGTATCGGTGATGAAGTCGCGGGCGCGCTCATAACGTTTGCCGGTGTAAAACACCGAAGCCACGTTGTAGCAACCAGCCGCACGCATCACCGAGCCGACGTTTTCCGGTGATTTGGGGTTATACAAACCAATGCAGCTGTACCGTTTGTCTGCCACGTGCCGGTGCCTTTCTGAAAAAAGACGCGAGTATACCAGCACATGGCCCGCCCACCGGCGCCAACACCCGGTGACAAGAACCCCTTACTCGTCTTTTTTCATCAGCCCGGCCAACGCCGCAAACGGGTTATGAGTAGCCTTGGCAACTTTAGGGGTGCTGAGTGAGCTGTCCGAAAAGTACTGCTGGTCGGTGTAGCGCGAGTGTTCGTTGTCATGGCAGTACAAGCACAGCAGCTCCCAGTTGGAGCCGTCCTGCGGGTTGTTGTCATGGTTGTGGTCGCGGTGATGAACCGTCAACTCGCTCAGGCGCTTGCCAGAGAACTCACGGGTGCAGCGTCCGCACACGTGGGGGTACATTTTCAGGGCTTTGTCGCGATAGCCCATTTCACGGTCACGCTGAGCATCGGCCAGGATGCGGTCCAGCTTGGCGGTGTGGGAGGGTGGGTTTGCTGAACTCATGGGGGTTCACCTTAAGACGAATGACGGTTATGTCGTGAAGTTTAGCTGTTGATCAGCCTTTGATTTTTTCCGCAATCCAGATCGTGTGGCGCGTGCCCTTGTTGCCGTGGGCGAAGACTTGCACTTCCTCGGATTTGAAGCCTGCTTTGCGCAGCTTGTCCGAAAACTGCTTGTCGGCGCTTGCCGACCAGACGGCCAGCACGCCTTTGGGTCGCAATGCCTTGGCGCAAGCACTCAAGCCACCGGCCGAGTACAGCCAGCTGTTGGCTTTTTGGGTCAGGCCTTCGGGGCCGTTATCGACGTCAAGCATGATCGCGTCAAAGCCGTTGGGCTCGGCTTGCAGCACCTTGGCCACGTCCTCGACACGAATCACCGCTCTCGGGTCTTGCAAAGGGTTGCCGGCTTTCTCGCCAAGCGGGCCACGGTTCCATTCCACAACGCCCGGCACCAGTTCCGCGACCACCACTTCGGCAGTCTTGCCCAAATGTTTGAGGGCCGCCGCCAGAGTGAAGCCCATGCCCAGGCCGCCAATCAGCACCCGTGAGTTCGTGCGACCGGCCACTTTACGGCACGGGATCTCAGCCAGAGCATCTTCAGAGCCATGCATGCGGGTGTTCATCAACTGGCCGCCGTCACCCCCCTGAATCTTGATAACGAAGTCTTCACCATACTCAAACAGGCACAAGGCGCCGCCATTTTCGGGGATCGGGGTGGTGTCGAGCAAAACAAAACGTTTCATGGAAGTCTCATAGAAGAGGACAAAATCAGCTGGTTGCGAGTAGCCTGACGGCATACAAGCTGGTCTGGCAACGGAGTCATTGATGAAACGCACTATTCTAACGGCCATTGTGTGGGGCGCGCTCTCGATAAGTGCGGCTCAGGCAGCGGAGTTAACCCCCATTCCGAGTGTCCCGGTCACACCCGCACCGGGTTCGCCGGGCACTGCTACACCTACGCCATACCCGCAGGTCACCCCGCGTGCAGCGCCCAAACCTGCCCCCGGCAACAGCAGCTTGGTGCCGCTGCCGCCGATAGACCTGCCGCAGCCACCGCCCAAAGACCAACCGATACCGGGGCTTGAAGCCAAAGACCCGAAAGGCAAGATTCCGGCGGACTGACCGCCGTAGTCGCTGCCGCAGGCTGCGAAGGGTTGCAGCGCAACCCGTTGCTTGCAGGCCGACAACCGCAAAGGCTTAAATCCCCAGCACCTTAAACACAAACGCATACTCCAGCGCGACGTCGCGCAGGCCCTGATAGCGGCCGCTCATGCCGCCATGGCCGGCTTCCAGCTCAGTTTTAAGCAGTAGCAAATGGTCGTCGGTCTTGGTGGCGCGCAGCTTGGCCACCCATTTGGCCGCCTCCCAATACTGCACACGGCTGTCGTTGTACCCGGCAATCACCAGCATCGCCGGGTACGCCTGTGCCGCCACATTCTCATAAGGCGCGTAGGCCTTGATGCGGTCGTAGACCTCCGGTTCTTGCGGGTTGCCCCACTCGTCGTATTCGGTCACCGTCAGCGGTAAATCGGGGTCGAGCATGGTGTTGAGCACATCAACAAACGGCACTTCAGCAATCGCCGCCTTGAACAGTTCCGGGCGCTGATTGAGCACTGCCCCGATCAACAGGCCGCCCGCGCTGCCGCCACTGATCACCAATTGCTCGCTGCGGGTCAGCCCCTGATCAATCAAATGTTCGGCACAGGCAATAAAGTCGCTGAACGTGTTGTGTTTATGTTCCTGCTTGCCCGCGCGATACCACGCTTCGCCCAGCTCGCCGCCGCCGCGCACATGGGCAATGGCAAACGCCACGCCGCGCTCAAGCAAACTCAGGCGTGCATGGGAAAACCACGGGTCAAGGCTTTCGCCATAGGCGCCGTAACCATACAGATACAGCGGTGTCGGTTTGCCCAGCGCATCACGTTTCACGACCAGGCTGATGGGCACCTGAGTGCCATCCGGCGCAGTGGCCCACAAACGTTGGCTGACATAGTCATCGGCATTGAACGGCCCAAGTACCGGCGTTTCCTTAAGGACCTTTTGTTCGCCATCGGTCAGTGTCAGCTGGCGGACTTGCGCCGGGCGATTCAGCGATTCGTAACGCAGGCGGATGTGCGCACCCTGGAACTCAAGGCTGTCTTGCACATACAGGCTGTAGGCTGCGTCTGGTAGTTGCACGCGGTATGGCGGCAAACCGTTCGGACGGATCTCAATAATCGGTAGGCCGCCTTCGCGCAGGCTCAGGCACAGGGCCTTGGCGTTCAGCGTCAGGCCTTCAAGCATGACTTGGTCGTCATGGGCGATCAGGCGTTGCCACTCACTGCGCTGCGGGGCGTCACCCAGCGCGTAATACAGCGCAAAGTTGATCCCGTCCTGATTGGTGCGGATAAACCACGCCCATTGGTCTTCGTGCAGGCCATGATCGACGCTGTAATCGTGGCCTTCAACCCGTGGCGCCAAACAGCGAAATGCCTGTTGCGGCTGCTCGGCGTCCAGCACCCAGGTCTCACTGGTGGTTTTGCTGTTGAGCAAAAGAATGAGCTTGCGTTCGGAACTTGAGCGGTAGCAATGCAGGAAAAAGCGCCCGTCCGCTTCATGAAACACCTCATGAGCCCCGGTTTCACCCAGGGTATGACGCCAAAGCTTGTGCGGGCGATGGGTGTCGTCCAGCTCAGCGAAAAACAGGGTCTGGCTGTCATTGGCCCAGGTCATGCTGCCATCGCAGTCCTCAAAGGGCAGTTCAGTGACGGCGCCAGTGGCCAGCTCTTTGACGAACAGGCGATAGGTTTCTTCGCCGCTGGTGTCCAGGCTATAAGCCAGGCGCTGATGGTCCGGGCTGATACTGAACGCACCCAATGAAATAAACCCGCCATTGGCCAGGGCGTTCGGGTCCAGCAGCAACTGCTCTGCGCTTTCGTCGACCTGTTGGCTGTCATCGGCCGGGCGCGGGCAGCGGTAGTGGCGGGCGTATTCGTCACCGGCCTGGGTGCGGGTGTAATACAGGTACGGGCCCCAAGGGGAGGGGAGCGACAAATCTGTCTCGCGAATCCGTCCCTTGATCTCTTGAAACAGCGTTTCGCGCAATTCGGCCTGATCGGCCAGTTGCGCTTCCTGGTAGTTGTTTTCCGCTATCAGGTAGTCCAAAACCTCTTTGCTATCGCGATTTTGTAACCATGCGTAGGGGTCAGAACCCTCGACCTTATGTGCGATTGGTGCGCTGTTTGCGTAGGCTGATTCGGTCATTGAGCGTTCTCTGAAATCTGAATGAATAGAAGTGACGCTGACGGCGGTGCAGCCGCACTCTCGAAAAGCCGTTATCATAGCGCTTCATTGCCTGCCGACCATGGATACCATGACCGAGAACGACTATCTGATCGCCTGGGGCTTATACGCCTTCGCCGCTTTAGGCTGCCTGCTCGTATGGTGCCGCCTGACCCGCTTTATGTGGCGCTGGTTACGTGAGCCATTACGCATCCTGATGGCGGTGCTGCTGTTCAGCCCGACCATTATTGACCCGGTCAAAGATCAATTCGCCCCGGCGGTGGCCATCTCGGCCCTGGACCTGGCATTCAAGGTGGGTGACAACGTCTGGCGTGCTGCGTCTGATTTGTTGATGTACACCCTGTTTGCGTTTTGCCTGTACGCGGTGTTTGTGTTTATTCGCTGGCCAATCGAGCGTGCCCGCAAGGCGCGTCAGGCGCAAAGCGCAGCCGCTGAGCAAAACCGCAGCATTGACCCTGAAGATGACCAGCCATTCGGCTCGGCCGGTGATGACCGTTACGGTCGCCCGCCAGCGCCGCGTCCGGCAGGCTCGAACCGGGTTGAACCGCGGGTCTGATTTCTTTTCGTTGAGCTTGAATGCGAGTGTGCGAGCGTGTGTGAATTATTGGGCATGAGCGCCAATGTCCCGACTGATATTGTGTTCAGTTTTACCGGCTTGATGCAGCGTGGCGGGCGTACCGGCCCGCATCGTGATGGCTGGGGTATTGCCTTTTATGAAGGTCGCGGTCTGCGTTTGTTCCAGGACCCGGCCGCCAGTTGCGACTCTGAAGTCGCGTTGCTGGTGCAGCGTTATCCGATCAAAAGCGAAGTGGTGATTGGCCATATCCGTCAGGCCAACGTCGGTAAAGTCTGCTTGTCCAACACCCACCCGTTTGTCCGCGAGTTATGGGGCCGTAACTGGTGCTTTGCCCATAATGGCCAATTGGCTGACTTCTCGCCGATCGCCAGCTTCTACCGGCCGATTGGCGACACCGACAGCGAAGCGGCTTTCTGCGATTTGCTCAACCGCGTGCGTGAAGCGTTTCCGGAGCCGGTTGAAGTCGAAGAGCTGATCCCGGTGCTGACCCTGGCCTGCGCCGAATTTCGCAGCAAAGGCGTGTTCAACTGCATGCTCAGCGATGGCGATTGGCTGTTTTGCTACTGCTCAACCAAACTGGTGCACATCACTCGACGCGCCCCGTTTGGCCCAGCCCGGTTGAAAGATGTCGACGTGATTGTCGACTTCCAGTCAGAAACAACGCCTGACGACGTGGTGACCGTGATCGCCACCGAGCCTTTGACTGAAAACGAAGTCTGGACGCGCTATGAGCCTGGCCACTGGAGCCTGTGGCGCCGTGGTGAGCGCATCAGCCACGGTAAAACTGATTAAAGGACGCGTGTATGTGGCTGAGCTACCTGCGGTTGGTGCTGTTTACGCTGGGCCTGTTACTGGGCGTGCAAGTGCCGGGCTTTATCAATGACTACGCCAACCGCGTGGAAGCGCACCTGATCGAAGCCCAGACCGGGCTGGCCGGTTTCCAGAACACCGCCAACCAATTCTTCAAAGGTGACCTGCACGCCCTGGTGGCGCATTACCAGGCCAGTGACGACCCGGTGTTTCGCAGCGATGCCACCAGCCTGAGCACCTTGCTCAACCGTCAGCGCCTGCTCGACGACCAGTTCCAGGCCATGCAAGGCCCGTGGTACATCCGTGCCCTGCAAGTGGCCTACGCCGCCGACCCGGACATCCGCCAGGAAACCCTAAACGCTTACACCTACCAGGTACTGCTGTCGCCCACCGCCATTGGCTGGGCAATGGCCGGCGCATTGCTGTTTTCCTTCATCATCGAAGGCTTTTTCCGGCTCGTGGACTGGGTCGTACTGGGCGGCAAACGCCAGCGCGAACGCATCGCCCGCCGCGAACGCAACAGCTAAACCCCGCGCCCCGCTGTAGGAGCGAGCTTGCCTCGCGATCTTTTGATGTTTAAAAAATCGCGAGGCAGCATCAAGCCATCAACTTTTCTTATCCCCATACCCTGCTTTTATTAGTTGGACTAACCGCCTGTTGCTGTCGAAAAATGCCTGCATCTAATTTCTAAAAAGACCACAGGAGCATCACCGTGAGCCGCCTGTTATTGAACTGCGACATTGGCGAAAGCTTTGGCAACTGGACCCTGGGCCTGGATGCCGAGGTGATGCCATTTATTGATTGCGCAAACATCGCATGCGGCTTTCACGCCGGTGATCCGGGGATCATGCGCAAAACTGTGGGCCTGGCACTGGCGAACAATGTGTTGATCGGCGCGCACCCGGCGTATCAAGACTTGGCGGGCTTCGGTCGGCGCTCCATGGCCTACTCGGCGCAAGAACTGCAAGACCTGCTGCATTACCAAATTGGCGCACTGGACGGCATATGCCGCGCCCAGGGCTCCCGCGTCAGCTACGTCAAACCCCACGGCGCAATGTACAACGACATGATGGCCAACCCCGCGCAGTTGCGCGCTGTGGTTCAGGCGGTCGCCGCCTACGATGCCAGCTTGCCGCTGATGCTGATGGCCACGCGTGACAACAGCGCGGCCCAGGCCATTGGCGATGAGTTTGGCGTAACCCTGTGGTTCGAAGCCTTTGCCGACCGTGCCTACGACAGCGCCGGGCACTTGGTCTCGCGCCAGTTGCCTGGCGCCGTCCACCATCAAGCAGACGTCATCGTCCAGCAAGCGCTGACGATTGCCGCCGGCCAGCCCCTGACGGCCAGTGACGGCAGCGCCTTGCACCTGCACGTCACGACCTTGTGTGTACACGGCGACAACGCCAGCTCGGTGGCGGCCGTGCGGCGCATTCGCGAAGCCCTGAACCAGCAGGCGCAGCCATGAAACCGCGGATCGAAGTCGTGGCTATCGACTGCCTGATGCTGCGTCTGTTCGATGAGATCGCGGAAAGCAACATGCCGTGGATGCTGGCGGCCAGCGAGCGACTGCGTGCTGTATTTGCCGACCATCTGATAGACCTGGTGCCGTCCTACACCACCTTGATGGTGCATTACGACGGCCTGGCGCTGACCCCGGCCGAGGCCCGGGCGTTGATCGGCCAAGCCATCACGGAGCTGCGTCCCGAAACTCAACGCCTAGGCCAGCGCCATGTGCTGCCGGTGTGGTACGACCTCAGTGTCGGCCCGGAACTCTCGCTGCTGGCCGCGCGTATTGGTGGCCCCGTGAGTGAGGTGATTCGCCGTCACTGCGAACGTGAATATCAAGTGTTCGCCCTGGGCTTCGCCCCCGGCTTTGCCTTTATGGGGCTGGTCGAAGAAGCCTTGGCCGCGCCACGCCTGAGCACGCCGCGCAAACGTGTGGCCGCAGGCAGCGTGGGTATTGCCGAGCGGCAAACGGCGGCTTACCCGGCGCAATCGCCCGGTGGCTGGAACCTTATCGGCCGCACCCCGAGCGCTCTGTTTGATCGCAATCGAGAGGGCTACAGCTTGATGCAGCCCGGCGATACCGTGCAATTCGAGGCTGTGTCCCACGCAGAATTCATCCGTTTAGGCGGTGACGACACACCTCAGGAGGCTTTTGCATGAGCCGTTTACTGATCAAGGCCAGCAACCCGATGTGCCTGTTGCAAGATGCCGGACGTTTTGGTGTGCGACATTTGGGCGTGACCCAAGGCGGAGCCGCAGACTGGTTATCGATGATGTGGGCCAACTGGCTATTGAGTAATGCGCCAGGCGCGGCGGTCATTGAGATCACCTTGGGCGGTTTGAGCCTGATTGCCCAAAGTGATTGCACCCTGGCGCTGGCAGGCGCCGATCTGGCGGCAAGCGTCGACGGCCAAGCACTGAAGCCCTGGCGGCGTGTCGAGTTGAAAAAAGGCCAGACCCTGAGCTTTACCCAGCCACTGTTGGGCGCTCGTGCCTATCTGGCAGCCCCCGGCGGGTTTGTCGCGCCACAGGTACTGGGCAGCAGTGCAACGGTGGTGCGTGAGCAGCTGGGTGGCCCTGATGGTTTTGGTCGTGCGTTGGCCATTGGCGATGAGCTGAATTACACCGCCGAGCCGTTTGCGCTACGTGACATCCCCCTAGCGCAACAACCGGTCTTTACCGCCAACCCTTTGCTTGATGTGGTGCTGGGCGCGCAGATCGGTGCGTTTAGTGGGCAAAGCACGTTCGATGCCTTCAATCAGCCGTGGACCCTCGACAGCCGCGCAGACCGCATGGGTATCCGCCTGCAGGGCCCGGCGCTGGAGTATCAGGGCGCGCCGATGATCTCCGAAGGCATTCCGCTGGGCGCGATCCAGGTACCGCCCGATGGTCAGCCGATCGTCTTGCTCAATGACCGGCAGACCATTGGCGGCTACCCGCGCCTGGGGGCATTAACCCCGCTGGCGCTGGCGCGACTGGCACAATGTGTGCCGGGGGAGACCGTCTACTTGCGGCCTGTCACCCAAGACGCCGCACAGCGTCAGCACCAGGCTTTTATGCAACACTTCGCCTAACCCCGAACCCCGTAGGAGCGAGCTTGCCTCGCGATCTTTTGATCTAGATCTTGCTTTTGATCTTGATCTAAAAGGCCCCATTAAACCACGCTGGCCGAACGCAGGTTTTGCGCAGTGGGTAACCCGGCAGGACGCCGGGTTAGCCGCGACACGGCCATGGATGGCCGATCGCGGCGGGCCTACGGAGCAAGGCCTGTGGTGAGGGCATGCCGAGCCAAAGCGAGGCACCGAGGGGTAGGGGCAAAAGCGTTTTGGTTACTTTGCCGCTTTTGCAAAGTGACGCGGCGTAAGGCCGGAACCCTAAGTGGCCGTTGCCGCAGCAACGGATATGTACTCAAGTCAAGAGCCCCCTCACCCTAGCCCTCTCCCGAAGGAGAGGGAACCGATTGGGGGATGCTGAAGATACTCGGCGGCCTGTTTGCTGCGCGACAGCGCGGCGTCGAAGACGGGGCGGCCCCTCCTACAAAAATGAAGCTACTTAGCCAAAAACCGCATCCCTTCTTCCAGCCCGTCCAGGGTCAGCGGGTACATGCGATCTTCCACCAGATCCCGCACAATCCCTGTTGATGCGGTGTATTTCCAGGTGTCTTTCGGATACGGGTTAATCCAGATCAGCTTTTTATACTTCTCCATAAAACGCTGCATCCACTTGTAGCCCGGCTCTTCATTCCAGTGCTCGACACTGCCCCCGGCGTGGGTGATTTCATACGGGCCCATCGCTGCGTCACCGATGAAAATCACTTTGTAATCGGCGCCGTAGGTATTGAGTACATCCTGTGTGGCGATGCGCTCGATGTGGCGGCGCTGGTTGTTTTTCCACATCGACTCGTAAATGAAGTTGTGGAAGTAGTAGTACTCCAGATGCTTGAACTCGGTCTTGCAGGCCGAGAACAACTCCTCGCAAGTTTTCACGTGGGAATCCATCGAACCGCCAATATCGAACAGCAACAACAGCTTGATGTTGTTGCGCCGCTCTGGCCGCATCTGGATATTCAACAACCCGGCATCGCGAGCGGTGTGGTCGATGGTGCCGTCGATATCCAGCTCATCGGCGGCGCCCTGGCGGGCAAACTTGCGCAGGCGACGCAACGCTACCTTGATATTGCGGGTGCCCAACTCGACTTGATCATCGAGATTCTTGTATTCGCGCTGTTCCCAGACTTTCGCTGCCTTGCCCTGACGCGCTCCGGCATCACCCACCCGAATCCCTTCGGGGTGATAACCGCCCGAGCCAAACGGGCTGGTACCGCCGGTGCCGATCCACTTGTTGCCACCGGCATGGCGTTCCTTTTGTTCCTCAAGGCGCTGTTTGAACGCCTCGATCAACTTGTCCAGGCCGCCCAGCGACTGCAATTGCGCACGGTCTTCGTCACTCAGCGAGCGTTCAAACTCTTTGCGCAACCAGTCCTCAGGGATCAGCGCCTCAAGGTGTTCATTGAGGTTTTGCAGGCCGTTGAAATAGGCGCCGAAGGCACGGTCAAACTTGTCGAAATGGCGCTCGTCCTTCACCAGGATCGTACGCGCCAAGTAGTAAAACTCGTCCATGTCGGCGAATGTCACACGGTTTTTCAGCGCGTTGATCAAGTCCAGCAGTTCGCGCACCGAAACCGGCACCTTGGCCGCACGCATTTCATTGAACAGATTAAGCAGCATGCTTATCGCCTTCTTGAAAAATCAGCGATTGCCGCGACGGCTCATAAACGCCAGTCGCTCCAGCAACTGCACGTCTTGCTCGTTTTTCACCAGCGCGCCGGCCAGTGGCGGGATCGCTTTGGTCGGGTCGCGCTCACGCAACACCGCTTCGCCAATGTTGTCGGCCATCAGCAGCTTGAGCCAATCCACCAGCTCGGACGTCGACGGTTTTTTCTTCAGTCCGGGTACTTTTCGTACATCGAAGAACACGTCCAGCGCTTCACTGACCAGCTCTTTCTTGATATCCGGGAAGTGCACGTCGACGATCTTCTGTAGCGTGGTGCGATCCGGGAAGTTGATGTAGTGGAAGAAGCAACGGCGCAGGAACGCATCCGGCAGTTCTTTTTCGTTGTTAGAGGTAATGATGATGATCGGGCGGACCTTGGCCTTGATGGTTTCATCGATCTCGTAAACGTAGAACTCCATCTTGTCGAGTTCTTGCAGCAGGTCGTTGGGGAACTCGATGTCGGCCTTGTCGATTTCGTCGATCAGCAGGATGACCCGCTCTTCGGCCTCAAAGGCTTCCCACAACTTGCCTTTTTTAAGGTAATTGCGCACATCGTGCACTTTGTCCACACCCAGTTGCGAATCGCGCAAGCGGCTTACGGCGTCGTACTCGTACAGGCCTTGATGGGCCTTGGTGGTGGACTTGATGTGCCAGGTAATCAGCTTGCAGCCAAAGGACTCGGCCAGTTGCTCGGCGAGCATGGTCTTGCCGGTGCCGGGTTCGCCCTTGACCAGCAGCGGGCGCTCCAGGGTGATCGCTGCGTTGACCGCCAGTTTCAGGTCATCAGTGGCCACATAGGCGCGGGTGCCTTCAAACTTCATCTGCAATTCCTCAAACCATGATCCAGGCCTGCAAGGGCAGGGCGGGGGACAAAAAAGTATGTCCGACTATAACGCGGCGTCCGCCTCAGGTGAACGCAGACGCCTTATTCAGTCTCTGACTGAGGCGTCACGACTGGACGCGATGAACCGTGAAGCCTACCCTTGGGGCCTTCCCAAAAGGTGCATAAGGACCCCGCCATGAGCCGCATTTTTGCAGATAACGCGCACTCCATCGGTAACACACCTCTTATTCAGATCAACAAAATTGCGCCGCGTGGCGTGACCATTCTTGCCAAGATTGAAGGGCGTAACCCTGGCTATTCGGTGAAATGCCGGATTGGTGCCAACATGATCTGGGACGCCGAGAGCCGTGGCGTGCTCAAGCCGGGCATGACCATTATCGAGCCAACTTCCGGCAACACCGGGATCGGTCTGGCCTTTGTGGCTGCTGCACGGGGTTACAAATTGGTGCTGACCATGCCGTCTTCGATGAGCCTTGAGCGGCGCAAAGTGCTCAAGGCGCTGGGCGCTGAACTGGTACTCACCGAGCCGGCCAAGGGCATGAAGGGCGCCATTGATAAAGCTGCTGAAATTCAGGCCAGCAACCCTGAGCAGTACTTTATGCCGCAGCAATTTGATAACCCGGCCAACCCGGCGATCCACGAAAAAACCACCGGCCCGGAAATCTGGAACGACACAGACGGCGATGTGGACGTGCTGGTCGCGGGCGTGGGCACCGGTGGCACCATTACCGGCGTATCGCGTTACATCAAACACACCCAGGGCAAGCCGATTCTGTCGGTCGCCGTTGAGCCGATCACGTCGCCGGTGATCACCCAAGCGCTGGCCGGGGAGGAGATCAAGCCCTCGCCGCATAAAATTCAGGGCATTGGCGCAGGTTTTGTGCCGAAAAACCTCGACCTGTCGATTCTCGACAAAGTTGAGTTGGTCGGCGACGACGAGTCCAAGGCCATGGCCCTGCGTCTGATGCATGATGAAGGCATCTTGAGCGGGATCTCCGGCGGTGCAGCCATGGCCGTGGCCGCACGCCTGGCTGAAACCCCGGAAATGCAGGGCAAGACCATCGTCGTGATCCTGCCGGACTCGGGCGAGCGCTACCTGTCGAGCTTCTTGTTCAGCGACCTGTTCAGCGAACAGGAATTGCAGCAGTAAGACCGAAGGTCCTGTGGGAGCGGGCTTGCTCGCGATAGCCGCAATCGCGAGCAAGCCCGCTCCCACCTGTTACTGATGACTCAAATCAAACGATCTAAACGCCTGCTTATGCATAATTACGCCGTTATTGCTTAGTACTTAAGACTGAATGTTGGAATGCGCGGGTTTTGTCCTGCGTCCGTAGTGTTTATCATGGCGGGCTGCCACGGCGGGCTTTTGGTGCCGCACGGTATTTTCGAGGAGTTGTTGCATGACCTTATCCTTCGCCATCAAGGCAGGGCTCATACTGCTGTTTGTCGGCAGCATCCTGTACGTGCATTTGCGCGGCAAGGCGCGTTTGCCGGTGTTACGCCAGTTCGTCAACCACTCCGCATTCTTTGCGCCCTACAACGCGCTGATGTATTTATTCTCGGGCGTGCCGTCCAAGCCTTATCTGGACCGCAGCAAATTCCCCGAGCTGGATGTCCTCAAAGACAACTGGCAAGCCATTCGCGAAGAAGCCATGCACTTGTTCGACGAAGGCTATATCCGCGCCGCCGAGAAGAATAACGACGCCGGTTTTGGCTCTTTCTTCAAAAAAGGCTGGAAGCGTTTTTACCTCAAGTGGTACGACAAACCGCTGCCCTCGGCCGAATTGCTGTGCCCTAAAACCGTAGAGCTGGTCAACAGCATCCCCAACGTCAAGGGCGCGATGTTTGCCTTGTTGCCGGGCGGCAGCCATCTCAACCCGCACCGCGATCCGTTTGCGGGCTCCTTGCGCTACCACCTGGGGCTGTCGACACCGAACTCCGACGCGTGCCGCATCTTCGTTGACGGCGAGGAATACGCCTGGCGCGATGGTGAAGACGTGATGTTCGATGAGACCTACGTGCACTGGGTGAAAAACGAAACCGACATCACCCGCGTGATCCTGTTTTGCGACGTCGAGCGCCCGTTGACCAGCCGCCTGATGACCCGCATCAATCGCTGGGTCAGTGCGCAACTGGGCAAAGCCACAGCCCCGCAAAACCTCGACGACGAACGCGTAGGCGGCATCAACAAAGCCTACGCCTGGAGCAAAACCTTCAGTGATCGCTTCAGCGGCGTAGTCAAACAATGGAAACGCCGCAACCCCAAGCTCTACCGCATCGCCCGCCCGGTGCTGGCCGTTATCGTGCTGGTACTGCTGTGGCGTTGGTTGTTCGGATAAGCCATTGCAATTCATGTCGAGCGCTGGTTATAGTCAGCGCTCGTTGAGCCCATGGCTCATACCACTCTCTTCAAAAGAATCAGCACATGCCGGTTTCCCTTACTCACAGCGTTGTCGTTCCAGCAGTTTTTGCTGGCGTGGTGCCGTGCGGAGGCAAACAGCCTGTGCAGATCAGCCACTATCCCCCTCCTGTCAGCCGCACCGTGGTGAACGTCGTTGTTTCGCCACCGGGTGTTGGTGTTGCGGGCTGAGCTGAGCTTTCGGCTGCCCGTACCCGTCTAAAAAACCATTGAATTTCAGCTTCGGCTGAGTTGGCTTTTTATGTCTGATGACAGGTGTTACCCATGTTTTCGATTTCTAAAGAATCCGCGTTTGCGGCGGCGTCCACGAGCCTGTTTGTTCTGCTGTGGAGCAGCGGCGCGATTTTCTCCAAATGGGGCTTGGCCCATGCTTCGCCCTTTGCCTTTCTGTTGATTCGTTTTGCCATCGCTCTGTTGGCGCTGGTGCTCTTGATCCCGTCGATGAAGCTGCAAATGCCACGCGGCGCCAAAGCCATTGGTTACGCACTGGCCACCGGGACGGTGTTGCTTGGCGCGTATCAGATTTTTTATCTGCTGGCGCTGGACCTCAAGGTCACGCCAGGCGTCATGGCCACGGTGATGGGTGTGCAGCCGATCCTGACGGCGGTGATTCTGGAGCGTCGTCACTCTTTTAGCCGTTCGTTGGGGCTCATGCTGGGGCTGACCGGCTTGATTCTGGTGGTGTATCAGAATATTGGTCTGGCCGGTTTGTCCTGGGGCGGAATGCTTTGTGCGTTGTTGGCGCTGGGGAGCATGACGGCGGGTACTTTGATGCAAAAACGCATTACCCAGAACCCGCTGGGCACATTGCCGTTGCAATACTTGGCCGGGTTGCTGTTGTGCGCGGTGTTTGTGCCGTTTCAACCGTTCCACTTCGAACACGGCGCAGGCTTTGTGCTGCCGGTGTTGTGGATGGGGTTGGTGGTGTCGGTGCTGGCGACCTTGCTGCTGTACCGGATGATCGCCCGGGGCAACCTGGTGAACGTCACCAGCCTTTTCTACTTGGTGCCTGCGGTCACAGCGGTCATGGACTACCTGATCTTTGGCAACAAACTGGCCTTGCTGAGCGTACTCGGCATGGCCTTAATCATCATCGGTCTGGTCTTCGTGTTCCGTAAAACCACCCGTTAACCCATATCACCCTGTAGGAGCGAGCTTGCTCGCGATCTTTTGATCTTTTAAAAGATCGCGAGGCAAGCTCGCTCCTACAGGGCATTTTTATTGGGCTTGAGCACCAGCCACAACGCTGCGGCGATCAGCAGGCCGCCGTACAGGTGCGCGATCGACAGCGGTTCGCCCAGAAACAAGGCGCCCCACAAGATCCCGAAGGGTGGGGTCATAAAGGTCACGGTCATGGATTTGACCGGGCCGATGTTGGTCAGTAAACGGAAGAACAAGATGTAGGCAAAGGCTGTGCACACCAGCCCAAGCCCCAGCAACGACAACCATACCCGTGCACCGCCCCAATCGGCTGGCGGTTGATTAAGCAGGCTCAGACCAAACAACGGCAACAGAAACAAGGTCGCCCCGAGCATGCTGCCCATGGCCGAAAGGCGCGGGTCCAGCCCGCCTTGCTGGTCCAGCCAGCGGCGCGCCAAAAAGCCCGCAAAGCCATAGCAGATCGTCGCCAGCAGGCAGGCGAGGGCGCCCATCAACAAGTTCAGGTCAAAGGCCACCGGCCCGGCACCGGTCAACACGCCGACGCCAAATAACCCGAGAAATACCCCGGCCAGCTTGGTGAGGGTGAGTTGCTCACTGAAAAACAACCCGCCAATCAATACCCCCATCAGCGGCGTGGTTGCATTAAAGATGGCCGAATATCCCGCAGGCAGTACTTGCGCCGCAACCGAATACAACGTGGCAGGCAACCCGGAGTTGATGACGCCCAGGATCAACACCACCTTCAATTTACCGCCGAAGTTCCAGCTGACGCGCATCAGCACCAACATCACCAGCAAGCCGGTAGCAGCAATCGAAACCCTGAAAAATGCGGTGGGAATAGAGCCGAGCACTGGCGCGATGATTCGCATAAACAGGAAACTGGCGCCCCAAATGCCGGCCAGCGACAGCATGCGTACAAAATCTGCGAATCTCACAGGGTTTCTCTTACAAGGATTAAGCCGCGCAGTGTAGGGGATGCAGCCTGCAAGGCAATGGTTGTGCGTAATTCCTACAGATTCGTGCATAACTGCTTAAATCTGCGACAATCGCCGCCTGCCTTTACCAAGACTTTTGCGCACCTGATGACTGACGAATCGCCTGCTATCAACCAACTGTTGAAAAACCTTGATCACGCTATGATTGCTGACCGCCACAAGCTGCGGCGGCAGTTGCATGAGCTGCGCAAGAAGCCTGATGACGCCAAACTGGCGGCCTGGGCCGAGCGTGTGCAGGCCTCGTGCGCGCAGGTGACTGCGCGGGCGGCCAGCGTGCCGTTGATTCGTTATGACGAAAATCTGCCGATTGCCGCCAAGCGCGACGAGATCAAGGCAGCGTTGCTCAAGCATCAGGTGTTGATCCTGGCCGGTGAAACCGGTTCGGGTAAAACCACTCAGTTGCCGAAAATCTGCCTCGAAATAGGTCGCGGCCAGCATGGGTTGATCGGTCATACACAGCCTCGCCGGATTGCTGCGCGCAGCGTTGCCAGCCGGGTCGCTGAAGAACTGGGTACGCCGCTGGGGGCGCTGGTCGGCTATCAAGTGCGGTTTGAGGATCAGAGTGATTCCAACACCCTGATCAAGTTGATGACCGACGGCATCCTGCTGGCCGAAACCCAGCACGACCGTTACCTCGAGCGCTACGACACGATCATCGTCGACGAAGCCCACGAGCGCAGTCTGAACATCGACTTTTTGCTCGGCTATCTGAAGATCCTCCTGCCACGGCGCCCGGACCTCAAAGTCATCATCACCTCGGCCACCATCGATCTGGAGCGTTTTTCCAAACACTTCAACGATGCGCCGATTGTTGAAGTGTCCGGTCGTACCTTCCCGGTCGAAACATGGTACCGCCCGCTGACCTCTGAGCAGGACGAAGAGGGCAACAGTGTCGAAGAGGATTTGAGTGTCGACCAGGCGATCATCGCCACCCTGGATGAAATCGCCGCCCATGAGCGCAGCGAGCGTAAAAGCCCCGGCGACGTGCTGGTGTTTTTGCCCGGCGAGCGCGAGATCCGCGATGCCGCCGAGATGCTGCGCAAGGCACAACTCAAACACACCGAAATTCTGCCTTTGTATGCGCGCCTGTCACCGGCCGAGCAACAACGGATATTCCAGTCGCATCCGGGGCGCCGCGTGGTGCTGGCAACCAACGTTGCCGAAACCTCGTTGACCGTGCCGGGTATTCGCTATGTGATTGACAGCGGCACCGCGCGCATCAGCCGTTACAGCTATCGGGCCAAGGTGCAGCGCCTGCCGATCGAAGCTATTTCCCAGGCCAGTGCCAACCAGCGTAAAGGCCGCTGCGGACGGGTCGAGCCGGGGATCTGCGTGCGCTTGTACGCCGAGGAAGACTTCAACGGTCGCCCGGAATTTACCGACCCCGAGATTCTGCGGACCAACCTCGCAGCCGTTATTTTGCAGATGCTGCACCTGCGTCTGGGCGAAATTACCGCGTTTCCGTTTATCGAGCCGCCGGATGGCAAGGCCATCACCGACGGTTTTAACCTGCTGCAAGAGCTGTCAGCGGTTAACCGCGAGAACCAGCTGACACCGCTGGGCCGCCAACTGGCGCGCCTGCCGGTGGACCCGCGCATGGGCCGCATGCTGCTTGAAGCCGCCAAGCTGGGCAGTTTGCAGGAAGTGTTGATCGTCGCCAGTGCGATGTCGGTGCAAGACCCGCGTGAACGCCCGCCGGAGCGTCAGCAGGCTGCGGATCAGGCCCACGCGCAATGGAAGGATGTGGACTCGGACTTTGCCGCGCTGATCAATGTGTGGCGCGGCTTCGAAGAGCAACGCCAGGCCTTGACCGCGAGCCCGCTGCGCAATTGGTGCCGCAAGAACTTCCTGAATTATCTGCGGCTGCGCGAGTGGCGCGATTCGCACCGCCAATTGAGTTTGATCTGCCGCGACATGCAGCTCAGCGTCAATAAAGAGCCGGCCGACTATCCAAAACTGCACAAAGCGGTGTTGTCCGGTTTGCTCAGCCAGATCGGGCAGAAAACTGAAGACGGCGATTACCTGGGCGCGCGTCAACGCCGCTTCTGGATTCACCCGTCGTCGGGCCTGGGCAAAAAACGCCCGCAATGGCTGATGACCGCCGAGCTGGTCGAAACCACCAAGCTCTATGCGCGGATGGTGGCCAAGATTGAACCTGACTGGATCGAGCCGCTGGCGGGGCACTTGATCAAAAAGAACTACTTCGAGCCGCATTGGGAAAAGAAACGCGGGCAAGTGGTGGCCTACGAGCAGATCACCCTGTACGGCTTGATTGTGGTCGGTCGGCGCGCGGTGCATTACGGCCCGATTGATCCGGTGCTGTCACGTGAGTTGTTTATCCGTGAAGGGCTGGTGCGCGGCGAGATTCAGTCGCGGGCCAAGTGCCTGAGCGCCAACGCCAAGCTGCTCGAACAGCTCGATGAGCTAGAAGCCAAGGCGCGGCGGCGTGACATTCTGGCCGACGAAGAAACCCTGTATGCGTTTTATGACGCACGTCTGCCCGCCGAGATCCACCAGACCGCAACCTTTGACAGCTGGTACCGGGTCAATAGCCAAAAAGACCCGCAGTTGCTGATCATGCGCGAAGAGGACGTGCTGGCCCGCGAAGCCACCGAAATCACCGCCAAGCACTACCCGAACACCCTGCACCTGGGGGATTTGACCCTCGAATTGAGCTACCACTTTGAACCCAATCACCCCCGCGACGGGGTGACGGTTAAAGTGCCGGCGCCCTTGTTGCCGGTCTTGCCGCCAGAGCGTCTTGAGTGGCTGGTGCCAGGGATGATCGAAGCCAAGTGCATTGCTCTGGTGCGCAGTTTGCCCAAGGCCTTGCGCAAAAACTTCGTCCCGGTGCCGGACTTCGTCAAAGCCGCGCTGCAACGCATGACGTTTGCAGAAGGTTCGTTGCCGCAGGCATTGGGCCGTGAACTGCTGCGCATGACCGGCGCACGGGTGACTGACGAAGCGTGGGCCGAAGCCGCGCAGCAGGTTGAGAATCATCTGAAGATGAACCTCGAAATTGTCGACGGCGACGGTAAGTTCCTGGGTGAAGGTCGTGACCTTGCCGAACTGACGGCACGCTTTGCGCAAGCCAGTCAGGCGGCTTTGGCGGTGCCGCAAACAGCTAAAAGCCAGCAGCCTGTCGAAGCCAAAGTCTTTGCGCCGGTGGCCGAGAAAACCCAGCAAAAGATCGCCGGGCTGTCGATGACCGTCTACCCGGCGCTGGTGGAAGAGGGCAATACCGTCAAGGAAGGGCGCTTTTCAACGCCTGCCGAGGCGGAGTATCAGCACCGCCGGGCCTTGCAGCGTTTGCTGATGCAGCAGTTGGCTGAACCTGCCAAGTTCTTGCGCAGCAAGTTGCCGGGCCAGACCGAACTGGGCTTGTTGTACCGCGAGCTGGGCCGAGTCGAGAGCCTGGTTGAAGACATCCTGTTGGCCAGCCTCGACAGCTGCATCCTTGAGGGCGAAGCGACGTTGCCGCGAGATGGTGTGGGGCTGGCGTCGTTGGCCGAGCGCAAGCGCGGTGCCTTGACCGAGCACGCAGAGAAGCTGGCTAAACTGACGCTGGACATTCTCAAGCTGTGGCACGGGCTGCAAAAGCGCTTCAAGGGCAAGATTGATCTGGCCCAGGCGGTGGCCTTGAATGACATCAAGCAGCAACTGAGCCATTTGGTGTATCCGGGCTTTGTTCGAGAAACTCCGGCGCAGTGGCTCAAAGAACTGCCGCGCTACCTCAAGGCCATTGAAATGCGCCTGGAAAAACTGCCGGGTCAGGTTCAGAAAGACCGGGTCTGGAGTGCTGAGCTGGCAGGTTTGTGGGCACAGTACCAGGCGCGCGCAGCCAAGCATGCCCAGGAAGGCAAGCGCGACCCGCAACTGGAGTTGTACCGCTGGTGGCTGGAGGAATATCGCGTGTCGCTGTTCGGCCAGCAATTGGGTACCAAAGTGCCGATTTCGGATAAGCGGTTGAGCAAGCAATGGAGTCTGGTGGACGCTTAAGGTCGATCCTGCCGGAGGGCGCGTTTTCATGATTCGGCAAATCAGGCCAAATGTTGCCATTTATGGCAAACTTCGCGGCTATAACTACCTGACACGATTATTTTCGGCTTGAACAGAATAAGAGGAACGACCGTGTATAACGTCGTCATCAGTGGCACCGGCCTGTACACCCCGGCCAACAGCATTTCCAACGAAGAGTTGGTGCAGTCCTTCAACGCGTATGTGCAACAGTTCAACGCCGACAACGCTGGCGCAATCGAGGCCGGTGACATTGAGCCTCTGGCCGAGTCCAGCGCTGCCTTTATCGAAAAAGCCTCAGGTATCAAAAGCCGCTTTGTGATGGACAAGGACGGCATCCTTGACCCGCAACGCATGCGCCCGCGTTTACCTGAGCGTTCCAACGACGAGATGTCCGTGCTCTGCGAAATGGCCGTCGGTGCCGCCAAGCAAGCGTTGGAGCGGGCCGGCAAGACTGCCGCAGATATCGACGGCGTGATCGTGGCCTGCTCAAACCTGCAGCGCCCGTACCCGGCCATCGCCATTGAAGTGCAACAGGCGTTGGGCATTCAGGGTTTTGGTTTTGACATGAACGTGGCGTGCTCGTCAGCGACCTTCGGTCTGCAGACGGCCAGCAACAGCGTGCAACTGGGTCAGGCCCGCGCGGTGCTGCTGGTGAGCCCGGAAGTGTGCACCGGTCACTTGAACTTCCGTGACCGCGACAGCCACTTTATTTTTGGCGATGCGGCCACCGCCATTGTGGTTGAGCGCGCTGACCTGGCGACTTCCAGTCATCAGTTCGACATCGTCAGCACCAAACTGCTGACCACCTTCTCGAACAATATCCGCAACAACTTTGGCTTCCTCAATCGTGCTTCGGACGAAAACCCCGACAGCCCGGACAAGCTGTTCGTGCAGGAAGGCCGCAAGGTATTCCGTGATGTCTGCCCGATGGTGGCTGAACTGATCGGCCAGCACCTGGAAGAAAACAAAGTCGAAGTGGCTGACGTCAAACGCTTCTGGCTGCACCAGGCCAACCTGAGCATGAACCACCTGATCGTCAAGCGCCTGCTGGGCCGCGAAGCGTCGGTTGAAGAAGCGCCGGTGATCCTTGATACCTACGCCAACACCAGTTCTGCCGGTTCGGTAATTGCCTTCCACACCTACCAGGATGATCTGGCCAGTGGTTCGCTGGCGGTACTCAGCTCGTTCGGTGCCGGCTACTCGATAGGCAGCGTGATCCTGCGTAAACGATAACCAAGGCCCAAAGCCACATCCTGTGGGAGCGGGCTTGCTCGCGATTCAGGCAGCTCGGTTTGTCTTGAGCACCGCGTTGTTTGCATCGCGAGCAAGCCCGCTCCCACCAGGGTGGTTGATTCTGCCCCGGGAGCGTTAATGGCTGCTGCTGACGACTCTGAACTACTCCAGCGCCTGCTCGCCGGTGAGCAACAGGCTTTTCGGCAGTTGGTCAGTACCTATCAAGGGGCCATGCTCGCCGTGGCCTATGCGATTGTCGGCAGTCGGCATGCCGATGAAGTTGTGCAGGACGCCTGGTTGTCAGTAGTGCGCAACCTGCGCGGCTTCGAAGGCCGTTCCAGCCTCAAAACCTGGCTGCTGACCATCACCGCTAACGCTGCCAAAACCCGCCTTAAACACAATCGTCGCGAAGTCTTGCTCGACGACCTGCCGTCACCCCACGGTACAGTTGATGATGAGCGCTTTGCCAGCGATGGCCACTGGTTATTGGGGCCTTATGCCTGGCACCAGGACACCCCGGAAGCGCTGCTTACGGAACAAGAGTTGCGTGAATGCCTTGAGCGCACGCTGCTCAGCCTGCCGCAACTGCAAAGCTCGGTGCTGCTATTGCGTGAACGCCAGGGGCTGGAGTTGGAACAGATTTGTAATCTTCTCGACATATCGCTCTCTAATGCCCGAGTGCTGGTGCATCGTGCCCGGCTTAAAGTCTTTGCGACCGTGGAGCATTTCGAGGAGACAGGCGAATGTTGAGCTGCAAGCAATACGTTGCGCGATCAAGTGACCACATGGACCGGCAGTTGAGTGTTCGTGAGCGTTTGCAGATGCGTCATCATTTGCTGTTTTGCCCCAATTGTCGGCGCTTTATCCGGCAAATGCGCTTGATGAGTGCCACGTTGAAGGCGCTGCCCGAACCGCAGCCCACTGACCTGGACGCGACGGTTGAGCGGATGCTGAGCGAGCAATCGCGTCAGCGGTAGGGCGCAAGCGCAAATGCCGTCGGGGATGGGATGGGGACCGACGGCATTCACGCACTGCGGGTAAACACACACCGCTGAATGAGTTCTGCGGCGTGTTTGTTGCGTGAAACGGTTTAGAACTTGGCTTCTACGTCCAGTTGCAGCGTGTTGGTGCTGGCATCTTTCTGGGTGGAGGTTGCGTAGTCAGCCTTGGTCAGGAAGTACGTCACGCCGACACCAAAGTTCTTGTCGATTTCGTAACCCACTTTGAACTTGTGACCGCGAGAACCGGTGGTGCCGTTGGCGAAGTCAGAGTCAGTGAAGGCGCCGACCACAGCGTTACGCTGAACGTCGCGGTAGTTGTAGTCCAGGCTGAAGGCGTTGAGCTTGCTCTTGAAACCCACCAACCAGGCGTCGTCCTGATCGCTGTCGGTCTCGGAGTTGTGCACGTATTGGCCGTACAGCGACAGCGGAACCGGCAGGTTGGCGATGTCGACCTGACCGAAACCTTCCCACAGGCGGAACTCGCTGGTGCTGTTGCCGTTAACGGCCAGGGCGCACGGCGTGGTCTTGGTGCCGGTGGTTGGGCAGCGGCTGTCTTCGTCGTTGTGGAAGCCGTAAACGCTACCACCCAGGGTCACTTTCAGGCTGTCGGTCGGTGCGAAACGTGCACCCAGCTGGCCGGCATACATGCTCAAGTCATTTTTGAACTGCACGCCATCGCCGTTCACGTTGTCTTTGAGGGTGTAGTAGCCGGTGCTGCCGAACACTTCGACGCCGCTGCTGCCCAGGTTGGTTTTGTAGGAGGCAGACACACCTTCAGGGTTGATGTCGCTATCCCAGATCACGTCGCCCATGCTGACCCACTGTTGTGGCATCTTGCCGCCCACCAGGTGCAGGTTTTTGATCGCTGTCGGGTGATAGTCAACGTAAGCCATGTCCAGCCACAGCTGCTTCTTGTCGAAGTAGTTGTCCAGGTCCTGGTTGGTGGAGCGTGCGTCGTCGCTGCCGCCGGTGGCGATACGGATGCCGGTGTTCACTTGCGGGTTGATTTCGGTGTAAGCACCCAGGCGAGCACGAATACGTTGGCGGTCACGGTTTTTGCCATCGGATTCGCCATCAATTTTGACGGTTTCCTGACGGACCCGAACATCGCCCTTGAATTCGGTTTTGGCAGCCCAGGCCACTTTTTGTTCGAAAGCGCTGAGGTCAGATTTTTTAACCTGATCCGCAGCGGCTTCTTGTTGAGCTTGTTTCTCGCTGGTCAACTCGGTTTGCAGTTCGGCGTACTGCGCCGCAGAAATAGAGCCGTTTGCCTTGAGCATTTCCAGTAGTTTTGCATCAACGCCAGCGCTTGCTGGAACACTCATGCCTAATACCAGCCCGCCACACAGTCCCGCCGCAATCCGTGTAGAAACAAGACGCATATGAATCTCCCAGTAGTGAGATGGACGTTGCCACCCCAAAAACACTCGGCCCTTATGGGCTCGCTAATTTGATGTTTACGTGGGTTGATAAGCGCTCACTCATAACCCCGACTTCTAAGAAGCGGCGCCAGTATCACGATTGGATATGACAGAAAAGTGGCACAGTGATAGCAACTCTGTGACAACGCACTCTCGAGCTGAATCGACTCATCTACAGGCGTGGGTTTCTAAGGGATCCAGCCATTGTGTTGAAATGTAAAAGGCGCAGTGTCATAAGCGGGTGCTAACATCGCCGTTCTAACGCAACAGGTCAGGGCCTTTGAATGCCGTTACAACGTCTGGACAGCCTGTCCGCCATCTCGGCCGAGCAATGGGATGCGCTGGTGCCGGTGGCGCAACCGTTCCTTCGCCATGGGTTTCTCAGTGCACTGGAGGACAGCGGCAGTCTGGGTGCGCATTCCGGCTGGCAGTCTGAACACCTGCTGCACGTTGAAAACGATCGCGTGCTGGCAGCATTGCCCAGCTATCGAAAATGGCATTCCTACGGCGAGTACGTGTTCGATCACGAATGGGCGAACGCCTGTGAGCGGGCCGGGATCGAGTACTACCCCAAACTGCTGACCGCAGTGCCTTTCAGCCCGGTGAGCGGCCCGCGATTGCTGGCCGCACGGCCTGAAGACGGTTTCGAATTATTGGCCGCATTGCCCGGTTATCTGGAGATCGAAGGGCTGTCCAGCGCGCACATCAACTTCACCGATGCGCTGGCGGATACCGCGTTGGCGCAACAGCCTGGCTGGTTGCAACGGTTGGGCTGTCAGTTCCATTGGCAAAACCGCGAGTACCGCGATTTTCAGGATTTTCTCGACGTTCTGAGTTCGCGCAAGCGCAAGCAAATGCGCAAAGAGCGCGAGCAAGTGGCGGGGCAGGGGTTCGAGTTTGAATGGCTGGAGGGCCAGCAAGTGACTGAGGTGCAGTGGGATTTTGTCTACGCCTGCTACGCCAACACCTACGCGGTGCGACGCCAGACGCCGTACCTGACCCGTGACTTTTTCAGCTTGCTGGCCGAGCGCATGCCCGAAGCGATTCGCGTGGTGCTGGCCAAACAAGGCTCAACCCCGGTGGCCATGGCTTTTAGCCTGATCGGGGGCGGCAGCTTGTATGGTCGTTACTGGGGTTGTTTGGCCGAGTTTGACCGTTTGCATTTCGAAACCTGTTTTTACCAGGGCATGGATTACGCCATCGCTCACGGCATCCAGCGGTTTGATGCCGGCGCTCAGGGCGAGCACAAACTGATACGCGGCTTTGAACCGGTGATTACGCACTCTTGGCATTACCTGCGCCATCAGGGCTTGAAAGCTGCCGTCAGTGATTTTCTGGCGCGTGAGCGAGAGGGCGTGCTGGCCTATGCCGAAGAGGCGAGAACGGCGCTGCCATACCGGCAGGCCTGATTCTCGCCGGTTTTGCGGTTAAACGTGTTCGCTGGCCAGCGGTTGCTGGCTCGTCTGCAATGTCACGTCAACAGACCCCAGCCAGCGATAAGTCAGGGCACCGATGGCCGCCCCGACCAATGGCGCCAGCCAGAACATCCACAACTGCTCAAGTGCCCAGCCGCCCACTATCAACGCCGGGCCGGTGCTGCGCGCGGGGTTGACCGAGGTATTGGTCACCGGGATGGAAATCAGGTGAATCAGGGTCAAGGCCAAGCCAATGGCAATCGGTGCCAGGCCGGGCGGCACCCGTTTGTCAGTGGCGCCCATGATGATCAGGATAAACATCGCACTCATGACCACTTCGCACACCAGCCCCGAGACCATTGAGTAACCACCGGGCGAGTGCTCGCCATAACCGTTGGCGGCAAGGCCACTGGCTGCCAGATCAAAGCCGGGCTTGCCGCTGGCAATGAAGTACAACAGGGCTGCCGCAATCATCCCGCCCAGTACTTGGGCAATGATGTAGGCGGGCAACTCTTTGGCAGGAAAACGGCCACCCACCCACAACCCAAATGACACTGCCGGGTTGAGGTGGCAGCCCGAGATGTGCCCGATGGCGAACGCCATGGTCAGCACGGTCAAGCCAAAGGCCAGGGCAACACCGAGCAGGCCGATCCCCACATTGGGAAAAGCGGCTGCCAGCACCGCGCTGCCACAACCGCCAAGTACCAGCCAGAAAGTACCCACCAACTCCGTTGCCGAACGTTTGAGCAAGTTCATTTAAGGATCCAGGATAGATAACTCTATCGATCAAAAAACACGATTGTGCATCCTGCAATTGACGACAAGATTCATCTGAATCTTTACGTCATTACAGCAGGCGACCGGGGATTTTCCAGACCTCAAAAAAAACGCCAGAGCCCTTTAACGACGGGCTCTGGCGATGTGTTGCGCGGGCTTTACAGGTTGTGTTTTTTTGGATCAGTCGAGGCCGACAAATCCACCCGTTTGGTGTTGCCACAGACGGGCATACAAACCGCCATGTGCGAGCAGTTCGGCGTGGGTGCCGGATTCGGCAATCTGACCTTTTTCGAGGACGACCAAACGGTCCATACGTGCGATGGTCGAAAGCCGGTGAGCGATGGCAATCACGGTTTTACCTTGCATCAAGGTTTCGAGACTTTCCTGGATCGCGGCTTCGACTTCGGAGTCCAGCGCCGAGGTCGCTTCGTCCATGATCAGGATCGGCGCATTCTTCAGCAACACCCGTGCTATAGCGATCCGCTGGCGCTGACCACCCGACAATTTGACCCCGCGCTCGCCCACATGGGCGTCAAAACCGGTACGCCCCTGAGCATCGGAAAGGGCAGGAATAAACTCATCGGCACGGGCTTTTCGCACGGCTGCCCAGAGTTCATCGTCGGTGGCGTCCGGCTTGCCATACAGCAAGTTGTCGCGGATCGAACGGTGCAGCAAAGACGTGTCCTGAGTGATCATTCCGATCTGTTCGCGCAGGCTTTCTTGCGTCACTTCGGCGATATTCTGACCGTCTATCAGAATCTTCCCGCCTTGCAGGTCATACAGGCGCAACAGCAGGTTTACCAGCGTCGATTTGCCCGCCCCGGACGGTCCGATCAAGCCGATTTTTTCGCCGGGTTTGATCACCAGGTTCAGGTCGCTGATGATCCCGCTCTGTTTGCCGTAGTGAAAGTCCACGTGTTCAAAGCGCACTTCACCGCGATCGACCTTCAGGCGTGGTGCGTTGTCCTTGTCCTTGACCGTAACGGGTTGCGCAATGGTTTGCAGACCGTCCTGGACCATGCCGATGTTTTCAAAAATGCCGTTGACCACCCACATGATCCAGCCAGACATGTTGACGATGCGAATCACCAGGCCAGTGGCCAGGGCAATGGCGCCTACGCTGATCAGTGACTGGCTCCACAACCACAGCGCAAGGCCGCTGGTGCTGACAATCAGCAGCCCGTTCATGGAGGTGATGGCCACGTCCATGCTGGTCACGACGCGGCTGGCCAGTTGGGTTTTTTCGGTTTGTTCGATGATCGCTTCGCGGGCGTATTGCTGCTCGTAATTGGTGTGGGCAAACAGCTTGAGGGTGGTGATGTTGGTGTAGCCGTCAACGATCCGGCCCATCAATTTAGAGCGCGCATCCGAAGACACCACCGAGCGTTCCTTGACCCGTGGCACGAAGTAATACAACGCGCCGATGTAGAGCACGATCCAGGTCAGCAGCGGAATCATCAGCCGCCAGTCCGCTTCGGCAAACAGCACCAGCGAACTGATGGCGTAGATCAGCACGTGCCACAACGCATCGACGGCCTGCACGGCAGAGTCGCGCAGCGAGTTGCCGGTTTGCATGATGCGCTGGGCAATACGACCGGCGAAGTCGTTCTGGAAAAAGTTGAGGCTTTGCTTGAGCACATAGCTGTGGTTTTGCCAGCGGATCATGCTGGTCATGCTCGGGCTCAGAGTCTGGTGCACGAGCAGATCATGCAAGCCGAAAAACACCGGGCGAATGATCAGCGCCACCACTGCCATCCAGATCAGCTCACCGCTGTGAATGCTGAAAAACTCAGTGTTGGGCGTGCCCTGGGCCAGATCGATCAGGGTGCTCAAGTAACTGAACAGTGAAACTTCAATCAAGGCGGCGACCAGCCCGACTATCAGCAAGGCGGCAAACAGTGGCCAGACCTGGCGCAGGTAATAGATGTAAAACGCCCAAACAGTGTTGGGCGGTTCGGCGCTGGGGGCTTCGCGAAAAATATCGATCAGTTGTTCAAAACGACGATAAAGCATGGTCACTGACGCCCGCTGAGCGGGCTCTCCTTTAGTGGTATGACCGGCCTGGGCCGGTCAAGCTCCCCGCAGCATTCGAAGCGATTAGGCTTAGTCGATGCGTTTGGCAGACTTGATGTAGATAGGGTCAATCGGCACATCGCGCATGCCGGATTTGCTGGTGGTCTGGGTGTTAACGATGTTGTCCACCACATCCATGCCTTTTACGACTTTGGCAAACACGGCGTAACCGGCATCACGGCCCGGATCGAGCATCGCGTTGTCCACCACGTTGATAAAGAACTGGCTGGTCGCGGAGTCTGGGTTGGAAGTGCGTGCCATCGACAAGGTGCCGCGCACGTTATGCAGGCCGTTGCTGGCTTCGTTCTTGATCGGGTCGCGGGTTGTTTTCTGCACCATCTGCCCGGTAAAACCGCCGCCCTGAGCCATAAAGCCCGGGATCACGCGGTGGAAAATGGTGTTGTTGTAAAAGCCGCTATCGACATAGCTCAAAAAGTTTTTGCTGCTGATCGGTGCTTTTACCGGGTCCAGTTCGATTTCAATCGGGCCGAAGCTGGTGTCCAGCAGCACGTGAGGGGCTTTTTGGGCAGGTGGGGTTTGCGCTTTTTTGTTTGCCGCAGGCGTCGCAGCCATCAGGTTGGCGGCGAAGAGCAGGGCGCTGGCAGCAAAAACAATTTTTTTCAACATAAGTCAAAAGTCCTGAAAAGTGAAAGCAGCAGCGTCAGAGAACGCACGCGCTGTGTGTTGAATAGATGACGGGATGAGGTTGGCACTGATGAATGGCCAGCCGCGAAGCTTGGACAGGATATTCGGGATCTATGTTCCTGCCCACCGCTGTCATGGCTGCAATCTTTGTTTTATGCCTGTTCAGGGGCAGCAAAGGCTGCGTCCAGGGGGGCGGTATCAAAGGTGCGCAACAACTCCACCAGTATTTGTGTCGCCGGGCCCAGCGGTTTGTCTTTGTTGGCGTACAGGTAGAACACCGGGTGGCGGTCACCGCCTTGATCCAGTGGCAACGCTTTGAGCACGCCTTCTTTAAGCTCGCGCTCGATCATGTGCCGGGGTAGCCAGGCAAAGCCCAGGCCGCTGCCCACAAAGGCGGCGGCCGTGGCCAGGCTGCCGACCGTCCAGCGCTGCTCAGAGCCCAGCCAGCCCACGTCGCGGGGTTGCTGGCGGCCCGAGTCGCGAATCACCACTTGCAACTGGCTTTCAAGGTCCTGGAAGTGCAGTACCCGTTGCATACGATGCAGGGCGTGATCGGGATGGGCCACGGCAATGAATTCGACGGTGCTCAGTTCTGTGCCCAGGTAGCCCGGAATATTGAAACTGCTGATGGCCAGGTCGGCCACGCCTTCCAGCAAAACCTCTTCGACGCCCGACAGGACTTCTTCGCGCAGCCGCACACGACAGCCACGGCTCTGCGGCATAAAAGCGGTCAAGGCGCGCACCAGTCGTGCATTCGGGTAGGCGGCGTCAACCACCAGCCGCACTTCGGCTTCCCAGCCTTGTTCCATGTGGTGGGCGAGGTCTTCAAGCTGGCTGGCTTGTTTGACCAACTGGCGCGAGCGCCGTAGTAAAACGCCGCCGGCTTCGGTGAGCACGGCTTTGCGCCCGTCGATGCGCAAAAGCGGTACGCCGAGCTGGTCTTGCATGCGAGCGACGGTGTAACTGACAGACGACTGCGAGCGATGCAGCACCTCAGCAGCTTGCGCAAAGCCACCGTGGTCGACCACCGCTTGCAGCGTGCGCCATTGGTCAAGGGTCACGCGGGGCGCTTTCACGTTGTATTCCTTTGGTAACGAGTCGTTGTGTGGCCGCAGCCTGTTGTACAGGGTACTCATTAATAAACAAATTTATAGATAGGTTGTAGCAGATATTTACGCTTTTTCATCAATGAAATGCCCTCTAGGATTCACTCCATCGCCTTACAGCATTCACAGATGGAGCCTACCGCCCATGTCTAATGTTCTGATCATCGAAAGCAGCGCTCGCCAACAGGATTCATTTTCCCGCGAGCTGACACAGCAGTTCATCAGTCACTGGAAAACCCTGCATCCGGCTGATCGCCTGACTGTGCGCGATCTAGCTGTGAACCCGGTACCGCATCTGGACGCCGATTTGCTGGGCGGCTGGATGAAGCCCGAGGCGCAGCGTAATGCCGCAGAACAGGCTTCCTTGCAGCGCTCCAATGAGCTGACCGACGAGCTGCTGGCGGCTGACGTGCTGGTACTGGCGGCGCCGATGTACAACTTTGCGATCCCCAGCACCCTCAAAGCCTGGCTGGACCATGTGTTGCGCGCCGGCCTGACTTTCAAATACACCGACACCGGCCCCCAGGGTCTGCTCACCGGGAAAAAAGCATTCGTGCTCACCGCACGCGGCGGGATATATGCGGGTAGCACCGCAGACCACCAAGAACCGTACCTGCGCCAGGTACTGGCCTTTGTGGGCATCCATGACGTGACCTTTATCCATGCCGAAGGCATGAATCTGGGCGGCGACTTCCAGGAAAAAGGGTTGAACCAAGCCAAAGCCAGGCTTTCAGATGTGGCCTGAGCCGGGTTTGTTAATCAACAGATAATCGTTGCATGGCTTAATTCGCTTCACTGCTCCTTCAAGCAAGCGGTTCGCGCATCGAACCTCCCTTGGCACTTTCTTTGAGTGCTATCGCCCGATCAGCTCTAACGCTGGATCGGGTTTTTTTTGCCTGCGGTTTACGGGCCGATAGCGCAGCGTGCTGAAAAACCGCTAAGGTCGCGTCCACTCAATACCGGGCGAGAGATTTATGGGTTATTTGCTAGTTGTGACGCTGATTCAGGCGTTTTCCTTCAGCCTTATTGGCGAGTATCTGGCGGGGCACGTCGACAGTTACTTCGCCGTGCTGGTGCGTGTGGTGCTGGCCGGTCTGGTCTTTATCCCGCTGACACGCTGGCGCCAGGTCGAACCCGGCTTCATGCGCGGCATGCTGCTGATTGGCGCCCTGCAGTTTGGTATCACCTACGTCTGCCTGTACCTGAGCTTTCGTGTGCTCACGGTGCCCGAGGTGCTGCTGTTCACCATCCTTACGCCGCTGCACGTCACCCTGATTGAAGATGCGCTGAACCGGCGCTTCAATCCGTGGGCGCTGGTCGCCGCGCTAGTGGCCGTTGGCGGGGCTGCGGTGATTCGGTTCGACAGCATCAGCCCGGACTTCTTCAAAGGCTTCCTGCTGCTGCAACTGGCCAACTTTACGTATGCCGCCGGTCAGGTGCTGTTCCGACGACTGGTGGTGCGTTATCCGAGTGAGCTACCGGGCTACCGGCGTTTCGGGTTCTTTTATGTGGGTGCCTTGATTGTGGTGTTGCCGGCTTTCCTGCTGTTTGGCAAAGCGCACTTTTTGCCCGACGCACCGTTGCAGTGGGGCGTGTTGCTGTTTCTGGGCCTGGTGTCGACGGCGCTGGGCATGTACTGGTGGAACAAAGGCGCGTGCCTGGTCAGCGGCGGCACCCTGGCGGTGATGAACAACTTGCATGTACCGGTGGGTTTGCTGCTGAACCTGCTGATCTGGAACCAGCACGAACCGTTGGGCAGGTTAATGTTAGGCGGCACGGTGATTCTGCTGGCCGTGTGGATCAGCCGGCTAGACCGCAAGGCTATCAGGGGCTAAGGTCCTTAAGGCCCAAGGTCTGTTGACGTCTCGTCGCGACCGCAATGAAACGTCAACAGACCCTATCTAACGCCTTAAAGGGGAGTGGGAATGACAGTCAAAGTGTTGATCTTGCCGGGCCTGAATAATTCGGGGGAAGATCACTGGCAAACGCGCTGGGAGAAGAACTACAGCGGTCTGAAACGGGTCAAGCAAGACGATTGGAACACGCCGGTGTGCGCTGACTGGGTTCAGCGATTACACGACAAAGTCACTTCCAGCCAGCGACCGGTGGTGTTGGTGGGGCACAGTCTGGCGTGCAACCTGATTGCGGCGTGGTCGCAGCAGTACCCCGCTGATGCCAAAAACCGGGTTCGCGGCGCGCTGCTGGTAGCCCCCAGCGACACCGAAGCGCCGAGTTATCCGCAAGGCACGTCAGGGTTTTCACCCATGCACTTGGGGAAACTGCCCTTTGACTCGATAACCGTGGCCAGCACGGATGATCCCTATGTCAGCGTCGAGCGCGCGACAGCCTTCAGCGAGGCGTGGGGCAGTGAATTAGTGTGGTTGCAGCAAGCCAGGCACATCAATCATGAGAGTGGCCTGGGTGACTGGCCCGAAGGCATCAAGTTGTTATTCGAACTGAGCGGTGATCCGCAGTTCAAACACAGCTAACGCTGCCACGTCGCCGCAGCCATCACTGGCTGCGGCGACTTACCCGTGACTCAGTCTTCAGCTGCTACGTGCGGCGGGTTGATCTTGTTCATCAGCCCCTGACGCAAGTCATTGCCACTTGGCTGTTGATACACGCTCAAGCCAAACTCCGGCAGGACCGACAACAGATAATCGAAAATATCGCCCTGGATTTGCTCGTATTCGTCCCACACCGTGGTGCGGGTGAAGCAGTAGATTTCAAGTGGCACGCCCTGGGGCGTGGCTTGCATCTGGCGGACCATGCAGGTCATGTTGGGCTGGATCATCGCGTGGCTTCGCAGGTAGGCCAGTGCGTAGGCGCGGAAGGTGCCTATGTTGGTCATACGCCGACGGTTGGCTGACATCGCCGCCACATTGCCCTGGGCTTCGTTCCAGCTCTTGAGTTCGGCTTTTTTACGCGACAGATAGTCGCTCAGCAAACGCACTTGCTCCAGGCGCTGCTCCTGCTCGTCGGTCAGAAACCCGACGCCAGCGGCATCAATGAACAGGCTGCGCTTGATCCGTCGACCGCCGGATTGCTGCATGCCGCGCCAGTTTTTAAACGACTCGGACATCAGGCGCCAGGTCGGGATGGAGACGATGGTCTTGTCGAAGTTCTGCACTTTGACGGTGTGCAGCGTGATGTCCATGACATCGCCGTCGGCACCCACTTGGGGCATTTCGATCCAGTCGCCCACACGCAGCAGGTCGTTGCTGGTCAACTGAACGCTGGCGACAAAAGACAACAGGGTGTCTTTGTAGACCAACAAAATAACCGCAGACATGGCGCCCAGACCCGAGAGCAACAGCATCGGCGAGCGGTCGATCAGGGTGGCGACAATGATGATCGCGGAGAACACATACAGCAGCATCTTGCCCAGCTGGATATAGCCCTTGATGGGCCGGGTCTTGGCGTAGTTGGTGCGAGCGTAGATGTCGAGCAAGGCATCGAGCAGGGCGGTGATGACCCGCGTCAACACAAAAATGGTGATGGCCAGGGCCAGGTTGCCGAGGAATTGGCGACCGTTGTCGCTCAGGTCCGGGACCAAATTGCGGCCAAACTGGATCATCAGTGACGGCGTCATTTGTGCCACGCGATGGAACACTTTGTGTTCGCGCAAATCGCTGACCCAGTGCAGGGCTGGCTGGCGTGCGAGCATTTTGGTGACGCGCAAGATAATGATGCGGGCAATGTGACCGGCGAGCAGGGCGACGCTCACCAATACGATCAGTCCCAGAACGGACGACAGCCAAGGATAGTGATCCAGGTTGGCCCAAAGGCGTTCAAATTCGCTCCAGAGTGTTTGAGTATCCATAAGTTAAAGCGTTATCCCAAAAGAAATGGCCATGGGATTAGACCATCTCAAGACGATTTAGGGGCTGTCTTTGGACTAAAGACCCTAAAAAAGCATTTGTTTCGCGCCGTTGGTGCAAAGAAACTCGGCCTGAGCGCTCGAAACCGTTACTCTATGCCGCTGATTTTTCGCATTTCTTCGAGGTAGCACCCGTGTTTTCCGATTTCGCCCTGCACGAACGCCTGCTTAAAGCTGTGGCCGAGCTTAAATTTGTCGAGCCTACGCCTGTGCAAGCAGCGGCCATCCCGCTCGCGCTCGAGGGGCGTGACCTGCGGGTTACAGCTCAAACCGGGAGTGGCAAAACCGCCGCTTTCGTTCTGCCGATTCTCAATCGCCTGATTGGCCCAGCCAAAATCCGCGTCAGCATCAAAGCGTTGATTTTGCTGCCGACCCGCGAGCTGGCGCAGCAAACCTTGAAAGAAGTTGAACGCTTTTCGCAGTTCACGTTCATCAAGTCTGGCCTGATCACCGGTGGTGAAGACTTCAAGGTGCAGGCCGCCATGTTGCGCAAAGTGCCTGACATCCTGATCGGCACGCCAGGCCGTTTGCTGGAGCAACTGAACGCCGGCAACCTGCAACTCAACGAAGTTGAAGTGCTGGTACTCGACGAAGCTGACCGCATGCTCGACATGGGCTTCGCCGAAGACGTGCAGCGTCTGGTTGACGAATGCCCGAACCGTCAGCAAACCATGTTGTTCTCGGCCACCACCGGTGGTTCGGGCCTGCGTGACATGATCGGCAAAGTCTTGAACAACCCTGAGCACTTGCAGCTCAACCAGGTCAGCCAACTGAACGCTACCACGCGTCAGCAAGTGATCACCGCTGACCACAACCAGCACAAAGAACAAATCGTGAACTGGCTGCTGGCCAATGAGACTTATCAAAAAGCCATCGTCTTCACCAACACCCGCGCCATGGCCGACCGCATCTACGGCCGTCTGGTCGCTCAGGAGTACAAGGCGTTTGTCTTGCACGGTGAGAAAGACCAAAAAGACCGCAAGCTGGCCATTGATCGCCTGAAGCAGGGCGGCGTGAAAATTCTGGTCGCCACCGACGTGGCCGCCCGTGGTCTGGACGTTGAAGGTCTGGATCTGGTGATCAACTTCGACATGCCGCGCAGCGGCGACGAATACGTTCACCGCATTGGCCGAACTGGCCGTGCCGGCAACGACGGTCTGGCGATCTCGCTGATTTGCCACGGTGACTGGAACCTCATGTCCAGCATCGAGCGCTACTTGAAGCAAAGCTTCGAGCGCCGTGTGATCAAAGAAGTCAAAGGCACCTACAGCGGGCCGAAAAAGGTCAAGGCTTCGGGCAAAGCCGTTGGCGTGAAGAAGAAAAAGACTGACGGCAAAGGCGACAAGAAAAAGACCGGCGCCAAGGCCCCGACCAAACGCAAAATTGCCAACCGCCCAAAGACCGACGCCCTGTCGCTGGTCAGCAAGGACGGCATGGCACCGCTCAAGCGCCGCAAGCCAGAAGCCCCGGCTGCTGAGTAAGGTTTACGGATAAGGTTTGCCTCTCGGTCTTTTAAGAGCAAAAGATCGCGAGGCAAGCTCGCTCATAAGACCCTGTAGGAGCGAGCTTGCTCGCGATCTTTTGATCTTGATCTGGTTTTTGATCTTGATCTAAGCCGTAAGAGGCTCCGTTAAACCACGCAGGCCGATCGCAGCCTTCGTACCTCGTCAGCGACTACAGTGGTCTGTTTGATGCGCGACAGCGCGGCGTCGAAGACGGGACGGCTTTGTAATCCCTCTCTCAATAAAACGTACGTTCAGCCTTGAACGTCAGTAACCCATCGCATTGCGGGTTTTGCCCCGAGTACGCCGAGCAATCTCCGCCGTCGAGGCTGGAGTCGCTGTAGATCACGTTCAGGTTCACGCCCATCCAGGGCCGTGAGAAGGTGATCGACCAATCATTGAACGTACGCACGCTGCCGCCATCGGCGATGGATACCGGCGTGCCCAGTTGGTGGGTGGTGTATTTCAGGCTCACCCCGACGCCTAGCGTGCGATTGGCGCCCAGATCGGCAAACACGGTGCTGTCGCGTCGATCCGGGTCATTGCTGAACGCTGCGCCAAAGCGCGTGCCCAACACGGTCAGTCCCGCATAAAACTGCTGGCTGTCCATGGGGCTGACCTTGGGGTAGCTGTAATGAATCATCCCCAGTTCATAGCTCAGGGTCTGGTCAAACGGGTGTTTGTAACCGAGGTACGAATCGACTTCCAGATTGCTGCCGGGCTTGAGGCCCATGGTGGGCGCCCATTGGCCGACATACCAGCCGCTGTTGTGCGTGAGGTCCAGGCCGCCATGGAAAGTCGAACCCGGGCTGGTCGGCTTGACGAGGCCTTGGGCCATGCTGCGGCTGGGCTGGGTGCCCATTCTGAGGTCGAAATCGCCCAGCTCGCGTGAAAACACCTGTGCATTGACAGCTGCGCTGGACAGCAATGTGCCGGTGAGCAGTAACGCTCGTGTGAGCATAGGTCACTCCCTTGACAACTGGATGCAGTGATTGGCTCGAAGGCTTGGTTTAGACAGGTTCAAGCATACGGATGTATGCCGGCAGATGGGGGCCGTTCGTCGATTTCTTGAGGGGAGGGGGTTCAGGAGTCCCAGCGCTTTGGAAGGCAAAGCGCATCAGGACCACTATAAAGCGGGGGGTATTACTTTTTACCCAGCGAAATCTGTTTGGATGCGCCGAAAGTTTGGCCGCTGACGCCTTTGTCAATTTGCTGGATCTCGCCACCGGACTTCAAGAATGCGGCAATTTGCGCATTGATTGAATCACTGGTTTCAACAGCGGGAGCTGGCTTTACTTTGCTGGCGGATGCTTTTACACGCATGGCGGCTATTCACCTGTAGAAAATAACTTGGCCAGCGATAGTAACTGAAATGCTTGACAATTGCTTGTTAAATATCCTCCTGAAATATTATAAGCACCTTGGCATTGCACATAATCAACACTCTAAGCGCCCGCTAACTCGCTGTTTTAATTCATATCATCGGGTTGTTTTTGCGTTGCTCTGCAGGGGCTTGAGGGCGCGCCGGGCTGACGAGTGGTCCTTGGGTCGTGGCAAAAATCCTTGATAAATCAGGCCTTTTGTAAAAAATGTGAAAGCCTTGCTGCGCGGCTCCAATTTGCCGGGCCAAACTCGGGTAGAATGCTGCCCACGTAATGAGGGTATTGGACATGGCTTTAATCGGTCGCTACAACAGTTTGCAAGTGGTTAAACACACTAACTTTGGTTTGTATCTGGATGGCGGAGCCGACGGGGAAATCCTGTTGCCCAATCGCTATATTCCCAAAGATATTCCCAGTGAAGACGAAGACTGGCTTAACGTATTTGTTTATTTGGACAGCGCTGACAAGTTAATTGCCACCACTGAAAAACCAAAAGTTCAAGTCGGTGAGTTTGCCAGTCTTAAAGTCGTCGAAATTAATAGCATCGGTGTTTTCCTTGATTGGGGCCTGCCGAAAGATTTGCTATTGCCGTATTCCGAAGAAAAACGCCAGATGACCGCTGGCGAATATGTGGTTGTGCACGTTTACCTGGACAAGCACACACGCCGCATCACCGCCACAGCCCGCCTGGACCGCTACCTGGACAAAACCCCGGCCAACTACCAGGTGGGCCAGGAAGTTGATCTGCTGGTGGCTGAGGCCACGGACATGGGCTTTAAAGCCGTGATCAACAACAAGCACTGGGGCTTGATCCACAAGAACGAAGTGTTCAAGTTCCTGCGCGCGGGCAAGCAAGAAAAAGGCTATATCAAGGAAGTTCGTGCCGACGGCAAGATCAGCCTGAGTTTGCAGCCGGTCGGTCAGGAGGCCTCCAGCAGCCTGAACTCGAAGATCCTCAGCAAGTTGCGTGAAAACAATGGCGTACTGCCGGTCAGTGATAAAAGTGCACCTGAGCAGATCAGCAACCTGTTTGGCGTCAGCAAGGGCAACTTCAAGAAGGCCATTGGTGCGCTCTACAAGGAAGGCAAGATTGTGATCCACGCGGACCGCATCGAACTGGTTTAAACCAGCGGCCTGCGCTGTTTTTATCTTTTGGGTGTGGCTATGAGTGGTTCGCGGCGAGCAACGGATGCTTTTGCACTGCAAGTCATGCTGGGGCTTTGCCTGATCTGGGGTGTCCAGCAGGTACTGATCAAAGTGGCTGCACCTGATATTTCCCCGATCATGCAGGCCATGGCCCGCTCGGGCATCTCGGCGCTGCTGGTGGGGCTGGTGATTTGCTGGAAGGGTGGCTGGGACCAGGTGCCATCCACTTGGCGCGGCGGACTGCTCGCAGGCAGTTTGTTTGGCCTGGAGTTTTTCTTTATCGCGCAGGGGCTGCACCTGACCAGCGCGGCGCACATGTCGGTGTTCCTCTATACCGCGCCGATTTTTACCGCGCTGGGGGTGAACTGGTTGTTGCCCAGTGAGCGTCTGCGGCCGCTGCAGTGGTTGGGGATCTTCCTCGCGTTTCTGGGCATTGCATTCTCCTTTGCCGGCGGCATGTCGTTCGCAGATATGGACCCCGACGTTTTGCTTGGCGATGCCTACGGCGTGCTGGCGGGCATGGCCTGGGGCGTCACCACTGTGGTGGTGCGCGGCTCCAGGCTCTCTGAGGCGCCGGTCACGCTGACCCTGTTTTACCAGTTGATCGTGGGCTTTATCGGCCTGCTGGTGATTGCCCTTGCCACAGGGCAGATCACCCACTTCAGCTTTACCGGGCTGGCCATTGGCAGCGTCTTGTTTCAGGGCCTGGTGGTGTCTTTTTTCAGCTACCTGATGTGGTTTTGGCTGCTCAAGCGTTACCTGGCCTCCAATCTGGCCGTGTTTTCGTTTATGACGCCCTTGTTCGGGGTGACCTTTGGCGTGTTGATACTGGATGAGCCATTAAGCTTCAACTTCGCCGTGGGCGCGGTGCTGGTGCTGCTAGGTATCACTTTTGTCAGCGCGGAGCAGTGGGTGCGTCGCAAGGTGCGCGCACTGCTACAAAATTAACCAGTTGCAAGGCCAGTACCCCGGCCAGCACCAGGCCGCTGGCCGCGATGATCAGCGCCGGGTGCAGGCCGCCACTGAAATGGCTGCTGACGGCTGCCAGCAAAGGCCCGCCCAGTTGGCCGACGGCAAAGCAGGCGGTGAGCAAGGCGGCATTGCGCTGAGTGGCGTGGGGGGCGATGTCGCGCGAGCTTTGCATCACCAGCGGCATGCAGGCCAGGAACGGCGTGCCGCATAAAGCCACCCCCAGCGCCAGGCCCGCACTGCTGGGCAGCAAACATGCCAGCACGCCGGCCGCCTGCACCCACAGCGCGGCCATCAGCCACAGGCGAGTGGTGCGCGGCGAGGGCCGGTGAAAGCTGATCAGCACCACGCCAATGGCCGCGCACAGGCCGAAAGCTGGCCAGAACAAATCGGCTTGCCATTGACCGCGAAATTGCGCGCTGGCCATTTGCGACAAAAAGGTCGCCGGAATGATGTACCCCAAGCCATACAGCGCATAAATGGCTCCCAGACGGGTGATACCGGGGTGGCGTGGGCTTGTGGGCGCCGTCTGCATGTGCGGAGCAAGGCCGTTGGCGGGTGGCAGGATCGGCATGATCACCAGCAGCATGAGCAAGGCGGCCACCGCGTAGATCAGCCACAACATGGACGATTTTTGCCCCTGAACGTTGGCAAATAGCGCGAGCAATCCGGTCAGCACCACGCCAATGCCGGGCCCGGCGAACACCAGGGCGCCCAGGCGCGGGCGGTCAGCACTGACCGCGATTTGCTGGCTCAGCGCGGTGATCATCACCATCACCCAGGCGCTCGCCACCCCGGCACCAAAGCGCAGCAGCAAATGCGGCCAGAAGCCTTGTGCCCAGTACGAAATCAGCGTCAGCACCACGCACAGCCATAAGCCGGTGTGAAGTCGACCACGGACTTGCTCCGGGCGTCTGGCACGAATGGCATCCAGCGCCCCGATCAAATAGCCCAGATAGTTGGCGGCGGCAATCAGCCCGGCGCCGGTCAAGTCGATCTGACCTTCGCTGATCAAGTGTGGCAGTTGCGGGGTGAGTGAAAAACGGCCAATCCCCATGGCCATCATGAGGGCGATAAAGCTGGCGAGTAAGCGAGTCAGGGCTGACATGCTATTGATTTCCGGGCAGTGACAATGACCGTCAGGCTAGCGGTGATTGACTTTCTATAAAATTGAATAATAGTGAGTGACTTATTCAGTTTTGGAGAATGGTGTGGAATTCAGCCAATTACGAATTTTTCAGGCCGTGGCCGAAGAAGGTTCGATCACCCGTGCAGCTGAACGTCTGCACCGCGTACCTTCCAATCTGTCGACCCGGCTCAAACAACTTGAAGAGCAAATGGGTGTAGAGCTGTTCATGCGTGAGCGCCAGCGTTTGCAATTGTCCCCGGCGGGCAAGGTGCTGCTCGATTACACCGCACGCCTGTTCGCCCTGCGCGATGAGGCGCTGGGCGCGGTACAGGGCGGCGTGCCGTCCGGCAAATTCACCCTTGGCACGATGTACAGCACCGCGGCGATCCATTTACCCGCTTTGTTGGCCCGCTACCACCGCGCCTACCCGGCAGTGAACCTGCACGTGCAGTCGGCGCCGAGCGGGGAATTGCTCGAAGGTTTGCTCACCGGGCGTCTGGATGCGGCGCTGGTGGACGGCCCGCTGGAACTGGCCGGGCTCGATGGCGTTGAGTTTTGTGAAGAGCAACTGGTGATGATCAGCGATCTGGATCATCCACCCATCACCCGCGCCCAGGACGTGCAGGGCCGTGAGGTGTTCGCCTTCCGCCAGGGCTGTTCTTACCGAACCCGTCTTGAGGCCTGGTACGCCAGCGACCGGGCGGCGATGGGCCGTGTGATGGAGATTGAGTCCTATCAGGGCATGCTGGCGTGCGTGGTGGCGGGGTCGGGGGTGGCGTTGATGCCAGCTTCGATGCTGGCCAGCTTGCCGGGCCGTGAAAGTGTCGGCGTACATCCCTTGAAACAACCTTTTGCCTCTGCCACTACGTGGTTGATGTGGCGAAAGGGCATGCTGGGCGCCAACTTGAATGCGTGGATAACGTTGCAGCAGACGGCGTCCTTCAAAAGCAACGTAGAAGTTGCACCACAACTAGCATCGGCCTGACTTGAAAAGAGGAGGATTAGCCTAAAGTTCATTGACCTTAAGCAAGCATCTTGTAGGACTTAGGACTATTATCTGTACGAAGCGACCAAGGAATCCGGTCGTAAGTGTGGCCCCAAGGGGGAAATATGAAAGACAAACTGAAAAACTGGCTGCATGACGTCGGCGTTGCACTGGGCCTGATTGAGCCTCCACTGCAACCGATTCCGATCCCTGTCGAAGACTCGCGTCGCCGTCCGCAACGTCGCCGTTAAGACGGTGGCAGCGTGATCGCCTGATATCGAAAAAAACGGGCACGAGCTCCGACGTCGCGCCCGCTGAAGAAAGTGGGTATCAGGCAGCGCTGGCCACTGTGGCCGGGCGCCGATCCAGCAAGCTGACCACGATAAAGCTGATAAGCCCTACAGCCAGGCTGTAGTAGATAGGCGTATTGGCGTCCAGACCATCCTTGATCATGAAAATCAGCGCCGTGATAAAGCCCAGGCTCATGCTGCTGATGGCGCCTGCCGTCGTAGCGCGCTTCCAGTAGATCGCACCAATCAATGGCACCAGCATACCGCCAACCAGCAGGTTATAGGCCAGCGTGAGGGCGCTGATAACGTCGCTCACCACCAAAGCAATCGCCAGCACCACAAGGCCAGTGAGCATGGTGAACAGGCGGTTGATCTTCAGGCTCGACTGCTTGCCGCCGCGCAGCTTGGGCAGCAGGTCTTCGGTCAATACGGTGGAGGCGGCGAGCAAGCCGGCACTGGCGGTGGACATCATGGCGGCCAGGGCGGCTGCAATCACCAGCCCGCGAATGCCGTCCGGCAGCGAAACCTTAACGATGGCGGCGAATGCGTTGTTGACGTTGCCCAGGTCCGGGATCAGCACATGGGCTGCCATGCCGATCAAGGCGCAGGTCAGGCCGTAAAGGATGCAGTAGAACCCTGCGAACGTACCGGCGTACTTGGCCACCTTGTCAGTCTTGGCGGTGAATACACGCTGCCAAATGTCCTGGCCGATCAGAATGCCGAAGAAGTAAATCATGAAGTAGGTGATGATGGTGTCCCAGCCGATGCTGGTGAAGCTGAAGTTCGACGCTGGCAGTTTGCTCACCAACTCATCCCAGCCGCCGACACGGTACAGACAGATCGGCAGCAGCACGAACATCAGGCCCACGGTCTTGATCACGAACTGCACGATGTCAGTCAGGGTCAGTGACCACATCCCGCCAATGGTCGAGTACACCACCACCACGCCACCGCCGAGCACCACTGATACCCAGAACGGCAGGCCGAACAACACTTCAAGCACGGTGCCGATCGCCAAAATGGAGGTCACGCCGATCATCAGCGCGTAAGCCAGCATAATCACCGCGCTCGCCTGGCGAGCCATCGGGTTGTAACGTTTTTCCAGCACTTGGGTCACGGTAAAGATTTTCAGCTTGAGCAGCGGCTTGGCCAGGAACAGGTTGAGCGCGATGATCCCGCAACCCAGGGCCGCACACAGCCAGAAGCCTGATATCCCGTGTACATAACCCAAACGCACCGTACCGACGGTTGAAGCACCGCCCAGCACTGTGGCGGCCATGGTGCCCATGTACAGCGTCGGGCCCAGGTTGCGCCCGGCGACCAGGTATTCTTCGTGGGTTTTTGCCTTGCGCATGCCGTAGTAACCCAGCACCAGCATTGCCGCAGCGTAGATAAGGACGACTATTAGGTCTAAAGCCATGATGGCGAGTCTCCGATTATTTTTTTTATGAGGCGATCAGGCGATGGGTGGCATCACCGGTGTTTCGGGTGTGGCGTTGGGTGTATTGCGTGGCGCGCGCGTTGCCCAAAAACAGACGAAATACATCCCTGAGTCCGGTTCGGCGTGCGTTGTTCGGAGTCGGGTCAACTCCTGGTGAATTAATGTGGCCCGCATTATTGGGGCTGTTTTTATTATTCATGATCATCTCCGATCACACTGGCTAAGGGGGCGGCAGCCTTTCCGGCAAAGCGGACAAACATTCGTAACAGGCCAGCCAAAGGCCTTTTGTTCTTGTGTGCTGACTCAGGTCTTGAAGGCCGGAGCCGCGCGATCCTGGCTAAAGAATTGCTCCCCTTGCATGCGCCGCTCGCTGGCCGCGTCATGCACAAAAACGGCCCGGTCAGCCGGCAGGCCGGCGAGGGCGCTGTTCGAGGTGCACGAGGGCACCTCGAACCCTTCATCCCGTCTGGAGGCGGGGTTTAGCGGTGAGTGACTCCCGGCAAGACGCAGAGCATTTCGTACAGCAAGTTCGCGCCCAGCAGTGAGGTATTGCCGGTGGTGTCGTAAGGCGGCGAGACTTCTACCAGATCGCAACCGATCAGGTCGAGGCCTTGGCAGCCGCGAATAATCTCAATCGCCTGAATGGTGGTCAGGCCGCCGATTTCCGGGGTGCCGGTGCCAGGCGCCCAGGCCGGGTCGATGCCGTCGATATCAAAGCTCAGGTACACCGGGCCATTGCCGACTTTTTCGCGAACTTCAGCCATCAACGGGGCCAGCGACTTGTGCCAGCACTCTTCGGCCTGCACCACGCGGAACCCCTGTTTGCGGCTCCAGTTGAAGTCTTCAGCGGTATAGCCCTGTGCACGCAGGCCGATTTGCACGACACGGTCACAGTCCAGCAAGCCTTCTTCGGCGGCGCGGCGGAACGTGGTGCCGTGGGCAATTTTTTCGCCAAACATGTGATCGTTCACATCGGCGTGTGCATCGATATGCACCAGGCCAACTTTGCCGTGCTTTTTGTGAATGGCGCGCAGGATCGGCAGGGTAATGGTGTGGTCGCCACCCAGCGTCAACGGGATCACGTTGTGCTCGAGGATGTCATCGTAGGCTTCTTCGATGATGCGCACGGCGTCCAGCAGGTTGAAAGTGTTGATTGCCACGTCGCCGATATCCGCGACCGACAGCGAGTCGAACGGGGCAGCGCCGGTGGCCATGTTGTAAGGGCGGATCATCACGGATTCGGCGCGGATCTCGCGAGGGCCGAAACGGGTGCCTGCGCGCAATGACGTACCGATGTCCAATGGCACGCCGACAAAGGCGGCATCCAGACCGGCGGCGGATTGCAGATGGGGCAGGCGCATCATGGTGGCAATGCCGGCGAAGCGCGGCATTTCATTGCCGCCCAGTGGTTGGTGAAGAATTTTATCCACGGGAAAGACCTCGTCGTTTGTTGTGGTTATGGCGGTCGATTCTGCGAAAGGCCGGCGGCGGGAAGAATCCCTACGGGCAAATACTTAGTTCAGATTTTTCTAAACTAATGCGCAGCTCCGAGTTAGACTCCGAGCCTAAAATATACGCGCCACGGGTAGGAGCGAGCTTGTCTCGCGATCTTTTGATCGTGAAAAGATCGCGAGACAAGCTCGCTCCTACAGTGAAAAGTGAGTCATTCATGGCCAACGCTTTACCCGATCTAAAACTATTGCGAATCTTTGCCAGCGTGGTCCGGCACCAGGGTTTCGCTACGGCGCAGCAGGAACTCAACCTGTCGACGTCGGCCATCAGCACCTACATGAGCCAACTGGAGGCCAATCTGGGGCTGGTGCTGTGCCATCGGGGGCGCGGCGGGTTCAGCCTCACCAGCAAGGGCGAGCTGTTTCACCAGGAAACCCTGCGTCTATTGGGCGAGCTGGAAGGCTTTGAACAGTACGCCGCCGCGCTCAAGGGTGAACTGCGCGGCACCTTGAACCTGGGGGTGATCGACTCCACAGTCAGCGACAAAGCCTTGCCCTTTGCCGAAGCCATTGGCGCCTACAGCCAGGAGCACCCGGCGGTGCACTTGCACCTGTCCGTCATGAGCCCTTACGAATTGCAGCTCGGGGTACAAGACAACCGGCTTGATCTGGCCATCGGTGCGTTTTCGTCGCGCATGAGCGGTCTGGTTTACCAGCCGCTGTACCGTGAACAGCATTGGCTGTATTGCAGTACGCGGCACCCCTTGTTCGCTGAGCGGCGAATCCCCGAGCCGGTGATCACCCAGCAACGCATGGTCGGGCGCGGCTACTGGAGCCAGGCCGAGCTGGCACGGCACGGCTTTAAACACAGCGCGGCCACCGTCGACAGCATGGAGGCTCAACTGATCCTGGTGCTCTCCGGCGCCTACATTGGTTACTTGCCCGAGCATTACGCCGAGCCGTGGGTCGAGAAGGGTGACTTGCGCGTGCTGCTACCGGCCACCTTTGGATATCAGGCACCGTTTTCGATGATCGTGCGCCGTGGCCGTAGCCGTGAGCCGCTGATTCAAACGTTTCGCGACCTGCTCAAAGCGCAGCTAAATCAACCTTGAAGAGAGCGTTATCGCTATGTCCCGTGCCCAATGCCCTCGCTGCTTGCGCCCGCAAACGCACTGCCTGTGCGACTTGATCCCACAGCTGGACAGCCACACCCGCGTCTTGCTGTTACAGCACCCCAGCGAAGTCAATCATGCGCTGAACACCGCGCGGTTGGCGGCTCTGGGGCTGACCAACGCTGAGCTGCGAGTGGGTGAAGTGTTTGAGGATTTGCATACGCTGCTCAACCCGCCGGGATATCAAGCGCGGTTGTTGTTTCCGGGGGAGGACGCGCAACCGCTGCAAGCGGCTGCTGCGGCAACTGAAAAACTGCTGTTGGTGGTACCCGATGGCACATGGCGCAAGGCGCGCAAATTGCTGCACCTCAACCCGTTGCTGGCGCAGTTGCCGCGGGTGACCTTGCCCGAGGGCGCGGTGTCCCGTTACCGCCTGCGCAAGGCGCCGGGGCCTGGGGCTTTGTCGACCGTGGAAGCCATCGCGCAGGCGCTGGACATCCTCGAAGCCCCTGCGTCCTATGCACCACTGCTGCGCCCGTTTGAAGCACTGATTGAAGGGCAGATCGAAGCCATGGGCGCCGAGACCTACCAGCGCAACCACGTCACAAACTCCCCTCCGTAGGAGCGAGCTCGCCTCGCGATCTTTTGATCTTCAGCGTTTTTCCAGGGTTTTCTGGCGCAGGATATAAATGCTCACCAGCACCGCGCTGAGCAGCATAAACCCTCGCGCCCAAGGCAACGGCACCAGGTAGCAGGAGACGCCAATGCTCAGCCACATCAAACCAATGGCATAGACCTTGGCCTTGAGCGGGATGCCGTTACCGTCGAGGTAGTCGCGGATCCAGGGCCCCAGTCGAGGGTGTTCGACCAGCCACTGGTAAAACCGTGGGGAACTGCGCGCAAAGCAGGCGGCAGCCAAGAGCAGAAAGGGGGTGGTGGGCAGTACCGGCAGGAAGATCCCCAGAACCCCCAGCGCTACGCTCAGCCAGCCAATGGCAAACAGAACGTAACGCAGCAGCCGCGAACGGCTGCTGAACGAGGGGCCGGGCATTGAATCAGTGGTGACGCGGCTTGAGGATGGCCGGTTTTTCGTCAGGGGCATGGCACAGCAGGAACAGGGCGGTCAGGGCTTCCGGGATCTGCACGATCATGTCGTCCATCAGGTTGGCATCCTGAGCGATATCGGCGAATTCAGGCTGGTCGTCGAACAGGCCCGAACCGACCATGATCGGCAGCAGCATTTCACTGACTTCTTCTTCGGCGGTTTCGAACCAAGCTGCTTCGCGCAGGAAAACGCCTTCCATAAAGCCGATGCACCAGCCGCGCAGATCAGACTCATCTGGCTCGTCGCCCAGGTCCAGATCACACGGCAGTTCGAACTCTTCGTCCGACGCCAGTTGGCGAGCGATGTGGTCCTTGAGTTTAACCAGGGAACCTTCAATCTCTTCGCGCTGGGCGTCGTCTTTATAGTTCGGGGTTTCAGAGAAAATGGCGTCGATCCATTCACGCTCAGGTACTTCTTCAGCGCAGATGGACAGGGCAGTCAGGTAGCCGTGAGTGGCTACGTAGTCCAGCGCCTCGTCATGCAGCTCGTCAGCGTCGAGGAAGGCTTGCAGGCGGGTTAGTTGCTCAGCGAAGGACATTAAGGGACTACCTAGAAAATAAACAATACCGAATTCTAGGCTTTCTTGAGCGCCCAAGCCAGTCGTTGCGCACATTTGCCATCACTTCCCGGTGATCGGTACTGCAATCACAGCGCCCTGTAGGGGGGAGTGCTCGGGTATACTGCCGCGTTTTGTGATGCCCTGCGGTCAAGACAGCGGCTCCAGCGCTCTGCGCCCAAGGGTTTAAACGCCGCTTGAGGCCGCGCCGGGTCCCGCTGACGCAGGGGTGTTTCGGCGATTTCTGGAGTTTCTATGCTCGAACAGGCTCAACGCGTACTCAAAGACATCTTCGGCTACGACAGTTTCCGTGGCCGTCAGGGTGACATTATTGAGCGCGTGGCCAGTGGTGGCGACGCTTTGGTGCTGATGCCCACCGGCGGCGGCAAGTCCTTGTGCTTCCAGGTCCCGGCGCTGTTGCGTGACGGTCTGGCGGTGGTGGTCTCGCCGTTGATCGCCTTGATGGACGATCAGGTCGCCACGCTCGAAGAACTGGGCGTCGCCGCCGCCTCCCTGAACTCGACATTGAGCGCCGATCAGCAGCGCGACCTGGCCAACCGGATCCGCCGTGGCGAAGTCAAAATGCTCTACCTGGCGCCAGAGCGTCTGGTGCAGCCGCGCATGATGGCCTTTCTGCAGAGCCTGGACATCGCCCTGTTTGCGATCGACGAAGCGCACTGTGTGTCGCAGTGGGGGCATGATTTCCGTCCGGAGTACCTGCAACTGGGCCAGTTGGCCGAGATGTTCCCCCATGTACCGCGCATCGCCCTGACCGCCACCGCCGACAAACGCACCCGCGAAGAAATCGTCACCCGCCTGCATTTGCAGAACGCGGAGCGTTTTTTGTCGAGCTTCGACCGGCCCAACATTTTTTACCGCATCGTGCCCAAAGAGCAGCCGCGCAAACAATTGCTGGCGTTCCTCTCGGAGCGGCGCAGCGATGCCGGTATCGTCTATTGCCTGTCGCGTAAAAAGGTCGACGAAGTGGCGCAGTTTTTGTGCGACCAGGGCTTCCCGGCCTTGCCGTACCACGCCGGGTTGCCCAACGAAACCCGTGCCGCCAACCAAAAGCGCTTCCTCAATGAAGAAGGGCTGATCATGGTCGCCACCATCGCCTTTGGCATGGGCATCGACAAGTCCAACGTGCGCTTCGTGGCGCACCTGGACCTGCCCAAATCCCTTGAGGCGTACTACCAGGAAACCGGCCGTGCGGGCCGTGATGGCTTGCCGGCAGATGCCTGGATGGCTTACGGCCTGCAAGACGTGGTGATGCTCAAGCAGATGCTGCAAAACTCCGAAGGCGACGAGCGCCACAAGCGTCTGGAGCATCACAAGCTCGACGCGATGCTGGCTCTGTGCGAAGAAACCCGCTGCCGCCGTCAGACCTTGCTTGCGTATTTTGACGAAGACATGCCCCAGCCATGTGGGCATTGCGATAACTGTGTCGACGGCGTGCAAACCTGGGACGCCACAGAACCGGCGCGTCAGGCGTTGTCAGCGATTTATCGTGCCGGCCAGCGTTATGGCACCGGCCACCTGATCGACGTATTGCTGGGCCGAGAAAACGAAAAAACCCGCAGCATGGGCCATCAACACCTGTCGGTCTTCGGCGTAGGCAAAGCCCGATCCGAGGGCGATTGGCGCACCTTATTCCGCCAACTGGTTGCCCGTGGTCTGGCCGACATTGATATCGAAGGCTACGGCGGTTTGCGTCTGAGCGACACGTGCCGGCCTTTGTTGCGCGGCGAAGTGACGCTTGAGCTGCGTCGTGAGCTCAAGCCGCAAACCACGGTCAAAAGCAGTTCTGCCAGCCCGGCCAGCCAACTGGTGCGTGGCGACGAGCGCGAGCAGTGGGAGGCCCTACGTGCCTTGCGCCGCAAGCTGGCCGAAGAGCACGGCGTACCGCCTTATGTCATCTTCCCCGACTCAACGTTGCTCGAAATGCTGCGCAGCCAGCCGACGTCGCTGGCCGACATGGCCAAGGTCGGCGGTATTGGTGCGCGCAAACTGGAGCGTTACGGCGAGGCGTTCCTCGAAGTGTTGGGTGGGCAGGCCGAGGCCCCGAAAGTGGTCGCGGACATCCGCCACGAACTGATCAGCCTGGCGCGTGCCGGCATGACCCCGCTGCAGATCTCCGGGCAGTTGCAGTGCTCTGAAAAGAACGTCTACACGCTGTTGGCCGAAGCCATAGGGCGTCAGGAACTGTCGCTGGAGCAAGCGCTGGACTTGCCTGAAGAGCTGATGGAAGAAGTGCAGGACGCGTTTCTGGACGGTGAGGGCGAGTTGCCAAGCGTGGCCAGCATCGCTGAACAGTTCAAAGGTCGAGTGCCGGAAGGGGTGCTGTATTGCGTGCGTGCCGCCCTGCAATCCGAATTCGAAATGTAACGGTTATTGGCATGTAACGAATTGATTGACATACAGGTCTTGCCTATGTGCAAGCTCCATGCTTAGCTGACTAACAATTGGTTTCACTCTTTTTCAGTCTAAACATTGAGTTTTTTATGCCGTTAACCGATCAACACCGTTTTGGTATGCAGTTGGCCCAAATGTCTCGTGGCTGGCGTGCGGAGCTGGATCGACGCCTGGCCGGTCTCGGCCTGTCGCAAGCCCGCTGGCTGGTGCTGCTGCATCTGGCACGATTCGACTGCAAGCCTACCCAGCGGGAATTGGCGCAAAGTGTCGGGGTTGAAGGTCCGACCCTTGCGCGTTTGCTCGACAGCCTTGAAGCCCAAGGTCTGGTCAAACGTCAGGCGGTGCTGGAAGACCGCCGTGCCAAGAAAATCGAATTGAGTGAGTCTGCCTTGCCCTTGATCGCCCAGATCGAGGCCATCGCCACCGCGTTGCGTCAGGAATTGTTTGTCGGCATAGACGAAGAAGAGCAGCGCATCTGCATGCGCGTGCACAAGCGCATCCTCGAAAACCTCGAAAAGAACTGACTTCCCTCCCTCTACCTTTAGGAGCGAGCTTGCCTCACGATCTTTTGATCGTTTAAAAGATCGCGAGGCAAGCTCGCTCCTACAAGGGCACAGCTTAGAACGTCTGCCCCAGGTTCAAATACAACGCCTTCTGATTGTCATCGTTAATCCCGTAGCTGAAATTCAGCGGGCCCAGCGGTGTATCAAAGCCAATAAAAATGCTCGCGGCATTGATGTAGCCACTGTCGAACTCGTTGTCGTTGTTCCAGGCGCGGCCGCGCTCCAGTGACGCACCGGCATACAGCGGGAAATCAAGCGGCAGGTACGAGCGCGGGGTCAGGCGGCGGTAGTAAACAGCCCGCATCAAGCTGATGTTCTGCCCCGAAATCGCATCCTCACGGAACCCGGACAGCTGCCGCGCACCGCCGAGCAAAAAGCTTGAGGTCACGACATTGGCATGGTCCAGCGTGCGCCCGTAACGCCCACCCAAAATCCAGGTGTTCGGCCCCGAACTCAGGGCCTTGTCGAGGTTGAATTCCCATTGGCGATAACGCTCGTCCGAGCCCAGCGCCGGGTCAAACTGGCGAAACTTCAAGCTGATGTCTTCGCCCGTGTGCGGGAAGTAAACGTTATCCAGCGAGTCGAACGAGTACTTCACGTCATAAAAGCCTTCGGTGAAGCTGGTGCTCGGCAAGTCACGCTCGCCGATTCGTACATCGGCCTTGCCCCATGCCTCACCGACGCCCACGCGGATCTCACCGCTGTTGCCGATCTGGCGGCCCAGGTTCAAGCCAAATCCATAGCGCTCAAGGCGATATTCGGCAATCGGGTCGTTATCCAGAATGGCCTCGACGTTCTGCGATTGAGCGTTTATATACGGCGCCACAAAGAACCGTGAACCCGCATCCAGTGGTTGATAGAACTCGCTGTACAGCTCTTGTTTATCGCCGATTTGCACCCGCGTCAGCCATTCGGCGCCCAGGCGGTTGATGCCATTGACCCGGTAGCTGGCGCCGAGGTTGAAGGCGCTGTCGCCGTGCATGTCATCCGAGAGGTTGATGCCCAGGCGCAGGAAATCGGTGCCGCTGCGCTTGGCCCGGGCGCTGATCACCAGGGTGCGCTCCTGACCTTTGTGCACCACGCGGTACTGCACTTGATCAAAGTAATCCAGGCCATACAGCGTGCCCATGTCCCGTTGCAAGCGCGCGAGATCCAACGGTTCACCGACTGGTTGGCGGATGTAATAGCGGATCACTGAATCGTCGATTTTCGAGTCGTTCTCGATTTTGATCGCGGTAATCACCGGGGTCCGCTCTTCGGCGGAGCGGGCGATGCTCAGTTGTGCATCGGCGGGCTGGCGCAAGCTGGCCAGGCGATTTTCAAGGATTTGCGTCGCGCGATAGCCGGCATTGATGATCTCTTCCGAGCGGCCAAAATCCGTCGCGCCAATGCTCGCGAGCGACGGTTTGATCAGTACGTCGTCCGGTTTTAGCGTGGCCAGTTGAACCTCAGAGTTACTGCGGGTCATCAAGGTAATGGACTGGTTAAGAATGTCGAAGACCGTGTTGAGCTCTTTGCGCCCCCGCAGTGGCGTACCGATGTCGACCACAATCACCAGGTCGACGCCCATCTCGCGGGCCGCGTCCACCGGGATGTTGTCGACCATGCCGCCATCGACCAGTAACTGACCGTTGATTTCGACGGGGGCAAACACCGCCGGGATCGACATGCTGGCGCGAATCACCTGGGGCAGGTGGCCTTTGCGGAATACCACTTTCTCGCCACTGACGATGTCGGTGGCCACGGCACGGAACGGGATGGGCAGTTTGTCAAAGTCGCGCACGTCGCTGCTGTGCGCCAGCAGGCTTTCCAGCAGCAGTGACAGGTTTTGCCCCTGAATCACGCCCAATGGCAGGCCCAGGCTGCCATCGTCACGGAAGCTGAGCTTTTGTCTGACCAGAAAATCCCGGTCATCCTGCTTGCGCCGGAACGGGATGTCCTCGCGGGCGGGGCTGTCTGACAGCGCTTCTTGCCAGTCGATGCTCAGGGCGAGCTTTTCCAGCTCATCGATCTTGTAGCCCGAGGCATACAGCCCGCCGATCACCGCGCCCATGCTGGTGCCCGCGATGGCATCAATATGAATGCCTTGCTCCTCCAGCGCTTTGAGTACGCCGACGTGGGCCAGGCCACGGGCAGCGCCCCCGGACAGCACCAAACCGATTTTGGGCTGGGGCTTTTCAGCCGCCAACAGCGCCAACGGGCTTAAACACAGAAGCAGGAAAATCAGCAGACGGCGCATCATGAATCTCTGGGCAAACGACAAAGGCGGCTATTATAGCGGCGCCTTTACCTCCAGGAGTTTTAGAAACATGTCTGCCAGCAAGCCGCAAATTGTCATCACTTATTGCACGCAATGTCAGTGGTTGCTCCGCGCGGCCTGGTTGGCGCAAGAGCTGCTCAGTACGTTCGCTGACGATTTGCGCCAAGTGGCGTTGGAACCGGGCACGGGCGGTGTGTTCCGCATTACCTGTGACGGCGTACAGATCTGGGAGCGCAAGGCCGATGGCGGCTTCCCCGAAGCCAAGGTGCTCAAGCAGCGGGTCCGCGATCAGATAGACCCGCAGCGTGATTTAGGGCACAACGACCGGGTTCAGTGAGCGGCTGAATCGAGCACGGCTTGTTTCGGCGTCGGGCCGCTGCTGATGCGGCTCGACACCACAATCGCGACGATGATCAACACCCCGCCAACCAGCATGCGCAGCGTCGGGGTTTCGTGGAATATCAGCCACGCCAGGGTGATGCCGTACACCGGCTCGAGGGCAAAGACCACGGCCGCCGTGCGCGCTTTGATTACTGCCAGGCTGGCGACAAACAGGCTGTGGGCCACGCCTGTGCAGAACACCCCGAGCAGAGCGATCCACAGCCAGTCCAGCGGCCGGACTTCGCTCAGGCCCGGTGCCGCAAAAGGCAGCAGGCACAAGGCGACCACCGCGTTTTGCCACATGGCTGCCTGCACCGCGGGTACGCGCCCGCTGTTGGCCCGGTTATTCAGTGACAGCAGCGAAAACAGCAGGCCCGAGGCAATGGCCCAGATCAACCCTTCGGTGGCCTGGCTGGCCAGATCGAAGCTGGGGGTCACCAGAATCAGGCCGATGCTGACCAGCAACACCAGAATCACCTCATTGAGGCGGATGCGCTCGCGGAAGATCAGCCCTTCGAGGATCACGGTAAATGCCGGGAAGCTGGCAAAGCCGAGGGTCGCAATCGCTACCCCGGCAATTTTGACCGAAACAAAAAAACTCACCCAATGCCCGGCCAGCAGCAGGCCGCTGATCAGCAGGTTACGCGCATCGCGCAGTGCCAGTTTTTTCCAGCGGGTGCTTTTGGCCAGTGCAGCAAAGAAGGCCAGGGCCAGCACCGCGAAACCGGCCCGGCCAAACACAATAATGGAAGCTGACGCGGCGGCGAGTTTGCCGAACACGCCGGTCAGGCCGAACATCAGTGCGCCAATATGCAGGGCGCCCAAGGCGGTACGCGGAGTCATTGCAGTCCTTAAGTCGATATAGGCAAGGCAGGCAGTCTAGGCTGTGGGCTTGAGCGGTGTCTGTCGCCAGACTCGCGTCAGTTGTCGCCAGACTCGCGGCGCAGCCTCGAAGGTGACGCGCCAAATTCTCGCAGCATGGCCGCGCTGAAGGCGCTTTGCGAGGCGTAACCGACCCGGCTGGCCACTTCGCCCATGGGCAGGGCGCTGTGGCGCAAAAGCTGCAATGCCGTGTTCAGGCGGTGCTGGCGAATGTAGTCCATGGGCGTCAGCCCGCATTCACTGACGAAGCGGCTGTGCAAACGCGCGCAGGACAAACCTGCGACTCGCGCCAGATCCATGACCTGAAGCGGGTAAGCGAGGTTTTGCTCAATGTAGGCATCCAGTGCGGCGAAAGGCAGACGGTTTGCAGTTACCGGCTCGACAGCGTTGTTCAGGCTCGCCAGAAAGAGGATCGCGCCTTGCCGGGCGATCAAGGGGTCGTTCACCGGGCTGGCGGCCAGCCAGCTCACCAGTTGGTGTTGATTGGCGTCGAGGCTCAAGTGCCCGGCGTTGTCGAGCAAGCGTCGGCTGGCGTCGGCATGACTGCCCAGCGACTCGCCGAGCCAGTCCTGGCCCGGTACATCGAGCACCAGGCACTGGCTGCCTTGTTCGCTGCCGCAAATATGATGGGCGCCGGCCGGGATCACCATCAGGTGCTGCTGGCGCAACAGGCTGGCCCGGCCGTCGACTTCAAAGTCGAGCAGGCCGGACAAACTGATCACCAGTTGCGCATGCTCATGGCTGTGCGCGATCACGTCCTGGCGGTAATGACGCAGTGACAGGATTTGGCCCATGCTGAACCTCTGATTGAATCAATGCCGCCAGAATGCCGGAACACACAATACAAACACGGTAATGATCTCCAGACGCCCAAGCAACATGCCAAACGACAGAATCCATTTGGCGGCATCCGGCAAGCTGGAGAAATTACCCGACGGGCCGATGATTTCACCCAGCCCCGGCCCCACGCCAGACACCGTACTGGCGGCGCCGGTGAGGGCGGTCATCCAGTCCAGACCCAGCATCGACAACGCCAACGCAATCACGCAGATGGTGGTGGCGAAGAAGAACGAAAAGGTCAAAATCGAGCGCACGATTTCTTCGTCGAGGCGGTGGCCGTTGTACTTTTGCTTGATCACCGCACGGGGATGAATCAGCTGGTTTAGGTTGGCCTTGAGCAGTATGTAGGCAACCTGAAAGCGGAAAATCTTGATTCCGCCCGCTGTCGAGCCCGAGCAACCCCCGATAAACCCCAGGTAAAAAAACAGCATCAGCGAGAAGTTGCCCCACAAGCTATAGTCGCCCAAGGCAAAGCCGGTGGTGGTCACCACCGACGTAACGTTCAGCGCCACATGACGAAAGGCATCCCACCACGACATGTCGGTGGTCCACCACATCCACGTGCCCATGACGAACCAGGTCACCACCAGCAGCCCGAGCAAGCCTTGAACCTGTTGATCCTTGAACAATGCTCGACGATGGCCGCGCAATGTCGCCACATACAAGGTAAAGGGCAGGCTGCCGAGAATCATCACCACAATGGCTACCCAGTGCACCGCCGGTTGCGTCCACTTGGCCAAAGACTGGTCCGAGGTCGAGAAGCCGCCGGTGGATATCGCCGACATGGCATGGTTGATCGCGTCAAACACACTCATGCCCGCCCACCAGAACGCCAGGCTGCCGAGAATGGTGATGCCGACATAAGTGGCGACAATAAGGCGCGCCACCATGTGCGAGCGCGGCATGACTTTTTCTGAACGGTCAGACGATTCGGTCTGGAACAGGCGCATACCACCGATGCGCAGCAACGGCAGAATGGCCACCGCCATCCCGATAAAGCCGATGCCGCCGAGCCAGTGCAGCATCGAGCGCCACATCAAAATACCCGGCGTCATGGTGTCCAGCCCGCTCAGCACCGTGGAGCCGGTAGCGGTAATCCCGGACATGCTTTCGAAAAATGAGTCGGTGTAACTGATGTGCTGCGTCAGCAAAAACGGCAGCGCAGCAAAAATGCACACCACCAGCCAACTCGAGACCGTCAGCAGGTACATGTCCCGCGGGCGCAGGTGCACCTGCTCCGGGCGGCCGGGCAGCACCAGTGCCAGACCGGCGACAAAGGTGATCAGGCTGGCCCACAGAAAGGACGGCAGATCACTCATGCGGTCAAAAATGACCAGCGTCAGCATCGGCACAGACATGCTGACCGCGAGCGTAATCAGGAAGATGCCGATTACAAAACCGATAATGCGTAAAGTCGGCAGTGCCATGAAATCAGCTCGGGATTGAAGGGGGCGCCATTCTACCTGTGGTCTGAGCGATGTAAACCGCCAGACTTTCGATGGATACCGTTAGAATAGCCGCACATTTTCTTCAGGAGGTGGCCAATGGAGGCTCTCGACGCTTTGCTTAACCGTGTATCTGCCCCGCGCTTGCTGGACCCTGCGCCGACGGCCGAGCAACGTGAAGTCTTGTTCGCGGCTGCCTTGCGCGCTCCGGATCACGGCCAACTGCGGCCTTACCGTTTTTTGACGGTTGAAGGTGAAGCGCGCAATCAACTGGGTGAAATCCTGGCCCAAGCGGTGCAAGGGCAGGGCGGCGAAGTGACCCAGGCGGCACTGGACAAGGCGCGGGCCATGCCATTGCGGGCGCCGTTGGTGGTAGTGGTCGTGGCACGTTTGCAGGAGCACTTCAAAGTGCCTAAGTCCGAGCAGTTGATTACCGCCGGTTGCGCTGCCCACGCCATTGAACTGGCCGCGTTTGCCCAAGGCATTGGTGCGGTGTGGCGTACTGGCGAGCTGTCCTACAACGCACACGTTGCCAAGGGTCTGGGTCTGGAAGACGGCGAAGAAGTGGTTGCGTTCCTGTACCTGGGCACCCCGCAGAACGACCTGCGTGATGCACCAAAAGTGAACAGCGCAGAATTCGTCAAAGCCTGGTCAGCCTAAGCGTTTACTGCAGGAGCGAGCTTGCCTTGCGATCTTTTGACCTTTAAAAGATCGCGAATCAAGCCCGCTAAGTGGCATTAGGCTCCAACGGCAGCTCCAGCGTGGCAACAAACCCGCCCTGCGGGTGATTGTCCAGCAGCAACCTGCCGCCATGGCGTTCTGCCGCACGGCGGGCAATCGCCAGGCCCAGCCCATGGCCTGCCGCCGTTTGGCCCGGTGCCCGGAAGAACGGCTCGCCCAGATGCGCCAAATACTCTTTAGCCACCCCCGGGCCGTGATCGCGCACGCTGATGGCGATGTGGTCGCCCGAGCGTTGTGCGGTCAACTCAATCGGTTGTTCTGGCGGGTTGAAGCGCTGAGCGTTGCGCAGCAGGTTATCCACGGCGCGTTCGATCATGGTCGGCCAACCGCTGATGCTCAGGTCAGGCTCGGCATTGAGCTGCACCCGTTGTTCGGGGGCGGCCAGTGAGGCGTCCTTCTGGACCGTGGCGAGCAAAGGGTTCAGCTTAATGGGCTCGGCGCTGGCCTGATCGGCATCAACCCTGGCCAGCGCGAGAATTTCGCTGATCAAGGATTCCAGGCGATCGCACTCGCGGGTCAGGCGCGGCCAGAGCTTCTCGCGTTCTTCTGGCCCGGCCCGTTCGGCCAACGCCAACGCAATGCGCAGACGTGCCAGTGGTGAGCGCAGTTCGTGGGACACATCGCGCAGCAGTTGGCGCTGGCTGCCGATCAAGCTTTGCAGGCGGGCACCCATGCGGTTGAAGTCGGTTGCCAGTACGCCAAACTCATCACGCCGTGATGCGAGTTGCGCCAGGCTGTTTTGCTGGTAGGTGGTTTGCCCCAAATCGTGCACGGCCCCGCGCAAGCGGCTCAGCGGGCGGGTGATCGACAGCGTGACCAGCAAACTGAACAAGGTCAGCACCACCAGCGCAATCCCCAGCGCGCTCAGCGGCCAGATCAGGCTTTGGCGGTGCCAGGCGTCCAGCTCCGGGTGCGGGATGCGGTAAATCAGCAAGTAGGTTTCGGCGGTCTTGGGGCTGGTGTACTCGACGGTCAGGCGGCGCCACGGCAGTTGCTCCTTGCCGCGCCCCTGACGGGCTTCCCAAACCGCAGCGCGGCGTGGAAAGGTCCCTTCCACCACCGGGTCGCCGCTTTCGTTAAGCACCTGGACGTCAATGTGATAACGACGCTTGCGCCGTTCGAGGAAATCCTGGGCAGCGTCAGGGCCTTGGGTTTCAAAACGTTCGGTCCACTGTTGCGCCAGATTATGCAGGCCAGGGTGGCGACTGAGGATCCAGGCGTCCTGATTGAGCATGTGCCCCAACAGAATCGAGAGCCCTGCGACCAAGGCTATCGCCAGCCAAAAACTGGCCAGAATCCGCCAAAACAGTGAACGCACAGTAATTCCTCACAGGTAAAGGGTTGAAACGACCAAAGCCCAACGACCGGGGGGCCGTTGGGCTTGGTAACAGACTAGATTATTGCGCTTTTGGAGCCTGCTGAGCTTTCCACTCCTTGAACTGTTTCCATTCTGCTTGGCGTTCAGCGCGTTTTTTTTGCATCTCATCGAACGTTTTTTGCTGATCAGGCTTGAGCAGCGCACGAATATCGCTCTGAGTTTTCTGATGCTTGGCAGCGATTTCGTCTTTCAGCGCCTTTTGATCAGCCGCCGGGAGTTTTTCCAGGTACTTCTCAACCAGTTGTTTACGTTCGTGCATTTGCTCGCCCATCAACTTGCCGATCTGCTGGCGCTGCTCGCGGCTCAGGTCCAGTTGGCTGTAAGGGGCATCGCCGCGACCGTGCTCACCGCCGTGACGTGGACCCATTGGGCCGTCACCACCAGGCATGGCCATTGCGACGGTTGGCAGGGCTGCAGCAAACATCAGAGCAATTAGAGTCTTACGCATGGTGTGTCTCCTTAGTACGGTTCCGGTGAATCCGGATGCGCCCAGTTTAGGGAGATCAAGGTCAATGGCTGTCAGTCGAGCGTAAAGCTTAGGTAAAGACGTTTTGGTGCGAGGTTTACATAACGCCAAACCCTGCGAAAACCCTGTAGCCGCTGACGAGGTACGAGGCTGCGATGGGGTGCGAAGCGGCCCTTGGCGGTGGTCCTGCGGCCCACATCGCAGCCTCGTGCCTCGGCAGCGGCTACAGGTTCTTATGCGCTATAAAAATAGCCGCGGCTGCGCAGGGCCATGATGCGTGGGCGGCCATCGGGGTGGGGGCCGATCTTTTTGCGCAGGTTGCTCACGTGCATGTCGAGGCTGCGGTCGTACAAAGTCAGCTTGCGGCCCAGGGCAATTTGCGCCAGTTCCTGTTTGTCCAGCGGCTCGCCGGGCTGGCGCAGCAACGCCTCAAGCAGGCGGCTTTCAGATACGGTCAGGGGAATGTCATGTTCGTCGATGGTGACCACGCCCCGCGCCGGGCTGAAACACAAATCGCCCAGCTCCAGTTGGGTGGACACGGCGGCCGGGTGGCTGCGGCGCAAGACAGCGCGCAAGCGGGCGGTCAGTTCGCGAGGGTCACAGGGTTTGGCCAGGTAGTCATCGGCGCCCAGTTCGAGGCCGAGAATACGGTCCAGCGGTTCGCCACGGGCCGACAGCATCAGCACGGGCAGGTCAGGGTGGTCGTTGCGCAGTTGCTTGAGCAGCTCCAGACCACTGCCGTCGGGCAGCATCACGTCCAGCACCACCGCATCGGGGCTGGCCTCGAGCAACGCCTTGCGGGCGCTCAGGCCGTCGTGGCAAGCGCGTACCTGGAAGCCTTCCTGGCTTAACCAACTGCTCAGAAGCTCACACAGCTCCTGGTCATCATCTATCAGTAACAGGTCGCTCATGTCTTACTCGATTTAGCCAGTGCCGACGCTTTGCGCGTCGGCGACCGGCAAAAAATACCGCGATTAGGGCAGGACTTTCTTGAACGGCTTGACGATGACATTGGCGTACACGCCAGCAGCCACGTAAGGGTCCGCGTCAGCCCATGCCTGGGCAGCTACCAGGGAGTCGAACTCAGCGACCACCAGGCTGCCAGTGAAACCGGCCGGGCCGGGGTCATTGCTGTCGATGGCCGGGTGCGGGCCAGCCAGAACGACACGGCCTTCCTTTTGCAGTGCTTGCAGGCGCTCAAGATGCGCGGGACGCGCGGCCAGGCGTTTTTCAAGGGAGTCGGCAACGTCGGTGGAAATGATTGCGTAGAGCATGTCAGTCCTCGGATTTGGTGTTGGTCGGTGCAGAATCGGTGTCATGCAGGTGGCGCGACAGATAAATACCCTGAGCAACCAGGAACAACACGGTCATGCCCAGGCTGCCGAAGACTTTGAAGTCGACCCAAATGCTCTGATAAGTGAAGGCCACAAACAGGTTGGCCGCACCGCAGAACAGGAAGAAGCCGATCCAGGCCACGTTCAGGCGCGTCCAGACAGCGTCCGGCAGGGTCAGCGCGTGGCCCATGATGCGTTTGATCAGCGGCTTGTCGCCAATGAAATGGCTACCGGCAAACGCCACGGCAAACAGCCAGTTCACCACCGGCGCCTTCCATTTAAGGAAGGTTTCGCTGTGGAAGGCCAAGGTCAGGCTGCCAAATACCAGGCAGGCGATCAGGGTCAGCCACTGGCTCTTTTCGAGCTTGCGCTGCTTGATAAACAGAATGCCGTAAACCACCACCGAGCTGAGGATCAACATCGCTGTCGCGCTGAAGATGCCCCCGACCGTCAGGCTATGCCCGGCGAAATCGACGACGCGTGGTTCGATTTTGTAGACAACGAAAAACAGTAACAGCGGGATGAAGTCGATGAATTGTTTCACAGTGGCAGCCAGAAGCAGGATGTGGCGGCATAATAACAAACATCAATGACAGCGAAAGCGTCAGCTAGAGGTTATTAAATCCCCGTGGAAATAGACTTGCATTGCCATAGCACGGCATCTGATGGCGCTTTGGCGCCGGCGGCACTGGTCGCGCGTGCGTTCGAGAAAGGTGTGCGAGTCCTGGCCCTGACCGATCACGATACACTTGAAGGCCTCGAAGAAGCCCGCGCAGCGGCGCTGGCCTTGAACATGACGCTGGTAAACGGCATTGAATTGTCGTGTACCTGGGGTGGCGCGACCATTCATGTGCTGGGTTACGGGTTTGATACCCAGGCACCGGCCTTGCTTGAGGCCATCTCCAAACTGCATGAAGGCCGTTGGCTGCGCGCAGAAGAAATCAGCCGCAAGCTCGCCCTTAAAGGCATGCCCGGCGCGCTGGAAGGCGCGCGGGCCATTCAACAGGGCCTGGGTGACAGCGGCAATGCCCCGGCCCGGCCGCACTTTGCCGACTATCTGGTCGAGGCCGGGTACGTTAAAGACCGTGCCGAAGCGTTCCGCAAATGGCTGGGCGCTGGCAAGCTGGGCGACGTCAAGCAGCATTGGCCAACCCTTGAAGAGACCGTCGGCACCTTGCGTGCAGCCGGTGCCTGGGTGAGCCTGGCGCACCCGTCGCACTACGATTTCACGCGCAGCAAGCGACGTCGGCTGATTGGCGACTATATTCAAGCGGGAGGTCACGCGATTGAGGTCGTCAATGGCTACCAACCTGCTGATCAGGTGGGCAGCCTGGCGATTCTGGCGCGTGAATTTGGTCTGCTGGTCAGTGCCGGCAGTGATTTTCATGGCCCTGGAGGTTGGTCCGAGATCGGCGAATATCGCCCCGTCCCGGAAGATCTGCCGCCATTGTGGTGTCGATTCAAATATGACCAGCCTGCTGCCACCGACTGAACAGGAACATAACGTGAGTCAATTTTTCCAGATACATCCGGAAAACCCGCAGCCGCGCCTGATCAAACAGGCAGTCGAGATCATCCGCAAGGGTGGCGTGGTGATCTACCCCACCGACTCGTCCTACGCAGTGGGATGCCAGATGGGCGACAAGTCTGCGATCGAGCGGATCAAGCGCCTGCGTAACCTGGATGACAAACACAACTTCACCTTGATGTGTTCGGGTTTGTCGCAACTGGGCTTGTTTGCCAAAGTTGATACCGAGGTGTTCCGTCTGCTCAAGACGCACACGCCGGGACCGTATACCTTCATCCTCAACGCCACCCGTGACGTTCCGCGTTTGTTGCTGCACCCCAAGCGTCGCACCATTGGCATGCGCGTGCCGCAGCATCCCATTGCCCTGGCATTGCTCGAAGAACTGGGCGAGCCACTGATGAGTGTCACGCTGATCTTGCCGGGTGAAACCGAGCCGATGGAAGACCCGTACCTCATTCGCGATGTGCTGGAAAAACACGTCGACCTGATTATTGATGGCGGTTTTGGCGGCAATAAGGCCTCGACCGTGATTAATCTGGTTAATGACGAGCCCGAAATCGTACGGGTAGGTTGTGGTGATCCGACGCCGTTTATGGTCGAGGCCTGATGTCAGACCTGGACGTAGTAGAAGCGGTTGATGATCAAGCCGGTGCCCAGCAAGAGCTTCCGTTTGCCATGGTCTATGGCCAGGCCGTTATTGAAATGCCGATGGACCTGTACATCCCCCCGGATGCGCTGGAGGTGTTTCTTGACGCGTTTGAAGGCCCGCTCGACTTGCTGCTGTACCTGATCCGCAAACAGAACATCGACATCCTGGACATTCCCGTGGCGGAAATCACACGCCAGTACATGGGCTATGTCGAGCTGATGAAAACCGTGCGCCTTGAGCTGGCCGCCGAGTATTTGGTGATGGCCGCGATGCTGGCCGAAATCAAGTCACGCATGCTCCTGCCGCGCTCGGCCGAGGTCGAAGAGGAAGAAGGCGATCCGCGTGCCGAGCTGATCCGCCGCTTGCAGCAATACGAGCGATTCAAGGCGGCAGCGGAAGGCATTGATGGCTTGAGCCGGGTAGGGCGCGACATCATCGTGCCCAAACTCGATGCCCCCGAAGCGCGTGCGCGCAAGCTGGTGCCCGACGTCGCGCTCGAAGAACTGCTGATGTCCATGGCCGAGGTGCTGCGCCGCACCGACATGTTCGAAAGCCATCAGGTCAGCCGTGAGGCCCTGTCCACGCGAGAGCGCATGAGTGAAGTACTTGAGCGTCTCAAAGGCGGCGGTTTTGTGCCGTTTGTTGAGCTGTTCACCGCAGAAGAAGGGCGTTTGGGCGTGGTCGTGACCTTTATGGCCATTCTTGAGCTGGTCAAAGAGTCGCTGGTCGAGTTGGTGCAAAATGAGCCCTTCACGGCCATCCACGTGCGGGCGCGAGCCGAATAAAGAGCTAAAACCATGAATTTGACTGAACCCCGCGAACTGGCGCCGCTGCTGGAGGCCTTTTTGTTGGCCTCCGGAAAGCCGCAAAGCCTGGAGCGACTGTTTGAGCTGTTTGACGAGAGCGAAAGGCCTGAACCGCCCGTGTTCAAAAAGGCCCTCGATGTGCTGCGCAAATCGTGCGATGGCCGCGCCTTTGAACTCAAAGAAGTCGCCTCGGGCTATCGCCTGCAAATTCGCGAGAAGTTTTCGCCGTGGGTCGGGCGGCTGTGGGAAGAACGCCCGCAACGTTATTCACGGGCCATGCTCGAAACCATGGCATTGATTGCCTATCGCCAGCCCATCACCCGTGGCGAGATCGAAGACGTGCGCGGCGTGGCGGTCAACAGCCACATCGTCAAGACCCTGCTGGAGCGCGAATGGATCCGCGTGGTGGGCTACCGCGACGTGCCGGGTAAACCGGCGATGTTTGCGACCACCAAGGCGTTTTTGGACCACTTCAACCTGCAAAACCTCGACGATTTGCCGCCGTTGGCCGAGCTGCGCGAGCTGGAGCCCGACCCGATCCTCGACTTCGACGACGCCCCTGTGCCCGAGCACCTGCAAGCCCTTGCCGACGAAAGCCTGGAGCCTGAAGAGCCCAAGGACGAGACCAGCTTCCGCACCTTGCTGGTTGAACTGGACTCGATGGAAGAAGGTCTTAAAACTGACTTTGATGATTTGTTGAGGGAAGAGGCAGCAGTCAGCGAAGAGCCAGAGCCAGCTCCAGAACCTGAGCCAGAACCGCAACCTGAGGTCGAGCCACGGCTCAGTGCGGCGGAGCTGGCGCGTGATCGCTTGCGTGCTGCCGTCGCGGCCCTGGAAGCACGGGCTGCCTTGAGTGAAGAAGAACTCGAAGCCCGTGCCCTGGCCGACGCCATCGAACAAGAACGCCGCGATCTCGAAGACTGACACCCCCCTTGTAGGAGCGAGCTTGCTCGCGATCTTTTGATCTTTAAAAGCTCGCGCCTACAGGGATTTTGAGAGACTCCACCATGAAAGACCCCTGCATCAGCCTCTGCAAATTCACCGATGACATCTGCATCGGCTGTGGGCGCAGCAAGCGTGAAATCAAAAGCTGGAAGAAACTCGACAAGGATGAAAAACGTGCCGTGCTGGCCGAAGCCGCCCTGCGTTTGAAGACCCTGAAGGCCACCGGCCGGCGGAAAAAGAAGTAAGTCAGCGGCTTCATCACCCGACATTGATGCGCAATGGCCAACATCCGCGTATGATTCGCGACCCCCACGCGCTCGTTCGAGCTGCAGGGCTTAATTTTTAACACCTCAGGCCACGCCTGAGTTGACACACCGGGAGGTGCCCAGATGAGTGATCTAGACCCTAAAGACAGCCAGGAAATTGGCCCGGCAGGCGAAAAACTGCAAAAAGTACTCGCCCGTATCGGCGTCGGCTCGCGCCGCGACGTAGAAAGCTGGATCAGCCAAGGCCGCATCAAGGTCAACGGCAAGGATGCAACCCTTGGGTTGCGCGTAGATCTGCATGACGCCATCTCCATCGATGGCAAGGTGATCAAGCGTGAAGAGGCTGCCGAATCGGTGCGCCGCGTGATCATGTACAACAAACCCGACGGCGAAATCTGCACCCGTGACGACCCGGAAGGCCGTCCGACCGTGTTTGACAAGCTGCCGCGTCCAAAAGAAGGTCGCTGGATCAACATCGGTCGTCTCGACATCAACACCACCGGCTTGCTGATGTTCACCACCGACGGTGAGCTGGCTAACCGCCTGATGCACCCTTCCTACGAAATGGACCGTGAATACGCGGTACGTGTGCGTGGCGAAGTCGATGACGAGATGATCGAGCGCCTCAAGGCGGGCGTCGTGCTGGAAGACGGCCCTGCGCGTTTCACCGACATCAAGCAAGCGCCAGGCGGTGAAGGCTTCAACCATTGGTACCACTGCGTGGTGATGGAAGGCCGTAACCGTGAAGTACGTCGTTTGTGGGAATCCCAGGGCTTGGTGGTCAGCCGTCTGAAGCGCGTGCGTTTCGGTCCGGTGTTCCTCAACTCTGACCTGCCGATGGGTCGCTGGCGCGAAATGAGCCAGTACGAAATCGACATTCTCAGCGCTGAAGTCGGCCTTACGCCGGTTGCCTTGCCTGAAATGAACGCCAAGAGCAAAGACAAGCTTGAGCGTATGCAGCGCAAGTCGTCACGCCCGGTACCGCGTGCTGACCGTGTTGCACGCACCTTGCGCCCGGCCAATGGTGAGCCGGCTGCGCCGCGTCCAGCGCGTCAACCGCACATCGAAGGTGAGCGTCCAGGTCGCCCGGCCCGTGATGAGTCTGCCCGTCCGGCCCGCAAGCCGTCCGGCCGCACTGACCGTGTACCGGCAGGGCGCGGTGCACCGATCGCCGAGCGTCCGAGCGAAATCAGCAAGCGCCCGGCCAAGCCGACGCGCTCTGGCCCAAAGCTGGTTGATGATGCGCCGTCCGGCAAGCGTCGTGGCGCGCCGTCCGGTTCCGGTCAGCGTCCAGGCTTTGGCCGTCGCAAGCCTGAGTAAACCTGCGGCGCTGTGAAAAAAACGCCAACCCCCAAAGGGTTGGCGTTTTTTTATGCCTGCAAATCACACATCTCTTGTAGGAGCGAGCTTGCTCGCGATCTTTTGATCTTTAAAAGCTCGCGAGCAAGCTCGCTCCTGCGCAGACGTGGTGTTGTAGGTGGAAATATTTCTTTACGCCTCGTAAAGCTATCTCTACAAAATCAACAGGTTATCCGGCACAGCAGCCTGTTTCACCCCTTCTGTAAAGAATACTTTCCGGAAAACTGGCTGCTAGTACTTTTTCTGACAACTTATTGGCTTGTTTCGTCTTGCAAACGGCGGTGTGATGGGATCTTGCCTACGAGCGGGTGTACAATGCGCCGCGTTTTAACTGTGACCCAATTGCGTACCCGCGCTTTTTGCGCTGCTCAACCCCGTGATGAGTGGCCAAAACCTCGAGGCTAACCCGCCTTGTTAACTCCGCATCGCCACAAGCGTTGCGGGTTCGATTCCGTCACAGATAAAAACAAACAGGTGACGCATGACTCGTGAAACAACCTTGGATTCTTGGCGTCTGCGCTGGGGTTTGATGTGTGTTGTAGACCCTTCGATCACTGCCTCTGGTGCTCAAGCTACATCGCACTGAATCACATCAAACCTTGTGTGGAACGCTTTCAATGAGTGGAAAAACCTCGCAATCAGGTGAGCTTAAACGCGGCCTGAAAAATCGTCATATCCAGTTGATTGCCCTCGGCGGCGCGATTGGTACTGGCCTGTTCCTCGGCTCGGCCGGGGTACTGAAATCGGCCGGTCCATCAATGATTCTGGGCTATGCCATCTGCGGCTTCATTGCCTTCATGATCATGCGCCAGCTCGGCGAAATGATCGTCGAAGAGCCCGTTGCCGGCTCCTTCAGCCACTTTGCGCATAAATACTGGGGCGGTTTTGCCGGCTTCCTGTCGGGCTGGAACTGCTGGGTGCTGTACATCCTGGTGGGCATGTCGGAACTGACTGCGGTCGGTAAATACGTGCACTACTGGTGGCCCGAAATCCCGACCTGGGCCTCGGCGGCAGCCTTCTTCGTGCTGATCAACGTGATCAACCTGACCAACGTCAAAGTGTTTGGCGAGGCCGAGTTCTGGTTCGCGATCATCAAGGTCGTGGCCATTATCGGCATGATCGCCCTGGGCAGTTACTTGCTCACCAGTGGCAGCGGCGGCCCTCAGGCTTCCGTCAGCAACCTGTGGTCGCACGGTGGTTTCTTCCCGCACGGCGTGACCGGTTTGTTGATGGCCATGGCCTTCATCATGTTCTCGTTCGGTGGTCTGGAAATGCTCGGTTTCACCGCAGCTGAAGCCGACAAGCCGCGCACGGTGATCCCTAAAGCGATCAACCAGGTGATCTACCGCATCCTGATTTTCTACATCGGTGCGCTGGTGGTTCTGCTGTCGCTGACCCCATGGGACTCGCTGCTTGAAACCCTCAACGCTGGTGGCGACAGCTACAGCAGCAGCCCGTTTGTACAAGTGTTCTCGATGTTGGGCAGCAACACCGCAGCGAACATCCTCAACTTCGTGGTGCTGACTGCAGCGTTGTCGGTGTACAACAGCGGCACCTACTGCAACAGCCGTATGCTGCTGGGCATGGCGCAGCAGGGCGATGCGCCCAAAGCGCTGGCCAAGATCGACAAGCGCGGCGTGCCGGTCAATGCCATTCTGGCTTCGGCAGCAGTGACGGTGATTGCGGTACTGCTCAACTACTGGATGCCGCACGACGCGCTGGAACTGCTGATGTCGCTGGTGGTTGCGACGCTGGTGATCAACTGGGCGATGATCAGCTACTCGCACTTCAAGTTCCGCCAGCACATGAACAAAACCGCGCAAACCCCGCTGTTCAAGGCGCTGTGGTACCCGTACGGCAACTACATCTGCCTGGCGTTTGTAGCGTTCATTCTGGTGATCATGCTGTTGATCCCGGGCATTCGCATCTCGGTGTTCGCGATGCCGATTTGGGTGGCCTTTATGGGGCTCTGCTACTGGTTGAAACCCAAGCGTGTAGAACAAGCCTCTGCTGAGGTTTACAGCCCGGCCAAGTAAATTGATCGGTTAAACAACACACCCGGCCACCGCGCCGGGTGTGTTGTTTGTGGGGTATGCTGCACGCCCTGCTGATGGACCTTTGTAATGCTGGTGATTTCCAACAACGTGCATATCCCCGATGCCGAAATCGAACTGACGGCCATTCGTGCCCAAGGCGCGGGCGGGCAGAACGTCAACAAAGTCTCAAGCGCCATGCATTTGCGCTTCGACATCCCCAACTCATCCTTACCGCCTTTTTACAAAGAGCGACTGCTGGCGCTGCGTGACAGCCGCATCACCAGTGACGGGGTGTTGATCATCAAGGCGCAGCAATACCGCACCCAGGAGCAAAACCGGGCGGATGCGCTGGAGCGTTTGCTGGAATTGATCGTGAGCGCGACCAAGGTCGAGAAAAAGCGCCGCCCGACCAAGCCGACTCTGGGCTCAAAAAAGCGTCGCCTCGAATCCAAGACCAAACGCGGCAGCATCAAGGCTGGGCGGGGCAAGGTGGACTTTTAAAGTCAACAGTCCTCAGCCAGAGGGTGAGGGTTGTTCTTAGCTGCCTCGTGCAAGCTTTGCCTGCCGATACAAATAAACACTCAGCAGCACCCCGCTAAACGATGCCAGTGCTGCAAACAGGAAGATCGAGGTAAAGCCAAAGCCTGCCGCCACCGCGCCCACCAGTGGCCCGGTGATGCCCAGTGACAGGTCGATAAACAGCGAGTACGCGCCCACCGCTGCGCCTCGGCTAGAGGCGGGCACCAGGTTAACCGCCTCAACGCCCAGCGCCGGAAACACCAGCGAAAAGCCAAAACCGCTCAACGCCGCACCGGCCAAGGCCAGATGCGGATCAGGCGCCAGCCATAGCAACAGTAAGCCCAGTGTTTCGACGCTCAAGCAGGCAATCGCCACGCGAAAGCCGCCCAGGCGGTTGATCATGTTGCCAAACAGCAACCGCGCACTGATAAAGCTGGCACCAAACAGGCTCAGGCACAGCGCGGCGTTTTCCCAGTGGTTGGTGGCGTAGTACAGGGTGATAAAGGTGGCAATGGTGCCAAAACCAATCGAGCCCAGCGCCAAACCTGTACCGTGGGGCAGCACCCGGCCCAGCACATGCAGAAACGGCAAGCGCACGCCGCTGACAATGGGCGCGGCCACTTTTGGCCAGGCCAGCAGCAAGCCCAGCGTGGCCAGGGCGATAATGCTCACGCCCAGGCTCCACATGCCCAAATGCCCGACCATCACCACGCCCAGCGGTGCGCCAATGGCAATGGCGCCGTAGCTGGCGATGCCGTTCCAGGAGATGACTTTGGCGGTGTGGGCAGCGCCCACGCGGCCAATGCCCCAGCCGATCGACCCCGAACCCACCAGGCTTTCAGCGCTGCCCAGCACCAGCCGGCCCAACAGCAGGCTGGCCAGGCTCCAGGCAGGTGCCGCCGCCAGCCAGCTTGAGGTGAGCATCAACACACCGCTCAAGCCGCAACCCGCCAGCCCGTACATGACCGCGCGTTTGCTGCCCTGGTTATCGATGATGCGGCTGGCGTAAGGGCGGCTCAGGAGCGTGGCCAGGTATTGCACGCTGATCACCAGCCCGGCGATGACCGTGCCATAGCCCAGGTGGTTGTGAACGTAACCGGGCAATACGGCGAGCGGGATGCCGATGTTCAAATAGCCGATAAAGGTAAACAGAACGATGGAAACCACTTGCAGCGTGATTGCCATAGGGCGTTGTGTTTCAGGCATTGGGTAGGGGTCCTGCGGGGAGCGGTAAGGTGCAGATTACAACGGTGCAACCAATTGTGTCGCAATTAAAGCAGCCAGTGCGTTTTCCTGGGTGCCGAAGCGCTCAAGCAGCAGGGCCTGCTTTTGTGGGCTGAGACGCTCCCAGAGCTCGATCATTTTTTCGGCGGTGCCGATCAGGACGCTGGCCTGGGTGTCGCTGAAGGTGTCAGTCACGCTGTTGTCCGCGAGAAGAGAAGGGTGCCGCAATTGTGTCAGGCGGTATGAAAAACCTGAAGCTTTTCGCACCGCCTGATAGATGGCCGGTCAGTCTTCGCTGTCGGCCTGGAGGCTGTCTTGAGCCTCTTCCAGTGCGGGGTTTTCGCCACTGGTGTGTTGCGGGGTTGGCTGCTGAGTTTCATGCAGGCTTGGGAAGGGGAGGTTTGGGATCTCGTGCATCGTCGCGCTCCTCGTAAGGTGTGTTTTTAAATCGCTGGGTAAATCGGCGCTTTTAAAAAGCAAGGGCAGGATACAGGAGGGAGTGTGACAATTTGTCTTTTTATTGCGTCTGGCGCCGATTATGGCGATTTATTCATCTTGCAACAGGCCTGTAGGAGCGAGCTTGAACTGGCGATCTTTTAAACGCTCAAAAGATCGCGAGGCAAGCTCGCTCCTACAGGTTTTTTAGTGCTGGCAGACCTGTGCAATGGCCTTGGCGAGCAGCTCCAGGCGGGTGCCATCGACCCCGGCCATGTTGGCGCGCCCTGAGCCGACCATGTAAACGCTGTGTTTTTCACGCAGCACTTGCACTTGCTCGGTACTCAACCCGGTGTACGAAAACATCCCGCGTTGCTGGTTGATGTGCGCAAAGCGCTCGGCCAGACCGAACGGCGTCAGCGCCTCGACCAAACCGCTGCGCAACTGGGCGATGCGGCTGCGCATGGCTTCCACTTCGGCGGCCCATTGCGCCTTGAGCTGCGCATCACCGAGGATTGTCGCCACCACGGCGGCACCATGATCAGGCGGGTTGGACCACAGGTTACGCGCCAGATACGCCAGTTGGCTGCGCACATCGGTCAGTTTTTCGGCGTCATTGGCACATACGATCAACGCGCCGACACGCTCACGGTACAAGCCGAAGTTCTTCGAGCAAGAGCTGGTGATCAGCACTTCAGGCAGTTCGCTCACGAACAGGCGTGTTGACCAGGCATCTTCTTCCAGACCGTCGCCGAAGCCCTGATAGGCAAAGTCGATCAGGGGCAGCAGTTCGCGCCGACGCACGACATCCAGCACCTGCAGCCAGTCGTCCTGCGACAGGTCAAAGCCGGTCGGGTTGTGGCAGCACGCGTGCAGCAACACCACGTCGCCCTTGGGTACATGCTCCAGGGCGTGAAGCATGGCGGCCACGTTGAGGGTGTTGTCGCGGCCCACGTACGGGTAATGACCCACCTTCAACCCGGCTTCGGCGAAAATGCTTTCGTGGATCGGCCAGGTCGGGTCGCTCAGCCAGATCCCGCGCCCTGGCAGGCAGTGCGCGATAAAGTCGGCCACCAGACGCAATGCGCCGGTACCGCCCGGCGTTTGCGTGGCGCCTGCACGCTTGGCCGCCAGCAGTGGCGAATCAGTGCCCAGTACCAGTTCACTGATCAGTTGGCCAAAACGGCTGTCGCCGTGGCCGCCGATGTAGGTTTTGGTCTGTTGCTGATCTACCAGGCGCTGTTCGGCCTGTTTGACTGACTGCAAAATCGGCGTCAGGCCGTTGGCGTCTTTATAGACGCCCACGCCCAAGTCGAATTTGTTCGGGTTGGTGTCCTGGTTATAGGCGTCGATCAAGCCCAGAATCGGATCGCCCGGCACGCGGCCAATGGCTGAGAAGTGCATTACTTGCGACCTTCGGCAGTTTTGGCAACGTCATCGGTGCGCGCGGCCATGATGAAATCGTTGCGGTGCAGGCCTTTGATCGAGTGACTCCACCAAGTCACGGTCACTTTGCCCCATTCGGTCAGCAGACCCGGGTGATGGCCTTCGGCTTCAGAGATTTCGCCAACGGTGTTGGTGAACGCCAGGGCGTGCTTGAAGTTCTTGAACAGAAAAACCTTTTCCAACTGCATGATGCCGTCGCGAACTTCGATGTTCCAGTCCGGGATCTGCTTGATCAGAATCGGCAACTCTTCGTCACTGACCTGTGGAGCATCGGCGCGGCAGGCTTCGCAGTGGGCTTGGTTCAATGTGCTCATGGTGTATTCCTGAAATCGATTTTTTATTGGTCTTGAAAAAATAAGGGTTAAGCCGCTTTCGGCTTGGGCGGGAACTTGGGCGCATGCAAGCCCAGCTCCATGCCTTTTTCAACCATGCCCATGATGTCTTCGTGGGCCAGGTCAAACAGGCGCTTCAAGTCCGGCAGAACAAAATACAGCGGCTGCAAAATATCAATTCGATACGGCGTGCGCATGGCTTCCAGCGGATCGAATGGCTGATGTTCAGGTTCTGAAGACAAGCTGTAAACCGTTTCTTTAGGCGAAGACAGAATTCCGCCGCCATACACGCGTTTGCCTTCAGGGGTATTCACCAGCCCGAACTCGATGGTCATCCAGTACAGGCGGGCCAGATACACCCGCTGTTCTTTGCTGGCTTGCAGGCCGAGCTTACCGTAGGTGTGGGTGAATTCAGCAAACCATGGGTTGGTCAGCAGCGGGCAATGGCCAAAAATCTCGTGGAAAATATCCGGCTCTTGCAGGTAATCCAGTTCTTCACGGGTACGAATAAACGTTGCCACCGGGAACTGCTTGCTGGCCAGTAATTCGAAAAAGGTCTGGAAGGGGATCAAAGCCGGCACGCGGGCAACTTGCCAGCCGGTGGTTTCGCCCAGCACTTTATTGATCTCGCCCAGTTGCGGGATACGGTCGTGGGGCAGGCCGAGTTTGTCGATGCCTTGCAGGTACTCAGGGCAGGCGCGGCCTTCGAGCAATTTGAGCTGGCGGGTAATCAGCGTATTCCACACCCCGTGTTCCTCGGGTGTGTAGTCGATAAAGCCATTGGCATCCGGCTCACGGGCGACGTATTTCGTTTGCTTCATGGTGCTCTCCGCAGAGAAATCGTTTTTATTGTTCTGTCAGGGATGGCGCGTATTCGTGGGTTAAGTGATATCCCAAGTGCTGGTCGGATGCAGCCGGAGAAACGTGTCTATTACCGGAATGGTGTGCGTATTCCGTAAATAATTCGTTACGACAGGGCAATTGAACTGTCATTCTTGCGTGAGTGATTGCAAAATCGTCAAAAAAACGTGACAGCAAAATGCTCTCCCGAACAAAAAAACACCCCTGTAGGAGCGAGCAAGCTCGCTCCTACAGTTAGCAGATCAATAGCCGAGCCTTGCCCCATGCGTATCAAAGTCCACTGCCAAAACCGGATTGGCATCCTGCGTGACATCCTCAACCTGTTGGTGGCCTACGGCATCAACGTCAAGCGCGGCGAGGTGGGCGGCGATCAGGGCAACGCGATCTATCTGTTTTGCCCTAACCTGATCAACCTTCAGTTTCAGGCGCTGCGCCCCAAGTTTGAAACCATTGCCGGGGTTTTTGGCGTCAAACGCGTAGGGCTGATGCCTAGCGAACGCAGGCACATGGAACTCAACGCCTTGCTCGGCGCGCTGGAATTCCCCGTGCTGTCCATCGACATGGGCGGCTCGATTGTGGCCGCCAACCGTGCAGCGGCGCAGTTGCTCGGCGTGCGCGTCGATGAAGTGCCGGGCATTGCCCTGTCACGCTACGCCGAAGACTTCGACTTGCCGGAGCTGGTACGGGCCAACAAATCGCGGATCAACGGCCTGCGGGTCAAGATCAAGGGGCATGTGTTCCTTGCTGACATCGCGCCGCTGCAACTGGAACACGATGACAGCGAAGCCATGGCTGGCGCGGTGCTCACCTTGCACCGGGCTGACCGTCTGGGTGAGCAGATCTATAACGTGCGCAAGCAGGAGTTGCGCGGCTTCGACAGTATTTTCCAAAGCTCAAAAGTCATGGCCGCCGTGGTCCGCGAAGCCCGACGTATGGCGCCGCTGGATGCACCTCTATTAATAGAAGGCGAAACCGGCACCGGCAAAGAATTGCTGGCGCGCGCCTGTCACTTGGCCAGCCCGCGTGGGCAATCGCCGCTGATGGCGCTCAACTGTGCCGGTTTGCCCGAGTCGATGGCCGAAACCGAGCTGTTTGGCTACGGGCCGGGTGCATTCGAAGGGGCGCGGGCCGAGGGCAAGCTGGGGCTGTTGGAGCTGACCGCAGGTGGCACGTTGTTTCTGGATGGCGTGGGCGAAATGAGCCCGCGCTTGCAGGTCAAATTGCTGCGCTTTCTGCAGGACGGTTGCTTTCGCCGTGTCGGCAGCGACGAAGAGGTCTACCTCGATGTGCGCGTGATGTGCGCCACGCAGGTGGATTTGTCTGAGCTGTGCGCCCGTGGCGAATTCCGTCAGGACCTTTACCACCGGCTTAACGTGCTGTCGTTGCACATCCCGCCGTTGCGCGATTGCCTGGATGGCCTTGAGCCGTTGGTCGAGCATTTTCTCGATCAGGCCAGTCGGCAAATTGGCTGTGCGTTGCCGCGCCTGGCCCCGGCGGCGATGGACCGCTTGAGCCACTACCATTGGCCGGGCAACGTGCGGCAATTGGAAAACGTGTTGTTCCAGGCGGTGTCGCTGTGCGATGGCGGTGTGGTCAAAGCCGAACACATCCGCTTGCCGGACTACGGCGTGCGCCAACCGTTGGGCGAATTCTCGATGGAAGGGGGTCTGGACCAAATCGTCGGCCGCTTTGAAAAAGCCGTGCTGGAGCGCCTGTACTCCGAACACCCAAGCAGCCGCCTGCTGGGCAAGCGCTTGGGCGTATCGCACACCACCATCGCCAACAAACTGCGCGAGCACGACATCATCAAGCCTGGTCGGGATTAAAAACGCGCAAAAACCTTGTGGGAGCGGGCTTGCTCGCGATTGGATCGACACGCAGTGTCAAGTACACCGAGTCGCTTGCATCGCGAGCAAGCCCGCTCCCACCGTTTTTTTGTGCCGAACAGGCCGCCCTTTGCCGCAACCGGCATAACCACGCCGGTTTGCCATTTCTGTGACGCCACATAACCCCCCTCAAGCCCCACGAGCACGGCCTTTTCACCGTCAATAAAAAGTTGGTGCGCAAATTGCTAGTACCCATTCAGTACAGCGGTGGGCGGCAAGCGTCCGTCAGGCAGAGGAATGAGTGTGGACAAGTACCTTTATGTGGCAATGACCGGCGCCAGTCAGAATGCTCTGGCGCAAAAGGCACATGCCAACAATCTGGCGAACATCTCAACCAACGGCTTTCAGCGCGATCTGGAACAGGCGCGTTCGATGCCGGTGTTTGGCGACAGCTTTCCTGCGCGGGCTTTTGCCATGACCGAGCGACCTGCCACGGATTTCACGCCGGGTGCACTGGTGCAAACCGGGCGTGACCTGGACATCGCCGTCAAAGGCGATGGCTGGCTGGCCGTGCAGGCGCCCGATGGCAGCGAAGCCTATGTGCGCACCGCCAGCATGAATGTCGACTCGCTGGGCATTCTGCGGGCCGGCAATGGCATGCCGGTCATGGGCAACGGCGGGCCGATCGCCGTGCCGCCGCAGCAGCAAATTGAAGTGGGCGAAGACGGCACCATCAGCATTCGCGCCATGGGCGAAGGCCCGCGCGTGATGGCTGAAGTGGACCGCATCAAGCTGGTTCAACCGGACCTGCGCTCCATGACTAAAGGCCTCGACGGCCTGATCCACACCGCCAACGGCCAGCCTGCGCCATTCGACGCCAATGTGCGGGTGACCTCCGGGTTTCTGGAGGCCAGCAACGTCAATGCCGTCGAAGAGATGACCTCGGTGCTGGCCCTGTCCAAGCAGTTCGAGTTGCACATCAAAATGATGAACACCGCCAAAGAAGACGACCAGGCCATGACTCGCGTCCTGGCCATGAGCTAATTACTGAAACGTTGCGCCGAAAAACCGGCGCACGAGGAGAGCACGCATGCTTCCGGCACTGTGGGTTGCAAAAACGGGTTTGGCTGCACAAGACACCAACCTGACGACAATTTCCAACAACTTGGCCAACGTCTCGACCACTGGCTTCAAGCGTGATCGTGCCGAGTTCCAGGACTTGCTCTACCAGATCAAACGCCAGCCCGGCGCGCAATCGACCCAAGACAGCGAGCTGCCTTCCGGCCTGCAACTGGGTACCGGTGTGCGCATTGTCGGCACGCAAAAGAACTTCACCGCCGGCAGCCTGCAAACCACCGAGCAGCCGCTGGACATGGCCATCAATGGCCGCGGGTTTTTCCAGATCATGCAGCCCGACGGGACAACGGCCTACACCCGTGACGGTACTTTCCACCTCGATTCCAACGGCCAGATCGTCACTGCCAGCGGTTTCACCCTGGAGCCTGCGATTGTCGTGCCTGCCGATGCCGAGACGTTCACCGTAGGTCAGGACGGCACCGTGTCGGTCACCGTGCCCGGCAACGCCGCTGCGCAGATCATCGGCAACCTGCAAACCGCCGACTTCATCAACCCGGCCGGCTTGCAGGCACAGGGCGGTAACCTGTTCCTTGAGACCGCGTCCAGCGGCGCGCCGCAAATCGGCACGCCGGGCCTGAACGGTTTCGGCACCACCATGCAGAACACCCTCGAAACCTCAAACGTCAGCACCGTTGAAGAGATGGTCAACATGATCACCACCCAACGCGCTTACGAGATGAACTCCAAAGTGATCTCCACCGCCGATCAAATGTTGTCGTTTGTGACGCAAAATCTGTAATTACGTGAAGCGGGAGAGGTCATGAAACGCTTTATTTCTGTTCTGGCACTGGGTGGCGTTACTTTTCTGGCGGGCTGTGTCAGCCCGCCGCCACGCCCTAATGATCCGTACTACGCCCCGGTACTGCCGCGCACACCGCTGCCGGCGGCGGCGAACAACGGCTCGATTTACCAGGCCGGTTTTGAACAGAACCTGTACAGCGACCGCAAGGCATTCCGGGTGGGTGACATCATCACCATCACCCTGAACGAGCGCACCCAGGCGAGCAAAAACGCCAACTCGGCCATCGGTAAAAACAGCAACACCAACATCGGCCTGACTTCGCTGTTCGGTGGCGGCATGACCACCAACAACCCGTTGGGCGGTGCCGACCTGAGCCTCAACGCAGGCTACAGCGGCAGCCGCGCCACCAAGGGCGACAGCAAGGCCGGGCAGGGCAACAGCCTGACCGGTTCGATCACCGTGACCGTGGCCGACGTTCTGCCTAACGGCATCATCGCCGTGCGCGGCGAGAAGTGGATGACCTTGAACACTGGCGACGAACTGGTGCGAATCGCCGGGTTGGTCCGGGCGGATGACATCTCTACCGACAACACCGTGTCCTCGACCCGCGTGGCCGATGCGCGCATTACCTACTCGGGGACAGGCTCGTTTGCCGATGCCAGCCAGCCGGGCTGGTTTGACCGCTTCTTCCTTAGCCCACTGTTTCCTTTCTGACCGGACCGACCATGCCGAACCTCAAGCACCTGCTGGCAGCCGTACTGCTGCTGTCGACAACCCTGGGCGCTCACGCCGAGCGGTTGAAAGACATCGCCAGCATTTCCGGCGTGCGCTCCAACCAACTGATTGGGTATGGCCTGGTGGTCGGGCTTAACGGCACGGGCGACCAGACCACGCAAACGCCGTTCACCCTGCAGACCTTCAACAACATGCTCTCGCAGTTCGGCATCAAAGTGCCACCGGGTTCGGGCAACGTGCAGTTGAAAAACGTCGCCGCGGTGTCAGTCAGCGCCGATTTGCCCGCGTTCGCCAAGCCGGGGCAGGTGATCGACATCACCGTGTCGTCCATCGGCAACTCGAAAAGCCTGCGCGGCGGCACGCTGTTGCTGACTCCGCTCAAGGGCATTGACGGCAACGTCTACGCCGTTGCCCAAGGCAACCTGGTGGTCGGTGGCTTTGACGCCGAAGGCCGTGACGGCTCGAAAATCACCGTTAACGTACCGTCAGCCGGGCGCATTCCGGGCGGTGCTTCGGTTGAGCGGGCCGTGCCCAGCGGTTTCAACCAAGGCAACAGCCTGACCCTGAACCTCAACCGTTCCGACTTCACCACCGCCAAGCGCGTGGTCGACAAAATCAACGACCTGCTGGGGCCGGGTGTGGCCCAGGCGATTGACGGCGGCTCGATCCGCGTCACCGCGCCCTTGGACCCCAGCCAGCGCGTTGACTACCTGTCGATTCTGGAAAACCTTGAAGTGGATCCGGGCCAGGCCGTGGCCAAGGTCATTATCAACTCGCGCACCGGCACCATCGTGATCGGGCAAAACGTCAAGGTATCGCCTGCGGCGGTGACCCACGGCAGCTTGACCGTGACCATTACCGAAGACCCGATCGTCAGCCAGCCGGGCCCATTGTCCAACGGCCAGACGGCGGTAGTGCCGCGTTCGCGGATCAACGCCCAGCAAGAAGCCAAGCCGATGTTCAAGTTCGGCCCGGGCACCACCCTCGACGAAATCGTCCGGGCGGTGAATCAGGTGGGCGCGGCGCCGGGGGATCTGATGGCGATCCTCGAAGCCCTGAAACAGGCCGGCGCCTTGCAAGCCGACCTGATCGTGATCTGAGGCCAACGGCATGGACATGCGTAAGAGTGGCGTCGTCAGTGACAGCGATTCGGGGGCGTTCAGCGACCTCAATCGTCTGAACAACCTGAAGGTGGGCGACCGTAACAGCGACGGCAATATGCGCAAGGTTGCGCAGGAATTCGAGTCGCTGTTCCTCAACGAAATGCTCAAGTCCATGCGTTCGGCCAACGAAGTGCTGGGCAAGGACAACCCGCTGAACACGCCTGCGGCCAAGCAGTATCAGGAAATGTACGACCAGCAACTGTCGGTGACTTTGTCACGCCAGGGCGGCGGCATTGGCCTGGCCGACGTGCTGATGCGCCAGATGTCGAAAAACCAATCGGTGGTGCCGGGTGACGTACCCGCCACGCCCGCTGTGGCCGCAGAAACCAAGGCCGCAGCGCCTGCGACCACCACCAACAGCCCGTTCGTGCGCTCCAACGGCCAGCGCGCTTTGTGGGCCGCGCGGGTGGCCACGCCTGCGGTCGATGGCGGGCACAAAAATGACATGGCGATGCTTAACCAGCGTCGTCTGGCGTTACCGAGCAAATTGACCGACCGCCTGTTGGCCGGGATTGTGCCGTCGGCTGATCCGGCGCGTTCCACCCTCAACACCAGCACCGTACCGGGCCGCACCAGCCCGGCGCTGGACGCGGTGATCAAGGGCAGCCGTCAACCGATGCTCAGCGCCTCCGGGGTGCACGGGCGCATGCAGATTTATGGCCGCGCCGTGGCCCAGCCGCCGTTGGCTCCGGCCAAGCAGGCCTTTGAATCGCCGGATGCATTCGTTGCCACCATGCTGCCGATGGCGCAGCAAGCAGCCGACCGAATCGGCGTCGACCCGCTGTACCTGGTCGCGCAAGCGGCACTGGAAACCGGCTGGGGCAAATCGGTGATGCGTCAACAAAACGGCAACAGCAGTTACAACCTGTTCGGCATCAAGGCCACCGGCAATTGGCAGGGCGCGCAGGCGCGGGCCATTACCAGTGAGTTTCGCGACGGGCAGATGGTCAAGGAGACGGCGGACTTCCGTTCCTACAACTCCTACCAAGACAGCTTCCACGACCTGGTGACCCTGCTGCAGAGCAACAATCGTTATAAAGATGTGCTCAACGCAGCCGATAAACCAGAGCAGTTTGTTCGTGAATTGCAGAAGGCCGGTTACGCGACCGACCCTGAGTACGCGAGCAAGATTTCGCAGATTGCCAAGCAAATGAAAACCTACCAGAGCTACGTCTCGACGGGTTCTCTCACGCATTTATAAGGTTTGAACCATGGCGAGTTTGATCAACATCGGGATGTCGGGGCTTAACGCCAGCCAAGGGGCCTTGGCAACCGTGGGCAATAACATTGCCAACGCCAATACCTCGGGCTACTCGCGTCAGCAAGTGGTGCAGAGCAGCGCGGGCTCGCAACAGGTGAGCGGGGTGTTTATCGGTACCGGGACCACCCTGGCCGACGTGCGCCGGGTGTACAACTCCTACCTCGACGCCCAGTTGCAAGCCACCACATCGCTCAACGGCGACGCCCAGGCGTATCTCGACCAGATCGGCTCGATCGACAAACTGCTCTCGGACAAAAGCACCGGTGTGTCGTCGGCGCTGAACAGCTTTTTCGCCTCCTTGCAGACAGCGGCCGGGGCGCCAGGTGACAGTTCCACGCGGCAATTGCTGCTGACCAATGCGCAAACCCTGAGCAACCGCTTCAATTCGATTTCGACTCAACTCAACCAGCAAAACGACGGCATCAACAGCCAGCTGGACACCCTGACCTCGATGGTCAACCAGCACACAGCCACCATTGCCTCGCTGAACAAGCAAATTGCCCAGGCCACCACCGCAGGCAACACTCCCAACGACCTGATGGATGCTCGCAACGAAGCGGTGCGCACCCTCAACGAGTTGGTCGGGGTGTCGGTTCAAGAGCACGACAACGTGTACGACATCACCCTCGGCACCGGTCAGGCGCTGGTGCAGGGCAATACCTCGAACACCTTGTCGGCGGTGCCCAGCAAAACCGACAAAAGCCAGTTCAGCATCCAGATCAACTACCCGCAGTCCAGCTCCGACGTCACTTCGGTGCTCACCGGCGGCAAAATCGGCGGCCTGCTGCGTTATCGCGAAGACGTGCTGGCTCCGTCCATCAATGAACTGGGGCGCACGGCCATTGTGTTGGCCGATGCCTTCAACCAGCAGTTGGGGCAGGGGCTGGACGCCAACGGTGAGTTTGGCTCGTCTCTGTTCAGCAGCATCAACAGCGACAAGGCCATCAGCCAGCGCAGCCTGGCCGCGACTGGCAACAGCGCAGGCTCGGGCAACCTCGATGTAAAAATTACCAACAGCGGCGCACTGACCACCTACGACTATCAGGTCACGTTCACCAGCGACAACGAGTACACGGTCAAGCGCTCGGACGGCACCAACATGGGCGCCTTCAAGCTCGATCAAGACCCGCCGGCGGTGATCGACGGCTTCAGCATGAGCCTCAATGGCGGCGCGTTGAGCAAGGGCGACAGCTTCAAAGTCAGCCCCACCGCCAATGGCGCCAGCAGCCTCAACGTGCAAATGACCGATGCCAGTAAATTGGCGTTCGCCGGGCCTTTGGTGGCCGTTAAAGGCGGCTCCAACAGCGGCACCGGCGCGGCGAGCGGCCTGAGCCTGTCGCAAGCGCTGAATATTTATGGCGGCGCGGACTTGGGCAAAGCGCAAAGCGAAATCGAAGGTGCGATGCCGGTGCGCATTGCCTTTGACGAAGCCAGCGGCGGTACTCAGGGCTATCGCATCCTCAATGAAAAGGGCGAGAAGATCGGCGAAGGCACCATCGTTCCGGGCCAGGACAACAAAGTCACGATCAAGGTGCCGGTGCTTGATGCCTCGGGCGCGGCGGTGACCAACCCGGACGGCACGCCGAAAACCGTCAACTTCGACACCACCCTCAGCGGCTCCCCGGCCAAAGGGGACAGCTTTGATATTCGCTTCAACAAGGACGGCAAGGCGGACAACAGCAACGCCAACCAGCTGTTGGGCCTGCAAACCAAACAGACCGTGGGCGTGACCGGCGGTGGAGGCGGGGCGAGCCTCGGCACCTCGTACAGCCAGTTGGTCTCCAAGGTCGGCGGCAAAGCCAGCCAGGCCAGCGTCGACGGCACCGCCAACACGGCCGCCCTGGCGTACGCCACGCAAACCCGCAACTCGGTGTCGCAGGTCAACCTGGACGAAGAAGCCTCCAACCTGGTCAAGTTCCAGCAGTACTACACCGCATCGTCGCAAATCATCAAAGCGGCGCAAGAAACCTTCAGCACGCTGATCAACAGTCTTTAAGGGAGCACTCGACGATGCGTATTTCCACTGCCCAGTTTTTTGAGTCGACCAGCACCACCTACCAGAACAACTTCTCGTCGGTGATCAAGACCCAGCAGCAGATCGACTCTGGCGTGCGCATCCAGACCGCTGCCGATGATCCGGTGGGCGCCGCACGTTTGCTGCAACTGCAGCAGCAAAAGGACATGCTGGGCCAGTACTCCGCCAACATGGACAGCATCAAGTCGTCGCTGAGCAACCAGGAAAGCGTGCTCGACAGCATCAATAACTCCCTGCAAAAAGCCGGTGAGCTGGCGCTGCGGGCGGGCGGTCTGACCAACGACGCCGACCGCTTGGCGGTGGCCAACGAACTGGGCAGCATCGAAGATCAGGTGTTCAGCCTGCTCAACAGCAAAGATTCCGCGGGCAACTACATGTTCTCGGGCTCCAAGACCGACACCCAGCCGTACATCCGCAACAACGATGGCACCTACACCTATCAGGGCGATGACACTCAGCTCAACCTCAAGGTTTCGGACACTCTGACCCTGGCGGGCAGCGACACGGCCAAAAGCTTTATGGAGAACTCGGTGAACACCGGGCGCACCCAGAGCACCTTGCAGCCGATGCTCGACCCGGACGGCGCGGTGGTGCCGGACAAGGGCGTGGTTGCGGTGTCATCGGGTCTGGTGACCTCCAGCGCGGTGTTCAACAAGAGCTTTGCCGCAGGCCAGCCGTATACCCTGGAATTCACCAGCAGCACCCAATACACCCTCAAAGATGCCGACGGCAAAGACGTGACCTCGGAGATCCCGGGCAACGGCGTGTTCGATTCGACCAAAGAGGGCGCGCACAGCATCAGCCTGCGCGGGGTGTCCTTTGACATCAACCTGAACCTCAAGGACATTGCCCCGACCGACCAGGACGCGGCGGTCAAGGGCCATACCTTCACCCTGCAAGCCAAGCCCGACACCTTCAATGCCTCGCGCACCCCGAGCAACAGCTCGACGGCGCAAATCACCGGTTCCAACGTGAGCAACGCGGGCACCTACAGCGACAGCTTTCCGAGCAATGGTGCGGTGATCAAGTTCACCAGCGCCACCGAGTACGAGGTCTACGCACAGCCGCTGACCGACAGCAGCAAGTCGATTGCCAAGGGCACCCTGGCCGATGGCTCGCTGGAGGCTATGGGCGTCAAATTTGACTTCACCGGCACCCCGGCCTCGGGCGACCAGTTTGTCGTCAGCAACAACAACCACCAGAGCCAGAGCGCGCTGGACACCATTAGCGAGCTGCGCAAGGCGTTAGTGGTGCCGAGTGAAAAAGACGTGGCGGCTTCGCGCATGCAGCGTGACGCAATCAACACCGCGATTGGCAACCTGAAAAACGCCAGCGCCAGCATCGATACCGCACGCGGCTCAATCGGTGCGCGATTGAACGCGGTGGACATTCAATTCGACGAAAACACCAGCATGGGCCTGGCCAACGACTCCACCACCGCGGCCATCGGCAACACCGACACCGCGAGCGCGGCCACCCAACTGGCCTTCCAGAAATCCATGCTCGAAGCCTCGCAACTGGCGTTCGTCAAAATCTCCCAGCTCAGCCTGTTCAACCAGCTGTGATCTAAACCCGTAGTCGCTGACGAGGCACGAGGCACGAGGCACGAGGCTGCGATGGGTTGCGAAGCGACCCCCGTTTTGGCGGTCCTGCGGCCCGCATCGCAGCCTCGTGCCTCGACAGCGACTACAACTTCTCTGAAATCTTTTGTATAAAACCACACAAATTAGAGTGACCTATGAGTCACAACGCGCATCTTCACTGTATCGTGTGAAACGTTTGGGCGGGCGCCGGGCTATTTTCAGCTGATTTGTGTGGTTTTTTGCAGGTGTCAGGTGCCCATTTCGCCGCTGTTTTTGCGCGACGAAGCCCTCTTATTGTCAACGCCCCTCGGTTAGCTGAGCGGGTGATCTCCAGCTATTAGTATTGGGAAGCCACAATGATTGGCATTAAAAGCATCGCCAGTTACGTGCCTGCAAACGGCGTAGACAACTACGCTCAGGGCGCGAAGTTCTCCAAGGACGAAGACTTCATTCTGGGCAAGATTGGCTCGGCCTTCTTGCCGCGTAAAGATGCTGACCAGGAAACCTCAGACCTGTGCGTAGAAGCCGTCAACGCACTGTTCGCCAACAACCCGCAGCTCTCGCGTGAATCCATCGACGCGCTGATCGTCGTCACCCAGAACGGTGACGCCGAAGGCCTGCCGCACACCGCCGCCATCGTGCAAGACAAGCTGGGCCTGCCTACCCACGTGGCCGCGTTCGACATCTCTCTGGGCTGCTCGGGCTACGTCTATGGCATCTACGCCATGAAAGGCTTTATGGAAGCCGCGGGCCTGAAAAACGGCTTGCTGGTGACCGCCGACCCGTACTCCAAAATCGTCGACCCTGAAGACCGCAACACCACCATGCTGTTTGGCGACGCCGCCACCGCCACCTGGATGGGCGAAGACGCCACCTGGCAGTTGGGCAAAGCCAAATTCGGCACCGACGGCTCGGGCGCACCGCACCTGAAAGTCAGCGATGGCGTGTTCTTTATGAACGGCCGCCAGGTGTTCAACTTCGCTCTGGTCAAAGTCCCGGCGCACCTGCACGAACTGCTGGACGAGTCCGAACTCAAAGCCACAGACATCGACGCGTTTTGCATCCACCAGGGCAGCGCAGCGATTGTTGACGCCGTGGCCCGTCGTTTTGAAGAAAGCGAGCCAGAGAAATTCATCAAAGACATGGTCGAGACCGGCAACACCGTGTCCTCGAGCATCCCGTTGCTGCTGGAAAAACACGTGATGGACGCCGCCTGGAAGCGCGTCGCGCTGAGCGGGTTCGGTGTGGGCCTGTCGTGGGGCTCGGCGATCATCTATCGCGACTAAACACTCGCTTGAAACACAAAACGCCCAAGGCCGCAAAGCCTTGGGCGTTTTGCGTTCCATCGCCTCTGTAGGAGCGAGCTCGCCTCGCGATCTTTTAGAAGATCAACAGATCGCGAGGCAAGCTCGCTCCTACAGGCAACGCGCAACCCCTTGAAACACAAGGCATGAAACCCCGCCTGTAAAAAAAATCAAAAAAGCCCTCAAGCATCCTGCCATCACGACGATAACTATTACGAAGGTTCTCTAGGCCACACCCGGCGGTTGCCAGGGCCGGAAGCCGCAGTATTTATCTAATGAGGATTTCGTCATGGCTTTATCCGTAAACACCAACGTCACGTCCCTGACCGTTCAGAAAAACCTGAACAAAGCCGGTGATGCGCTGAGCACCTCGATGACCCGTCTGTCTTCCGGCCTGAAAATCAACAGCGCCAAAGACGACGCCGCTGGCCTGCAGATGGCCAACCGTCTGACCTCGCAGACCAAAGGCATGACCGTAGCGATTGCCAACGCCAACAACGCCAGCTCGATTGCACAGACCGCTGAAGGCGCGATGCAAGAGTCGACCAACATTCTGCAACGTCTGCGTGAACTGGCCCTGCAAGCGTCCAACGGTGACAAAAGCGCCGACGACCGTGCTGCCCTGCAGCAAGAATTCACGGCAAAAACTGGTGAACTGACCCGTATTGCCCAAACCACCACTTTCGGTGGCCGTAACATCCTGGACGGTTCGTTCCAGAACCAATCCTTTCAGGTCGGCGCGGATGCTAACCAGACCATCACCTTCGGCATGAGCGACATCAGTGCTGCATCGTTGAAGGGTACTTCGAGCGAAGCATCCATTTCGGGTACCAAGACCTCGTTGACGGCTTCGGTAACGGGTCAGGCTGTGACTTATCCTGGTGCTGCTGATGGTACTGCGGGGTTGGGCAGTGCTGCAGATATCAAAATCAATGGCACTACCATTAAATTGACAGCCGCTTTGGCTGATGCGACAGCAGTTGCTGGTGAAATTAACAAGGCGACTGCTGATAGCGCTGACACACCACCTGTACCTGGTACCGGGGTTAAAGCAACAGTAGTAGAAGGTCGTCTGCAGTTGACTTCGCTTGACGGTAAATCCATCAAGCTGGAAAACGGTGACGGTGCTGATGGTGCAGGTGCACTGAGCAAGATCGGCCTGGCAGCCGGCACGAGCGCTCCTAAGCTTGCCGAAGCGTCCTCTATCAACCTGAACGGTACCGATATCAAATTCGCTGCCAATTCGTCCATTGCTGATGTTGTTTCGTCCATCAACAGTGCAAGCACCGGCGTAACAGCCAGTCTGAAGGATGATGGCACACTGAGTCTGTTCTCCACCAAGGACATCAAGGTTGGCAATGGCAGCACCGCATCGGGTCTGAAAGAGTTGGGTCTGGATGCTGCTGCCGCTGTTGGTACTGCGCCGAATCTTGGTGTTACAAAAGCCGTCAGCCAAGAATCCAGCGTTGCTGACTTGAGCATTCTGGACGCCAACTCGGCTCAGAAAACCATCCAGGCGCTGTCGGGTGCGATCGAGCAGATCGATACTCAACGTGCTGCACTGGGTGCCGTACAAAACCGTTTCGACAGCACCGTGGCCAACCTGCAAAGCATCTCCGAGAACTCGACCGCTGCTCTGGGCCGTGTTCAGGACACTGACTTCGCATCCGAAGCTGCTCAGCTGACCAAGCAACAAACCCTGCAACAGGCGTCCACTGCGATCCTGTCCCAGGCGAACCAGCTGCCATCCGCTGTGATGAAGCTGCTTCAGTAATTTCAGCGCACGGTTGATAACGGAAGGGCGCGTTTACGTGCCCTTTTGTTTTTTCAGTGGTGAGGTGATGACATGGACATGAGCATCAAACTGAATTCCGCCTACCCAACCGCCGTCGGGCCGTCCAGCCCCGCGCCAGCACCAGCCGCCATTGCCAGGGCTGATGCCAGTGACATCGTGCCGCCAGGCAAGCCGCCTGAGCGTATCGAGGTTGAAAAAGCGGTCAGTGATTTACGCGACTTCGCGCAGTCTCACCAGCGTCAGCTGGATTTTTCGATTGATGACACCACCGGCATCATGGTGGTCAAGGTCATCGCCACCCAAAGCGGTGAAGTGATTCGCCAGCTACCTTCAGAAGTGGCCCTTAAGTTGGCGCAAAATCTGGCAGACCCCAACAGCCTGCTTTTTAACGCCAGCGCTTGAAGGTGGCATGAAATGTGATGGTGTTTGTGGCTTCGCTGTTCTTAGCCAATAAAGCGACAGCCACCGAACAAGGAGAATAAAGATGGCCAGTTCAACGATTACCGGCGTCGGTTCGGGTTTCGATACGGTAGGGATCGTCAAAGCGTTGGTGGATGCTGAAAAAGCCCCCAAGCAGGCGCAAATAACCAAGCTGCAAACCACGACCACCACTCAGCTGTCTGCGGTGGGCACGGTCAAGGCGTCGCTTGAAACGTATCGTACGGCCATCGCCAAACTCAACACGGAAGCCAGTTTCAACGGGCTTGCGGGTACTTCTTCTGACGAGAAAATTTCCAAAGTCACTCTGGGCGATAAAGCCGCAAGCGGTACCTATGCGCTTAACGTTACGCAATTGGCGACGGCCTCAAAGGTCACCAGCAAGGTGTTCGAAGGCAGCTCTGCCGTGGTGAACTCCAGCGGCAAAGACACCACGCTGACCATTTCGCAGTCCGATAGCAGCTACGACGTCAAGGTCCCGGCGGGTGCGACAATGCAGCAGACCCGTGACGCGATCAACACGCAGCTGCAGTCCAAGGGCATCAGTGCCAACGTGCTGACCGACGCCAACGGCTCGCGTCTGGTCATCAGCTCGCAAACCACCGGTAAGGGCACGGACATTACCCTCAGTGGCGATTCCGAGCTGGCAACTGGCTATGACGCCGGAAAACCGCCGGTCAACGCCGAGTACACCATCGACAACATTGCCATGGAGTCCAAGAGCAACAAGATCACCTCGGCCATCAGTGGTGTGAGCCTTGAGTTGCTGGACACCAAGCCGTCGACCATTACCGTAGCGTCTAACACCACCACTTTGAAAACGTCGGTGCAGTCGTTTGTCAGTGCCTACAACGCACTGATGACCAGCATCAACACCCAGACCAAGGTAACGGCAACCGGTGATGCGGCCACGACCACAACCGGTGCGTTGACCGGTGATTCGTCAATGCGCCAATTGGTCAACGGCATTCGTAGCGAGCTGTTGCAAAACTCCGGCGGTTCCACCGTGGGCAACCTGGCGCAAATGGGCATCAGTACCGATCAGAAAACCGGTTTGCTGACCCTCGATGACACCAAGTGGAACGCCGCAGTGGCGACCCCCAATGGTCCGACCGAGATTGCCAAGGTGTTCACCGGCGACACCGGTTTGATCACGCGCATGACCAAGGCCACGGACAGTTATGTCGGCACCAGCGGGTTGCTGACCACCCGTGCCGCCGACTTGAACACCAAGTTGACCGATCTGACCGAGCAGCAAAAAGCGCTGGACAGCCGCATGGACACGCTGAAAACCACGCTGACCGCCAAATACACGGCGATGGACGGCCTGATCGCGAAGATCAACGCCAGCAGTTCCAGCATCATGACCACGCTTAACTCGCTGAATAACCCCAAGTCGGATAGTTGATGTTCTGGGCGCCTGATGCGGCTTGAGCGCTAAAGCTTTGAGCCCCGGCGCCGACATAAGAAGTAAGACTTAGCCCATTTGTGATGAGGTAGAAACATGAACCCGATGCGCGCCCTTCGTCAGTATCAGAAGGTCAATTCCCACGCTCAAATCTCTGAAGCCAGCCCTCATCGCTTGATTCAAATGCTGATGGAAGGCGGTCTGGAGCGCATGGCCCAGGCCAAAGGTGCGTTGAGTCGTGGTGATATCCCGCAGAAGGCACTGTTGCTGACCAAAGCCGTCGACATTATTGGCGGTTTGCGCCAAGGCCTGGATGCTGACAAGACCGACGACAAGGCGGCGCTGCAGCAACTCGATGACCTCTATGAATACATGGCCGTGCGTCTGACCCAGGCCAATATCAAAAACGATCCTGAAATCATCGACGAAGTCGCGCGCCTGCTGATCACGGTGAAAAGCGGCTGGGACGAGATCGCCCCGCAATCAATCTAATGGCCTGAGGAGTGCGTCATGAGCCAGCTGCAACGAATTCAAGAAACCCGCGACGCGCTGATCGATGCCCTGGCCGCGCGCAATTGGGATGCCATCGGCGAGCTGGACTCGGCGTGCCGTGAATGTGTTGAGACAGTACTCGACGAACGCCCGCTGGATGAAGCGGTGCTACGCGAAAATCTGGAGGGGTTGTTAGTGGTGTATCGCATGCTGCTGGAGGCTGCTACCGATGAGCGGCAACTGGTAGTCGAGCAAATGGCGCAGATCAACCAAGCAAAAAATGCTTCAAAGGTTTACCATTTGTTTGGTTAAGGCATAAGAAGTATAGGGTTAATCCGTTGTTGCGGCGTCATAAATTTGACTGTGTATGTTTTTTTGACTTAACTAGTACGTATTCTGTTTCAGTCGCCTCACACATCCAACAGGATCGAGGCGGCTAGTGTGCTCCACATTATCCGGAGCGCTGAGTTGACTAGGGAAGTTGCTATTGCATGTGGCGTGAAACCAAAATTCTGCTGATCGATGACGATAGCGTCCGCCGCCATGACTTGGCGGTAATTTTAAGTTTTCTCGGCGAAGAGAATTTAACCAGCCCTAGTCACGAGTGGGAGCAGGCGGTTACAGGCTTGTCGTCCAGCCGTGAAGTGCTCTGCGTGCTGATTGGCACGGTGAGCGCTGCTGGCGGAATTTCAAGCCTGCTTAAGACACTCGCAGCCTGGGATGAGTTCCTGCCCATTCTGCTTTTAGGTGATATTTCTTCGACCGAGCTGCCCGACGACCAGCGTCGCCGTGTGCTGTCCAGTCTCGAAATGCCGCCCAGCTACAGCAAATTGCTCGATTCGCTGCACCGTGCCCAGGTCTATCGTGAAATGTACGATCAGGCCCGTGAGCGCGGTCGGCATCGTGAACCCAACCTGTTCCGCAGCCTTGTCGGCACCAGCCGGGCAATCCAGCACGTGCGCCAGATGATGCAGCAAGTGGCCGACACCGACGCCAGCGTGTTGATCCTCGGCGAGTCCGGGACCGGCAAGGAAGTGGTCGCGCGCAACCTGCATTACCATTCCAAGCGCCGCGATGCGCCGTTTGTGCCGGTTAATTGCGGGGCGATCCCGGCCGAACTGCTTGAAAGTGAGCTGTTCGGCCATGAGAAGGGCGCGTTCACCGGGGCCATCACCAGCCGCGCCGGGCGTTTCGAACTGGCCAATGGCGGCACGCTGTTCCTCGATGAAATCGGCGACATGCCGCTGCCGATGCAGGTCAAACTGCTGCGGGTGTTGCAGGAACGCACCTTTGAGCGCGTGGGCAGCAACATAACCCAAAGCGCCGATGTGCGGATCATTGCGGCCACTCATAAAAACCTCGAAAGCATGATCGAGGTCGGCGCCTTCCGCGAAGACTTGTACTACCGCCTCAACGTGTTCCCGATTGAAATGGCCCCTTTGCGTGAGCGGGTGGAAGACATTCCGCTGCTGCTCAACGAGCTGATTTCACGCATGGAACACGAAAAGCGCGGCTCGATCCGCTTTAACTCGGGCGCCATCATGTCCCTGTGCCGCCACGCCTGGCCGGGCAACGTCCGCGAGCTGGCCAACCTGGTTGAGCGCATGGCGATCATGCATCCCTATGGCGTGATTGGCGTGGCAGAGCTGCCGAAAAAATTCCGTTATGTCGACGATGAAGACGAGCAGTTGGTCGACAGCTTGCGCAGTGACATGGAAGAGCGCGTCGCCATCAACAGCCACACGCCGGACTTCACCACCGGCGCGATGCTGCCGCCCGAAGGCCTGGACCTCAAGGACTACCTGGGCGGGCTGGAACAAGGTTTGATCCAGCAAGCGCTGGACGACGCCAACGGCATCGTCGCCCGCGCGGCCGAGCGCCTGCGGATCCGTCGTACCACCCTGGTTGAAAAAATGCGCAAATACGGTATGAGCCGCCGCGAAGGCGAAGAGCAGGGCGACGACTAACCCCGCCCTAACTGTAGGAGCGAGCTTGCTCGCGATCTTTTGATCTTTAAAACAAAAGCTCGCGAGCAAGCTCGCTCCTACAAGGTCCAGTTCAATCCTTTGATCTGCATCAACACAATCCCCTTCAGTTCGGCAATGTTATTTTTCGGGCACGGGTATTGCTTTGCTTGGGTTAACGAACCGTTTTATGACGGTCAGCCAAGCGAGAACGTCCCATGCCCCACGCCGCCCAACAGTCCTCGGTCCCTGATCTCGCAGGGGCTGCCGCGTCTCTGAGCAACATGCCCGCCAACGCGGCGCAGCTTGAGCAGGCGTTCTCGCTGTTCAATCAGATGTCGACCCAGTTGACCGACTCCTACAGCCTGCTGGAAGCCCGGGTTGCCGAGCTTAAAGGCGAGCTGGCGCTGGCCGGTGAGCGGCGCGTGGCTGAGCTGGCAGAAAACCAGCGGCTGGCCAATCGCTTGCAGCACCTGCTGGACTTGCTGCCTGGCGGCGTTATCGTGATCGATGATCGCGGCCTGGTCAGTGAGGCCAACCCGGCGGCGTGCGAGTTGTTGGGGTTGCCGCTGCAAGGTGAATTGTGGCGCCAGGTAATTGCCCGCTGCTTCGCGCCGCGTGAAGACGATGGCCATGAAATCTCGCTCAAAGACGGCCGTCGCCTGTCGATTGCCACCCGCTCGCTGGACCCGGAGCCGGGGCAACTGGTGTTGCTCAACGACCTGACAGAAACCCGGCGCTTGCAAGATCAGTTGTCCCGGCACGAACGGTTGTCGTCGCTGGGGCGCATGGTCACCTCCCTCGCGCATCAGATCCGCACGCCCTTGTCGGCGGCGTTGATCTACGCCAGCCATTTGACTGAACAAACGCTGCCGGTCGAAACCCAGCAGCGCTTTGCCGGGCGCTTGAAAGAGCGCCTGCACGAATTGGAACACCAGGTGCGCGACATGCTGGTGTTTGCCCGTGGCGAACTGCCGCTGGCGGATCGGGTTTCCCCCAAAGCCTTGATGCAGGCATTGCAGGCAGCGGCACAGCCCCACGTTGAGGGTGTGTCAATGCGTTGGCAGTGCGATGTGCACGGCGGGTTGGTGCTGTGCAACCGCGACACGCTGGTGGGCGCGCTGCTCAACCTCATCGAAAACGCCCTGCAAGCCGGTGCGGTGCGCCTCAAGGTGCACTTGTATGCCCGCGACAACCAGCTGCGCCTGTGCGTGAGCGACAGCGGCAGCGGCATCGAACCCAAAGTGCTGGAGCGCTTGGGCGAACCTTTTTTCACCACCAAGGCCACCGGCACCGGGCTCGGTCTGGCTGTGGTCACCGCCGTGGTGCGTGCGCACCAGGGTGATCTGGGCTTACGTTCGCGGCTGGGGCGAGGCACCTGTGCCTTGCTCAGCTTGCCGCTGATTGCCGTTGCAGGGGAGGCTAACTGATGGCGATGCAAATCAAAGTGCTACTGGTCGAGGATGACCGCGCCTTGCGTGAAGCGCTGGCCGACACGCTGTTGTTGGCCGGCCACGACTTCAAGGCCGTCGGTTCCGGCGAAGAAGCATTGCAAGCGGTGGCGGGCGAAGCCTTCAGCCTGGTGGTCAGCGACGTCAACATGCCGGGCATGGACGGCCACCAACTGCTGGGCCGCCTGCGCGCCAGCCATCCGCAGTTACCGGTGCTGTTGATGACCGCCCACGGCGCGGTAGAGCGTGCCGTCGATGCCATGCGTCAAGGTGCGGCGGATTACTTGGTCAAGCCGTTTGAACCCAAAGCCTTGCTTGATCTGGTGGCACGCCATGCGCTGGGCAGCCTGGGCGCGGCAGACAGCGAAGGCCCGGTGGCGGTTGAACCGGCCAGTACGCAGCTGTTGGCGCTGGCGGCGCGGGTGGCTAAAAGTGACTCGACGGTGTTGATTTCCGGGGAGTCGGGCACCGGTAAAGAAGTGCTGGCGCGTTACATCCACCAGCATTCCAGCCGGATCAATCAGCCGTTCGTGGCGATCAACTGCGCGGCGATCCCGGACAACATGCTCGAAGCCACCTTGTTCGGTCACGAAAAAGGCTCGTTTACCGGCGCCATTGCAGCGCAGGCGGGCAAGTTCGAACAGGCCGATGGCGGCACCTTGTTGCTCGACGAAATCTCGGAAATGCCCCTGGGCCTGCAAGCCAAGTTGCTGCGGGTGTTGCAGGAACGTGAAGTCGAGCGCGTGGGCGGGCGCAAGCCGATTGCCCTGGATATCCGCGTGATCGCCACCACCAACCGTGACCTGGCCGGGGAAGTGGCGGCGGGGCGCTTCCGCGAAGATTTGTACTATCGGTTGTCGGTGTTCCCGCTGGCCTGGCGCCCGTTGCGCGAACGCACCGCCGATATCGTGCCGCTGGCCGAGCGGCTGCTGGCCAAGCACATCAGTAAAATGAAGCATGCCCCGGTGCGTTTCTCGGCGCAGGCTCAGGCGTGCCTGGTGGGTTACCCGTGGCCGGGCAACGTGCGTGAACTGGACAACGCGATTCAGCGGGCGCTGATCCTGCAACAAAGCGGCTTGATTGAAGCGGCCGACTTCTGCCTGGCCGGGCCGGTAACGTATGCGCCGCTGCCTGCGGTGGCGCCGGTCGAGTCGTCCGGCGCGTTGGGCGACGACCTGCGCCGCCATGAGTTTGAAATGATCATCGACACCTTGCGTGCCGAGCGCGGTCGGCGCAAAGAAGCGGCCGAGCGTCTGGGCATCAGCCCGCGCACCTTGCGCTACAAGCTGGCGCAAATGCGTGATGCGGGGATGGATGTTGAGGCGTACTTGTTTGCCGCAACCTGAAAAACCCCTCACCCCAACCCTCTCCCGGAGGGAGAGGGAGCTTTATCTCGGGTGTTTCTGGATTCAGAGCAAGACTTGCAGATTGCAGCAAAGCACCGGCATCCCCCGGTCAGTTCCCTCTCCCTTCGGGAGAGGGCCAGGGAGAGGGGCTTTTGATGTTCAACCTATCCTTTGCGATGTTTTGTAACGTTAATCGTGCGAAAACGACAAAGAGCTGGCACCCTTGTTGCTATACCTCACTACGAGCAGTGAAAGTGTCAAAAAAATGCAGGTCGGCGGAGGCCATTGTCCATGAGCCAAGGTATTGAATTTAATCGATTGATGTTGGATATGCGGGCCATGCAAATGGACGCCATGGCTCAACCCAAATCGGCTGTGCAGGCTGCTCCGCAAGCGGGTGCACCGAGCTTCTCCGACATGCTCGGCAACGCGATCAACAAGGTCAGCGAGACGCAGCAAGCGTCGTCTCAGCTGTCCAACGCGTTCGAAATCGGTAAAAGCGGTGTCGACCTGACCGACGTGATGGTGGCCTCACAAAAGGCCAGCGTGTCTTTCCAGGCGATCACGCAAGTGCGTAACAAGCTGGTTCAGGCGTACCAAGACATCATGCAGATGCCGGTTTAAGGGCGATATTAAGTCATGGCAGATGCACTTCCGGAAAACGTTCCGGCCAAGTCAGGCCTGGGTGGCGGCAAAGGGCCGCTGTTCGGCTTGTCCTTTCTGGACAACCTGGCCGAGATGACCATGTTGCGTCAGGTCGGCCTTATGGTCGGTCTGGCGGCGAGCGTGGCAATCGGTTTTGCCGTGGTGTTGTGGTCGCAACAGCCCGATTACCGGCCGCTGTACGGCAGCCTGGCCGGGATGGACGCCAAGCAGGTCATGGAAACCCTGGCCGCCGCCGATATTGCCTACACCGTTGAACCCAATTCCGGCGCCTTGCTGGTCAAGGCCGATGACGTCTCACGGGCGCGGCTCAAGCTCGCGGCCGCAGGCGTGACCCCTTCAGACGGCAACATCGGCTTCGAAATCCTCGACAAAGACCAGGGCCTGGGCACCAGCCAGTTTATGGAAGCCACGCGCTATCGCCGTGGTCTGGAAGGCGAACTGGCGCGGACCATTTCTAGCCTCAACAACATCAAGGCTGCCCGCGTGCACCTGGCGATCCCGAAAAGCTCGGTGTTCGTGCGCGATGAGCGCAAGCCCAGCGCCTCGGTGCTGGTTGAGCTGTATCCTGGCCGCTCGCTGGAGCCGGGGCAGGTGATGGCGATCATCAATCTGGTGGCCACCAGCGTGCCGGAGTTGATCAAGTCCCAGGTCACCGTGGTCGACCAAAAGGGCAACCTGCTTTCGGATCAGGCGGAAAACTCCGAGCTGACCATGGCCGGCAAGCAATTTGATTACAGCCGCCGCATGGAAGGCATGCTCACCCAGCGCGTGCACAACATCCTGCAGCCGGTGCTGGGCAATGATCGCTACAAGGCCGAAGTGTCGGCAGACGTTGATTTCAGCTCGGTCGAGTCCACCTCCGAGCAGTTCAACCCTGACCAGCCCGCCTTGCGCAGCGAGCAATCCACCAACGAACAACGCACCGCCAGCAACGGCCCGCAAGGCGTACCGGGGGCGTTGAGCAATCAGCCGCCAGCCCCGGCCACCGCGCCGCAGCAAACCGGTCAGGCCGGAGCAGCAGGCGCAGGCATGGTACAGCCGGGCCAGCCGTTGCTGGATGCCAACGGCCAGCAAATCATGGACCCGGCCACCGGTCAGCCAATGCTGGCGCCATACCCGGCCGACAAGCGTTCGCAGTCGACCCGCAACTTTGAGCTCGACCGCTCCATCAGCCACACCAAACAGCAGCAGGGCAAAGTCAATCGCCTGTCGGTGGCGGTGGTCATCGATGATCAGGCCATCGTCAACCCGGCCAACGGCGAGGTCACCCGCACGCCGTGGAGCGCCGATCAATTGGCGCGCTTCACCCGCCTGGTGCAGGACGCCGTGGGCTTCGATGCCAGCCGTGGGGACAGCGTGAGCGTGATCAACGTGCCGTTCTCTTCCGAGCGCGGCGAAGTGATTGCCGATATCCCGTTCTACTCGCAGCCCTGGTTCTGGGATGTGGTCAAGCAAGTGCTGGGCGTGCTGTTTATTCTGGTGCTGGTGTTCGGCGTGCTGCGCCCGGTGCTCAACAACATCACCGGCAACGGCCGTAACAAGCAGGTGGCGGGCATCGGCAGCGATGCCGAAATGGCCGGCATGGGCGGTCTGGACGGTGAGCTGGCCAACGATCGCGTGAGCCTGGGCGGGCCGCAAAGCATCATGTTGCCAAGCCCGAGCGAAGGCTATGACGCACAACTGAATGCCATCAAGAGTCTGGTAGCCGAAGACCCGGGCCGCGTGGCCCAGGTCGTCAAAGAGTGGATCAACGCCGATGAGTGATAACCGAGCTGCCGCCAATGCCAAGCTGACCCGGGTCGACAAGGCGGCGATTTTGCTGCTGTCGCTGGGCGAAGCCGATGCCGCGCAAGTGTTGCGGCACATGGGGCCCAAAGAAGTGCAGCGCGTGGGTGTGGCGATGGCGCAAATGCGCAACGTGCACCGTGAGCAAGTCGAGCAGGTGATGAGCGAGTTCGTCGAAATCGTCGGCGATCAGACCAGTCTCGGCGTCGGCTCTGACAGCTATATTCGCAAAATGCTGACGTCGGCCCTCGGCGAAGACAAGGCCAATGGCCTGATCGACCGCATTCTGCTGGGCGGCAACACCAGCGGCCTCGACAGCCTGAAGTGGATGGAGCCGCGCGCCGTGGCCGACGTGATCCGCTTCGAACACCCGCAAATCCAGGCCATCGTGGTGGCCTACCTCGACCCCGATCAGGCGGGCGAAGTGCTCGGCCATTTCGATCAGAAGGCGCGGCTGGACATCATCCTGCGCGTGTCCTCGCTCAACACCGTGCAACCGGCGGCGTTAAAAGAGCTCAACCAGATCCTCGAAAAACAGTTCGCCGGTAATTCCAACGCCGCGCGAACCTCGCTGGGCGGGATCAAGCGGGCCGCCGACATCATGAACTTCCTCGACAGCTCGATGGAAGCGCAGTTGATGGACTCGATCCGCGACATCGACGAAGACCTGTCCGGGCAGATCGAAGACCTGATGTTCGTCTTCAACAACCTGGCCGATGTCGACGACCGCGGCATCCAGGCGCTGCTGCGCGAAGTGTCTTCGGACGTGCTGGTGCTGGCGCTCAAGGGCTCGGACGACAACGTTCAGGACAAGATCTTCAAGAACATGTCCAAGCGCGCGGCCGAACTGCTGCGCGACGACCTGGAAGCCAAAGGCCCGGTGCGCGTCAGCGATGTCGAAACTGCGCAAAAAGAAATCCTCACCATTGCCCGCCGTATGGCCGAAGCCGGAGAAATCGTTCTCGGCGGGAAGGGCGGCGAAGAGATGATCTAAGTGAGCAACGGCGAGTCACCCGGGGATGTAATCCGCGCCAAGGATGTCGGTGCTTTCGACGTATGGGGGCTGCCCAGTTTTGACCCCTGGCAGGAAGAACCCGAAGCACCCGAGCCGGAACCGGTTGAAGAACTGCCCGCCGACAGCGAAGAAGTGCCGCTCGAAGAAGTCCAGCCGCTGACCCTCGAAGAGCTCGAAAGCATTCGCCAGGAAGCCTGGAACGAAGGCTTTGCCACCGGCGAAAAAGAAGGGTTTCACAGTACCCAGCTCAAAGTACGCCAGGAAGCCGAAGTGGCCTTGAATGCCAAGGTCGCCAGCCTCGAACGTTTAATGAGCAGCCTGCTGGCGCCGTTGGCCGAGCAGGACCAGCAGCTTGAAAAAGCCATGGTCGGGCTGGTCGAGCACATGACCCGGCTGGTGATCCAGCGCGAGCTCAAGACCGACTCAAACCACATCGAGCAAGTGCTGCGCGACGGCTTGAAACTGCTGCCGATGGGCGCCGACAACATCCGTCTGTTTATCAACCCGCAAGACTTTGACCAGATCAAGGCCCTGCGCGAGCGCCATGACGAGCGCTGGAAAATTGTCGAAGACGACAGCCTGCAACCGGGCGGCTGCCGCATCGAAACCGAACACAGCCGCATCGACGCCAGCATCGAAACGCGGATCAAACTGGCAATGAGCCAGATGTTTGATCAACTGCACGAGCAGTCGCTGCACCCGGCCGCGCCGGACATCGACGTTGACCTGGACCAGCCCCATGCGCCTTAAGCGCACCAGCTTCGCCAAGCGCCTGAGCGGCTACGCTCCGGCGGTGTCTTTACCGGCCCAGCCGGTGGTCGAAGGGCGGCTGTTGCGCATGGTCGGCCTGACTCTTGAAGCCGAAGGCCTGCGCGCCGCCATGGGCAGTCGCTGTCTGGTGATCAACGACGACCTGTTTCATCCGGTTGAAGTCGAAGCCGAAGTGATGGGTTTTTCCGGCAGCAAAATCTTCCTGATGCCGGTGGGCAGCGTGGCCGGGATCGCGCCGGGTGCCCGCGTGGTGCCCTTGGCTGACACCGGCCGCTTGCCGATGGGCATGAGCATGCTCGGCCGGGTGCTCGACGGCGCGGGCCGCGCCCTGGACGGCAAAGGCTTGATGAAAGCCGAAGACTGGGTGCCGATGGACGGCCCGACCATCAACCCGCTCAAACGCGACCCCATCAGCGTGCCGCTGGACGTGGGCATTCGCAGCATCAACGGATTATTGACGGTCGGTCGTGGCCAGCGTCTGGGCCTGTTTGCCGGTACCGGCGTGGGCAAGAGTGTGCTGTTGGGCATGATGACGCGCTTTACCGAGGCCGACATTATCGTGGTGGGCCTGATCGGTGAGCGGGGCCGTGAGGTGAAGGAGTTTATCGAGCACATCCTCGGTGAAGAAGGCCTCAAGCGATCTGTGGTGGTTGCTTCGCCCGCCGACGATGCGCCGCTGATGCGTTTGCGCGCGGCCATGTACTGCACGCGGATTGCCGAATACTTTCGCGACAAGGGTAAAAATGTCCTGCTGCTGATGGACTCGCTGACCCGTTTTGCTCAGGCCCAGCGGGAAATTGCCTTGGCCATTGGCGAACCGCCCGCGACCAAGGGCTACCCGCCGTCGGTGTTCGCCAAGCTGCCCAAACTGGTGGAGCGCGCCGGTAATGCCGAGGCCGGAGGTGGCTCGATTACTGCGTTTTATACCGTGTTGTCCGAAGGCGATGACCAGCAAGACCCGATTGCCGACTCGGCGCGGGGCGTGCTCGATGGGCACATCGTGCTGTCGCGGCGTTTGGCCGAAGAGGGCCATTACCCGGCCATCGACATTGAAGCGTCCATCAGCCGGGTCATGCCGTCGGTGGTCAGCGCCGAGCACATGCGCCGGGCGCAGCAATTCAAACAACTGTGGTCACGCTTCCAGCAAGCGCGAGACTTGATCAGCGTGGGCGCCTACGTGGCCGGTGGCGACCGTGAAACCGACACCGCAATTGCTTTGCAACCGGCCATGGTCGCGTACCTGCGCCAAGGTCTGAACGACAACATCAGCCTGGGCGAAAGCGGCGGCCACCTGGCCAGCCTGTTTGCCCCGGCAGCGGGTGGTTAATCGATTATGGCGAGCGGAGGAAGGGCAGCGCGTCTGGCGCCGGTGGTCGAAATGGCCGAAAAAACTGAAAAGGCAGCCGCCCAGCGATTGGGGCACTTTCAGGGCCAGGTCAATCTGGCCAACAGCAAGCTGGGCGACCTTGAGAATTTCCGGGGCGAATACCAGGCGCAATGGGTCGAGCGCGGCAGCCAGGGCGTAACCGGCCAATGGCTGCGCAACTACCAATACTTTCTGGGCCAGCTTGAAACCGCGGTGGGCCAGCAACGCCAAAGCCTGCAATGGCATGAAAACAACCTCAACAAAGCCCGCGAATCCTGGCAACAGGCCTACGCCCGGGTTGAAGGGTTGCGCAAATTGGTCCAGCGCTACGCCGACGAAGCGCGCCAGCTAGAAGACAAACGCGAACAAAAACTGATGGACGAACTGTCCCAGCGTCTGCCGCGCAAAGAAGTTTACTAACCTCTGTACCCCTGTAGGAGCGAGCTTGTCTCGCGATCTTGTTGATCGTTTAAAAGATCGCGAGACAAGCTCGCTCCTACAGCCTGAACATTTGTTCAGAGCGTCTATAGTTCAGGTCAATCGATACCTGAACCAGGAGCTACCCCATGGCCGTGACTTCTCACGTTTCAGCCGACGGCAACCAACTGACCATCGCCATCAAGGGCCGGTTTGATTTTGCCAAGCATCAAGACTTTCGTGATGCTTACGAAAAGAGCGTCCCCAAACCCGACTCGATTGTCGTGGACTTGAAAGAGGCCACCTACATCGACAGTTCCGCCCTGGGCATGCTGTTGTTGCTGCGCGATCACGCCGGTGGCGATGAAGCCGAGATTCAGGTGGTCAACAGCAGCAACGATGTGCGCAAAACCCTGGCCATCTCCAATTTCGACAAGTTGTTCGACATCAAGTGAGCCCGCCCCAGGCTCGCGGCCTGACCATATTGATCGCCGAAGACAGCGCTTCGGACCGGCTGTTGCTGGCCACTATCGTGCAGCGCCTGGGCCATACCGTGTTGCTGGCCAGCAACGGTGCCGAGGCTGTGGAGGTCTTCTGCCAGCAGCGCCCGCATCTGGTGCTGATGGATGGCCTGATGCCGGTGATGGACGGCTTTGAGGCGACGCGCCAGATCAAGACGCTGGCCGGTGAAGTGCTGGTGCCAATCATCTTCCTGACTTCACTCAATCACGCCGATGCATTGACCCGCACCCTGGAGGCGGGCGGTGATGATGTGTTGCTCAAGCCGTATAACCCGATGCTGCTGGCCGCCAAGATCACTGTCATGGATCGCCTGCGGCGCCTGCAAGACACCGTGTTGCAGCAACGTGACCAGATCGCCCGGCACAATGTGTATTTGCTCAATGAGCAGCGGGTGGCCAAGGCGGTGTTTGACCGCGTGGCCCACGAGGGCTGCCTGAGCGCCCCGAATATCCAGTATCGGCAGTCGCCGTACGCCTTGTTCAACGGCGACTTGCTGCTCGCCGCCCACACGCCTTCGGGCGATACCCACCTGCTGCTGGCCGACTTTACCGGCCACGGGTTGCCGGCAGCCATTGGTGCGATGCCCTTGGCTGAGGTGTTCTACAGCATGACGGCCAAAGGCTACGGGCTGGGCGAAATGCTCCGTGAAATGAATGCCAAGCTCAAACGTATCCTGCCGGTCGACATGTTCTGCTGCGCCCACGTGGTCTGTGTCAGCGCGCTGAGGCGCAGCCTTGAAGTGTGGAGCGGGGGAATGCCCGATGGCTATTTGCACACCCTGGCCACGGGGCAGCGTACCGCGCTCAGTTCGCAGCATTTGCCGTTGGGGGTGTTGAAGGCCAAGGCGTTTGACCATTCGACCCGGGTGCTGCCCATGCTGCCCGGCGACCAACTGTTCTTGCTCACCGATGGCGTGACCGAAACCACAGGCCCGGATGAACAGCTGTTTGGTGCGCAACGGTTGCAGCGCGTGCTGGAGGCCAATCGCGATCCGCAGCACTTGATCGATGAAGTCGAGCAGGCGTTGCGACAGTTTCAAGGGCAGACCCGTGATGACGTCAGCATGGTGCAGATCACCTCGCAGGTGCCGCAGCGCCTGGGGATGCCCGCGATGCTCTACACCGACAGCGGCCAATGCAGCCCGCTCGACTGGTCCGCCCGTTTCGAATTCCGGGCGTCGACGCTGCAACGGTTCAACCCGCTGCCCTATTTGCTGCATATGCTGATGGAGGTGCACGGCCTGCGTGCTCAGGGCGCGCAGATCCATGCAGTGCTGTCCGAGCTGTACAGCAATGCGTTGGAACATGGTGTGCTGGGGCTGGATTCACGGCTCAAGCGGGACGCTAAAGGTTTTGCAAGATATTACGAATTGCGCAATCAGCGCCTGATTGCGTTAAAAAGTGGTTTCGTGCGGGTTGCTATGTGCGTGGTCCCCGAGCGCCAGGGTGGTCGCCTGACCCTGCACGTAGAAGACAGCGGGCCGGGCTTTGACGTGGCCAGCATGCTGGCCAGACCGCTTGATCTCGACCGTTTGTCGGGACGCGGTTTGAGTCTGGTGCGTCAGCTGTGTCCGTCCGCAAGGTGGTCCGACGAGGGTCGTACAGCGACCGTAGAGTTTTTATGGGAGGCTCTGGCATAATCCGAGCATTCTTGATCAAGGAGTGAACAAGTGTCTGATATTCATATGGATGAGCAAGTCATCAGTTCGTTGCGCGAGGTGATGGAAGGGGGGTTTGCAGACCTGCTGGACACCTTTCTCTCTGACTCCGAAGAACGTATCGACCAATTGCACAATGCCCAGGAAGCCCGCGACCTGACGTTGGTTGCCCACAGCTTCAAAGGCAGCAGCAGCAACATGGGCGCCACCCGCCTGGCGTTGCTGTGCGGTCAGCTCGAAGAACGTGCGCAAAAGAAGCAACTGGCGGACATCAAAGAGCTGGTCATCGAAATCAATGACGAATACCAAATGGTCCGTCGCCTGTATCGCGCCGAGCGCCAGCGGGTGAGCGTCTCCAGTTACCTCTCGGGGAACTGACGGCAAAACTGGCCCGAACCTTGCTCTGCCTCTCCTACCTGTACCGATGCCTGCCGTACAGCGGAGACTTTGCCAATGCCACTCGCCGCCAACCCGTTCCTTCAGACACCTGCCGTCGCTGCGTCCAAAGCCGCAACGGGCAAAGCTGCACAGCCTGACGTCGAGCCCGTAAAAACAGGGGGCGAGCCGTTTTCCAGGGTCTATGCCAAAGCGTCTGACGCCACCTCGGGTGTCACCAGCAGCAAGCCTGCTATCACACGCGATGCGAGCAATAACAGCGCTGCAAACCCACCGCCCGCCGTTGCCGATAGCGGCAAACCCTTGCCTGTTGGCAAGCCTCAAAGCACCGATCAAGATGACGCGCCAGTCAAACCTGACGACGGCCTGCCGACTCCCGACATCACACCCCCTGCTGTGCAAGCGCCCCCGGCGGTTGCAGAAACGCCTGCGCCTGTCGCCCCGGCACAGCCGGATGAGCAAGCCGCGCAACTGGCCGCCGCCGCAAGCATGGCGGTGCAAGCGCCGCCACCGCCTGTGGTGGATGACACCTTTGACCCGCAAGCCGACCCGCTGGATGACATGCCCGCTGTGCGCCTGGCCATGGAGCAGGGCGGTCATGTGTCCGCCAGCAGCCAGTCACCGGCGAAAAATGCTCAACCCGACAACTTGGCTGCCTCTAACCAAGGCCAGCCGAACGCGATTGCGCAGATGCTCGAGCCAAAAGCCGATGCCTCCAGCACGGGCGAGGGTGGTGAAAAAGCCTTCAAGGGGCTGGTCGATGACGGCCTCAAAGACCTTAAAAGCGCTTCCAGCGACACCCGCGTCGATGACTTTGCCAACCGTCTGGCTGCGCTGACCCAGGCGGCCGTGCCGAAAACCGCGAATGCGCTGCCGGTCAACCAGCCGCTGGCCATGCACCAGAGCGGCTGGTCGGAAGAAATCGTCAACCGAGTGATGTACCTGTCCAGCGCCAACCTCAAATCCGCCGACATCCAATTGCAGCCGGCGGAGCTTGGGCGCCTGGATATTCGCGTCAACGTCGCGGCGGACCAGTCCACGCAAGTCAACTTTGTCAGCGGCCATGCGGCCGTGCGTGAAGCGCTGGACAGCCAGATGCACCGCCTGCGCGACATGCTCGCCCAACAGGGCATGGGCCAGGTCGACGTCAATGTGTCGGACCAATCGCGCAGTTGGCAGGGCCAAGGCCAGGACCAGCAAGGCCAGCAGCGTTCTCAAGCCAGTGGCGGGCGCCTTGAAGACGACGCGCCGCTAGCCGCCGCCGAACCCGTCGCTCCCAGCATCGTGCTGGGCACCAGCGCCGTGGACTACTACGCCTGAACCCCAAATGGCCTTGTAGTCGCTGCCGAGGCACGAGGCTGCGATGGGCTGTATGCACCCCTAAGTGGCGGTCCTGCGGCCCGCATCGCAGCCTCGTGCCTCGGCAGCGACTACAAGTGTTATGCCCCATCAAGGTTCTGGCATAACACTTGCTCTGCCTAGTCATGCACCTGTGAAAACCCAAAAGTGACGGATTATTGGCATGGCGACGACCGACGCACCGAAAGACCCCGCCGATAAAGGCAAACTCAAGCTGATTATTCTGGTGGTCGTGGCGTTGCTGCTGGCCATCGGCCTGTCGGTGGGTGCCACGTGGTTTTTCATGAGCGGCGAGAAAAGCGCCGCCCCGCCCGTGGTGGACGCCAACGTCAAACGCCCGGCCATCTACGAGCCGCTGCCGCCTGCTTTTGTGGTCAACCTCAATGACAACGGCCGCCAGCGCTATCTGCAAGTGAGCATCACCTTGCAGGCGCGGGATCAAAATGACCTCAATGCACTCAAGGTGCATATGCCGGTGATCCGCAACAACTTGGTCATGCTGTTCTCCGGACAGACCTTTGACAGCCTCGCCACTCCAGTCGGGCAGGAAATGTTGCGTCAGAAAGCCACTGCCAGCGTGCAGGAAGTTGCGCAAAAAGAACTCGGCAAAGTGGTTATTGATCAGGCCCTCTTTACTAACTTTGTATTGCAGTAGGACACGACATGGCCGTGCAAGACCTGCTGTCCCAGGATGAGATCGACGCGCTGCTGCATGGCGTCGATGACGGTCTGGTACAGGCCGAGGCGGCTGCCGAACCCGGCAGCGTCAAAAGTTACGACCTGACCAGTCAGGACCGGATTGTCCGGGGCCGCATGCCGACCCTGGAAATGATCAACGAGCGTTTCGCCCGCTACACCCGCATCAGCATGTTCAACATGTTGCGCCGCTCGGCAGACGTGGCGGTGGGCGGCGTGCAGGTGATGAAGTTCGGTGAATACGTGCACTCGCTGTACGTGCCCACCAGCCTCAACCTGGTCAAGATCAAGCCGTTGCGCGGCACCGCGCTGTTCATCCTTGACGCCAAACTGGTGTTCAAGCTGGTGGACAACTTTTTTGGTGGCGACGGCCGTCACGCCAAAATCGAAGGCCGCGAATTCACCCCCACCGAATTGCGCGTCGTGCGCATGGTACTGGAGCAGGCCTTCGTCGATTTGAAAGAAGCCTGGCAGGCGATCATGGAAGTCAATTTCGAGTACATCAACTCTGAAGTGAACCCGGCCATGGCCAACATCGTCGGCCCCAGCGAAGCGATTGTGGTGTCAACCTTCCACATCGAACTCGATGGCGGTGGCGGCGACCTGCACGTGACCATGCCGTACTCGATGATCGAACCGGTGCGCGAAATGCTCGATGCGGGCTTTCAGTCAGACCTCGACGACCAGGACGAACGCTGGAGCAAAGCCCTGCGCGAAGACGTGCTGGACGTCAGCGTACCGCTGAGCGCCACCGTGGCCCGCCGCCAACTGCGCCTGCGCGACATTTTGCACATGGCGCCGGGGGACGTGATCCCGATCGAATTGCAGGACGAACTGGTGATGCGCGCCAATGGCGTGCCCACGTTCAAGGTCAAACTGGGTTCGCACAAAGGCAATCTGGCCTTGCAAGTGCTTGAACCCATCGTTCGGCGTTAAACACCGAACTCCCCCAATTGCTCAGTGAGGACACCTGATGGCTAACGAAAACGATACAAGCGCCGCCGACCAGGCGCTGGCCGATGAATGGGCCGCCGCGCTGGAAGAAACCGGCGATGTTGGCCAGGCCGATATCGACGCGCTGCTGGCCGCTGATGCCGCGCAAAAGCCGGCGTCCAACCGCTTGCCCATGGAAGAGTTCGGCAGCGTGCCGCGCAACAACGACCCGGTGTCGCTGGACGGTCCCAACCTGGACGTGATTCTGGATATTCCGGTGTCGATTTCCATGGAAGTGGGCAGCACCGACATCAACATTCGTAACCTGCTGCAACTCAACCAGGGCTCGGTCATCGAACTCGATCGCCTGGCCGGTGAGCCGCTGGACGTACTGGTCAACGGCACGCTGATTGCCCATGGCGAAGTGGTGGTGGTCAACGAAAAGTTTGGCATCCGTCTGACCGACGTGATCAGCCCAAGCGAACGCATCAAGAAGTTGCGCTAAGTGAAGCGGCTTCTCGGCGGTTTACTGGCGCTACCCTTAAGCGCCCTGGCAGCAGAGCCGGTGGCCAGCACCGCGAGCGCCGTTGCGCCCGTGGCCGCCAGCAGCCTGGGCGGCCAGTTGACGCAACTGGTGCTGGGTTTGCTGTTGGTGCTGGGGCTGATCTTTGCCCTGGCCTGGGTGCTGCGCCGCGTTCAGCAAGGAGGCGCACGCCAGGGGCAAGTCATCGAACTGATCAGCTCGCGGGCCCTGGGCACCCGTGACCGGTTGGTGCTGGTGCAAGTGGGCAACGAGCAAATCCTGCTCGGCCTCACGCCGGGGCGCATCACCCCGCTGCATGTGCTCAAAGAGCCGGTTGCAGCGCCGGACACCACGCAACCGGCCACGCCTGAATTTGCCAAACGGCTGATGGAAATCCTCGGCCAGCAAAAGGACAAGCCGTAATGCGTTTAGCTGTCGCACTGTTGTTGGCCTTGCTCGCGCCGGTCGCCTTGGCGGCCGACCCGTTGTCGATCCCGGCGATCACCCTGGGCACCGGCGCCAACGGCCAGCAGGAGTATTCGGTCAGCCTGCAAATCTTGCTGATCATGACCGCCCTGAGTTTTATCCCGGCGTTCGTGATGCTGATGACCAGCTTTACGCGGATCATCATCGTGTTTTCGATTCTGCGTCAGGCGCTGGGGCTGCAACAAACCCCGTCCAACCAGATCCTCACCGGCATGGCGCTGTTTTTGACCCTGTTCATCATGGCGCCGGTGTTCGACAAGGTGAACCGCGACGCCCTGCAGCCGTACCTGGCGGAAAAACTCACGGCCCAGGACGCGATCCTCAAGGCGGAAGGCCCGATCAAGGACTTTATGCTGGCGCAGACCCGCACCAGCGACCTTGAGCTGTTTATGCGGTTGTCCAAGCGCACAGACATCCCGACGCCCGACGCGGCGCCGCTGACCATTCTGGTCCCCGCTTTCGTCACCTCCGAGCTTAAAACTGCATTCCAGATCGGCTTTATGATCTTCATTCCGTTCCTGATCATCGACCTGGTAGTGGCCAGTGTGCTGATGGCCATGGGCATGATGATGCTCTCGCCGTTGATCATTTCGTTGCCGTTCAAAATCATGCTGTTCGTGCTGGTGGACGGTTGGGCGCTGATTATCGGCACCCTGGCCAGCAGTTTCGGCGGAGTCTGAGCCCATGACCCCAGAAGTCGCAGTCGACCTGTTTCGCAATGCGTTGTGGCTGACCACGATGATGGTCGCGGTGCTGGTGATCCCCAGCTTGCTGGTGGGTTTGCTGGTGGCGATGTTTCAGGCCGCGACGCAAATCAACGAACAGACCTTGAGCTTTTTGCCGCGTTTGCTGGTGATGCTCGTCACCCTGATCGTGGCCGGGCCATGGTTGGTGCAAACCTTTATGGAATACATCCTGCAGTTGTACGGCAGTATTCCGCAGTTGATCGGCTAAATGTCGCTGCTGGCCCTGACGGACGCGCAGATCAGTACCTGGGTCGCCAGCTTTATGCTGCCGCTGTTCCGGGTGGGCGCGGTGCTGGCCACCATGCCGATCATCGGGACCACGCTGGTGCCCAAGCGCATCAAGCTGTTTCTGGCCTTGGCGATCACCCTGGCGATCATGCCCAGTTTGCCGCCGTTGCCCACCGTCAACCCGCTGGACCTCAGTGGCCTGATGCTGATTGCCGAGCAAATCGTCATTGGCGCCTTGCTCGGCTTCTCGTTGCAGCTGTTTTTCCAGGCGTTTGTGGTGGCCGGGCAAATCGTCGCGGTGCAGATGGGCATGGGCTTCGCCTCCATGGTCGACCCGGCCAACGGGGTCAACGTGGCCGTGATCGGGCAGTTTTTCACCATGCTGGTGAGCCTGCTGTTTTTGTCCATGAACGGGCACCTGGTGGTGTTTGAAGTGCTCACCGAGAGCTTCACCACGTTGCCGGTGGGTGGCGGGTTGATGACTAATCATTACTGGGAAATCGCCAACAAACTGGGCTGGGTCCTGGGCGCGGCGCTGTTGCTGGTGCTGCCGGCGATCACCGCCTTGCTGGTGGTCAACATCGCGTTTGGCGTCATGACCCGTGCGGCGCCGCAACTCAACATCTTCGCCATCGGTTTTCCACTGACTCTGGTGCTGGGCATGGTCATTCTGTGGATCAGCATGGCCGACATTCTCAATCAGTATCAGCCGCTGGCCTCCGAGGCTTTGCAGTTTTTACGTGAACTGGCACAGGCGAAATAGCCATGGCAGAGAGCGAGAGCGGCGCCGATAAAACAGAAGACCCCACGGAGAAACGAAAAAAAGACTCCAGGGAAAAGGGCGAAATTGCGCGCTCTAAAGAACTCAATACCTTGGCGATCATGCTCGCGGGTTCAGCCGGGCTGCTGATTTTTGGCGGGGCGCTGGCCGAAGACCTGATGGAAGTGATGCGTTACAACTTCAGCATCAGCCGCGAGACCTTGTACAACACCGACTCCATGGCCGCCTTTTTGCTGCACTCGGGCAAAATCGCCCTGATCGCTTTACAGCCGGTGCTGATCACCTTATTGATCGCCGCCATCGTCGGTCCCATCGCCCTCGGTGGCTGGCTATTTGCTGCGGGCAGCCTGGCCCCCAAATTCAGTCGCATGAACCCGCTGGCGGGGCTTAAGCGCATGTTCTCGGCCAAGGCGCTGGTGGAACTGCTCAAGGCGCTGGCCAAGTTTTTCATCATCTTGATCGTCGCCTTGCTGGTGTTGAAGTCCGACATCGATGACCTGCTGCGCATCGCCCACGAGCCTCTGGAGCTGGCGGTGATCCACAGCCTGCAAGTGGTGGGCTGGAGCGCATTGTGGATGGCCTGCGGGTTGATCTTGATTGCCGCCGTCGACGTGCCGGTGCAGCTGTGGGAAAGCCATAAAAAACTGCTGATGACCAAGCAGGAAGTGCGCGACGAACACAAGGACCAAGAGGGGCGGCCCGAAGTTAAACAGCGCATTCGCCAGGTGCAGCGCGAAATGTCCCAGCGCCGCATGATGAGCGCCATCCCCGATGCCGACGTGATCATCACCAACCCGACGCACTACGCCGTGGCCCTCAAATACGACCCCGAAAAGGGCGGGGCGCCGATGTTGCTGGCCAAGGGCAGCGACTTTTTGGCGCTGAAAATTCGAGAAATCGGCGCCAAGCACAACATCCTGCTGCTGGAGTCCCCGGCGCTGGCGCGCTCGATCTACCACTCCACCGAACTTGAGCAGGAGATCCCGGCGGGCCTCTACCTGGCCGTGGCGCAGGTGTTGGCGTACGTCTACCAGATCCGCCAGCACCAGGCGGGCAAGGGCAAGCGGCCTGACCCGCTGAAAGATGTGCCGATTCCGCCGGATTTACGCCGCGATGACTAAATGTGAAGCCAAGAGCTGACAAGCGGTGAAAATTTGAAGACGGACTGTCATTTTTGACAGTAGAGGCTTTGCGCAAACCTGCTTAACTTGAGACGTCGAGTGCTTTTTGATTCGTGTGCAGGCAATGGAGATGCGCGATGTCGATCGAGTTAACCCTTATTCCCAATGGCTCTATCAAAACCTGTGTGTTGAGCGATACCCGAGAAAAAGCCAAGGTTGATCTTGAGGGGTTGTTCCCGAAGTTTCCTGCGCTGGACGGCACATTTGCGATTTTTTGGCTGGATCAATTACAAGATCGCCACATCGTGGGGTTCAGCACGGAAGGCACTAATTTGCTGGCTGTCATTTCCTTGCCTACGGTGCCCCACAGCAGCGGGCGAGAGCAGTACTACAGCGCGATCGTTGAGCGCTGCTACAAAGAGCGTGATTCGATACTGACGTTTATGCGCAAGTCATTGAGCTTTGAAGGCATCAACGGGCGTTGTGTGCGCAGTTTTATCCTGTACAAACTCATTCGCCAGTTGCAGCTGGACAGCGTGCCGGTGTGGGAAGAACACCCGCATGTACGGGATGGGCGTTGTGGTGCCATTTTGATTGGTGGCTGCGGCACTGACCGCTATGAGCCCAACCGCAAGATAGACGTCGTGTTTGGTACAAGCAGCAGCGCGTGCCTGGTGATTGACCTGGGCGAATGGCGCTGGAACTGAGCCACTCTGCTTTTGCCTCGGCTGAGGCAGATCAAAAGATCGCGAGCAAGCTCGCTCCTACAGAATTTGCGTTTGCCTGCCGATTTATCGGCAGCGTCGTACAACGCTGGCGCTTGCCGCTGTTGTCCCCCGACGCTTATAGTCCGCGCTCGCCCTCATGGCGACCAGGTTTGGCGACTTGGAACCTAACCGTAGATGCAGAAGCGTTGTGAGTCCTTGTGCGCGCAATTTGTGTGTTGCAAGGCTTTATGGCGGTTGTGCGTGGGAGACCTTCGGGTCTGCCGGAGTTTCTATGGTTATCCGGTTCGCCAACCCGCGTACAGCTGCCACCCATTCGTTTGGCGACGATGGGGGCTTTTGCTTTTAACCATTGGACATAACTTATGACGCATTCCCCGTATATCCCGCTGACCGCCATTGACTGCAACATTCCCGCCTTATTGATCGACCGCAACGCGCCACTGGACGTGTTGCACGCCAACGCGGCTGCCCGTGTTTTGGCGGTTACCCAATTGATGGAAACCTTCGCCAGCCGCGAACTGGCCGAGGCTGACGCCATTGATCTCAAACACCTGGCCAACGCCGCAGTGTTATTGCTGCGCGATGGCTGCGACGTGCTCGACGTGCTGGGCTGGCGCTTAAGACCGGTGTAAGGCTTTAGTTCGGCGTTGTACTTTCAGATCGCCACAGCCCTTGAGCATCCCCCAATCAGTTCCCTCTCCCTCCGGGAGAGGGCTAGGGTGAGGGGCTTTTGATTGTGACGTGGCCTTTTGCCAAAGTTGGAAGGCTTCTTGCAGTGGCAGGCTTGCAGACGCATCTGGCGTCAAAAGTTTGCTAAAGGTTTAGGCATGTCATTGGATCGCTCTCAGTTGATCAACACCGCACGCAACGGTCTGGCCGGTTTGGGGCACGGGCAGTTGGGCGTGCCGCTGTTGTTGCTGGTGATGCTGGCAATGATGATGTTGCCCATCCCGGCGTTTCTGCTGGATGTGTTTTTTACCTTCAACATCGCGCTGTCGATTGTGGTCTTGCTGGTGTGCGTGTACGCACTGCGCCCGCTGGATTTCGCGGTGTTCCCCACCATTTTGCTGGTCGCAACGCTGATGCGCCTGGCGCTCAACGTGGCGTCGACCCGCGTGGTGATGCTCCACGGCCAGGAAGGCCACGCCGCTGCCGGTAAAGTGATCCAGGCCTTCGGTGAGGTGGTAATCGGCGGCAACTATGTGGTCGGTATGGTGGTGTTCGCGATTTTGATGATCATCAACTTCGTGGTGGTGACCAAGGGTGCCGGGCGGATCTCCGAAGTGAGCGCGCGCTTTACCCTCGACGCCATGCCCGGCAAACAAATGGCGATTGACGCCGACCTCAACGCCGGGCTGATCGACCAGAACCAGGCCAAGCTGCGCCGTCAAGAAGTCGCCCAAGAGGCCGAGTTCTACGGCTCCATGGACGGTGCCAGCAAGTTTGTGCGCGGTGACGCCATCGCCGGTCTGTTGATCCTGTTTATCAACCTGATCGGCGGCATGGCCGTGGGCATCTTCCAGCACAGCATGAGTTTCAGCGAAGCGGGCAAGGTCTACGCCTTGCTGACCATCGGTGACGGTCTGGTGGCGCAGTTGCCGTCGCTGTTGTTGTCCACCGCTGCCGCGATCATGGTGACCCGTGCTTCGGGCTCCGAAGACATGGGCAAGCAAATCAATCGCCAGATGTTCGCCTCACCCAAGGCGCTGGCGGTGTCTGCCGGTTTGATGGCGGTGATGGGGATCGTGCCGGGCATGCCCCACGTGTCCTTTCTCAGCCTCGCCGCGGTGGCTGGTGGCGCCGCCTACTGGATGTGGAAAAAACAAAACGTGGCCAAGGTTCAGGCCCTGCAAGAAGTGCAGCGCCAACAAGAGCTGCTGCCTTCTCCCGCCCGCGCCCAAGAGACCAAAGAACTGGGTTGGGATGACGTGACGCCCATCGACATGATCGGCCTGGAAGTGGGCTATCGCCTGATCCCGCTGGTGGACCGCAACCAGGGCGGGCAATTGCTGGCGCGGATCAAGGGCGTGCGTAAAAAGCTGTCCCAGGACCTGGGCTTTTTGATGCCCACCGTGCACATCCGCGACAACCTCGACCTGGCGCCGAGCGCTTATCGCCTGACACTCATGGGCGTAATTCTGGCCGAGGCCGAGATTTACCCGGACCGCGAACTGGCGATCAACCCCGGCCAGGTGTTTGGCACCCTCAACGGGATCACCGCCAAAGACCCGGCCTTTGGTCTGGAAGCCGTGTGGATCGAGGTCAGCCAGCGCAGCCAGGCGCAATCGCTGGGCTATACCGTGGTCGATGCCAGTACGGTGGTGGCGACGCACCTCAACCAGATTCTGTACAAGCATTCCCATGAGCTGATTGGCCATGAAGAAGTGCAGCAACTGATGCAATTGCTGGCCAAGTCGTCGCCTAAATTGGCCGAAGAGTTGGTGCCGGGTGTGTTGAGCCTGTCGCAGTTGCTCAAAGTGTTGCAGGCGCTGCTGGCCGAGCAGGTGCCGGTACGCGATATACGCAGCATTGCCGAAGCCGTCGCCAACAATGCCCACAAGAGTCAAGATACTGCCGCTTTGGTTGCCGCCGTGCGTGTCGGCTTGTCCCGCGCCATCGTGCAAAGCATTGTCGGCGTTGAGTCTGAGCTGCCTGTGATCACCTTGGAACCAAGGTTGGAACAAATATTGCTCAATAGTTTGCAGAAGGCCGGACAAGGCCAGGAAGACGGTGTGTTGCTGGAGCCAAGCATGGCAGAAAAACTCCAGCGCTCACTCATCGACGCAGCGCAGCGTCAGGAGATGCAAGGCAACCCGGTGATCTTGCTGGTGGCAGGCCCGGTACGCGCGATGCTTTCGCGGTTTGGCCGTTTGGCGGTGCCCAACCTGCATGTGCTGGCGTACCAGGAAATCCCTGACAACAAGCAAGTGACCATCGTTGCGACAGTGGGCCCTAACGGCTGAGGGTTTGATCTATGCAAGTGAAGCGATTTTTCGCCGCCGACATGCGTCAGGCCATGAAACTCATTCGTGATGAATTGGGCGCGGATGCCGCCATTATTGGCAATCGCCGCATCGCCGGCGGTGTTGAGTTGACCGCAGCGCTGGACTACAAGCTGTCCGCGCTGGCACCTCGGGTGCCGAACGTTGAGCTGGAAGAAGAACTGCGCAAGACCCAGTCCAAGATTGTCTCGGCTCAGGCCGAGTTGAGCTTGCGCGCAGAAGGCGACACGGATGCCAGCCGCCAGTTGTTTGCCGGCTTGCCGCTGACCGCCGCAGAACCGTTGATTGAGCCGCGCTTTGACGAGCCGTCGCGGCCACAGCCTGCACCTGCACCGGCGCCATCGATTGACCAGCGGATTTTTGACGACATGCGCAATGAGCTGAACGGCCTGCGCGAGTTGCTCGAAGTGCAGCTGGGCTCGCTGGCCTGGAACCAGTTGCAAGGCTCAAGGCCTGAACAGGCCAATTTGTGGCGGCGTTTGCAGCGCATCGGCTTGTCCGGTCCGTTGTCCCATAGTTTGTTGACCCAGGTGACCGAGATTGAAGAGCCGCGTCAGGCCTGGCGCATGTTGCTGGCGCACCTGGCGCGGATGATTACCACCCCTGAACTGGAGCCGCTGGAAGAGGGCGGTGTGATCGCGATGGTCGGTCCTGCAGGCATGGGTAAAACCACAACGCTGGCCAAGCTGGCGGCACGTTATGTGCTCAAGTACGGCGCGCAAAATATTGCATTGGTGAGCATGGACAGCTTTCGTATCGGCGCCCAGGAGCAGCTTAAAACCCTGGGGCGCATTCTCAATGTGCCGGTGACCCACGTGGCCCCCGGCCAGTCATTGGGCCAAACCCTGGAGCCGCTGGCGCGCAAGCGCGTGGTGCTGGTCGACACCGCCGGGCTGCAAGCCAGTGACCCGGCGTTGCGCCTGCAACTGGACAGCCTCGCCGGGCGCGGGATCAAGGCGCGCAACTATCTGGTCCTCGCCACCACCAGCCAGAAGCAGGTGCTGTCGGCCGCGTACCTGAGCTACAAGCGCTGCGGGCTGGCCGGTTGCATTCTGACCAAGCTGGATGAAACCGCCAGCCTTGGCGAAGTACTGAGCCTGGCGATCAGCAATGACCTGCCCGTGGCGTACCTCACGGACGGCCCACGGATCCCGGACGATCTGCACTTGCCGCGCCGCCACCAATTGGTGAGCCGGGCGGTGAGTGTGCAAATGCAGGAAGAACCCAGCGAAGAAGCCATGGCCGATATGTTCGCTGACATTTACCACAGCCCGCCCAAACGGGTTGGCTAGGGTAAAGATGAAACGTTGCAATGTACCTACATTGAAGGTCTGCACAGTGTTGTTCCTGGGGGAACACGCAGCACTCTCTGTAGCCGCGTCTAAGTAAGACAAGGTAAAAAAAGATCATGGGCAGCATGCATCCCGTACAGGTGATCGCAGTGACCGGCGGCAAGGGTGGCGTCGGTAAAACTAACGTGTCAGTTAATTTGTCCATCGCGCTGGCCGAACTGGGCAGGCGCGTCATGTTGATGGACGCCGACCTCGGGTTGGCGAATGTTGATGTCCTGTTGGGGCTGACACCGAAATTTACCCTGGCCGATGTGGTCGAGGGTCGCTGCGAGCTGCGTGATGTATTGCTCCTGGGCCCCGGCGGGATTCGTATCGTGCCCGCCGCGTCTGGCGCCCAGAGCATGGTGCAGTTGAGCCCTGCGCAACACGCCGGCCTGATCCAGGCGTTCAGTGACCTGAGCGACAACCTCGATGTGCTGGTGATTGATACCGCCGCCGGGATCGGTGAGTCGGTGGTCAGTTTTGTCCGTGCCGCCCAGGAGGTTTTGCTGGTGGTGTGTGACGAGCCGACCTCCATCACCGACGCCTACGCGTTGATCAAACTGCTTAACCGTGACTACGGCATGAACCGTTTCCGGGTGCTGGCGAACATGGTCCAGAGCCCGCAAGAAGGGCGCAACCTGTTCGCCAAGCTAACCAAAGTGACCGACCGCTTTCTTGACGTTGCCCTGCAATATGTGGGCGCCGTGCCGTACGACGAGTGCGTGCGCAAGGCTGTACAAAAGCAGCGCGCCGTGTACGAAGCATTCCCGCGTTCCAAGTGCTCCCTGGCGTTCAAGGCTATCGCGCAGAAGGTCGATACCTGGCCGCTGCCGGCTAATCCTCGTGGCCACCTGGAGTTCTTTGTCGAGCGTTTGGTTCAGCAAGCAGGTGGAGGACGAGTCTGATGACTGCCAGCGGCTATCGCATGTACAGCAAGCCGTCGCGTGACAGCCAATATGAGCTGATCGAGCGTTATGCGCCGTTGGTCAAACGCATCGCTTATCACCTGTTGGCGCGTTTGCCTGCCAGCGTGCAAGTGGACGACCTGATTCAGGCCGGGATGATCGGCCTGCTTGAGGTTTCGAGCAAATACGACGCCACCAAAGGCGCGAGTTTTGAGACCTACGCCGGCATTCGCATTCGCGGTGCCATGCTCGATGAAGTGCGCAAGGGTGACTGGGCGCCACGCTCGGTGCACCGCAATACGCGCATGGTCAGTGACGCAATTCGCGTTATTGAGGCAAAAACCGGCTGTGACGCTAAAGATCACGAGGTTGCGGCCGAACTCCAGTTAAGCCTTGATGATTATTACGCCATCTTGAACGACACCCTGGGCAGTCGTCTGTTCAGCTTCGACGACCTGTTGCAGGACGGCGAGCACGAGGGGCTGCATGAAGATGGCGCCAGCGCGCACCTTGAGCCATCACGCGACCTCGAAGACGAGCGATTTCAGGCCGCGTTGGCCGAGGCCATCAGCTTGTTGCCCGAGCGTGAGCGGCTGGTGTTGGCGCTGTACTACGACGAAGAACTCAACCTCAAGGAAATCGGTGAGGTGCTGGGGGTCAGCGAGTCGCGTGTCAGCCAGTTGCACAGCCAGTGCGCCGCCCGTTTGCGCGCACGCCTGGGGCAGTGGCGAGCGCATTGACTCACTGTAGGAGCGAGCTTGCCTCGCGATCTTTTAAAAGCCCCAAAGATCGCGAGGCAAGCTCGCTCCTACAAGTTGGATGCGTAATAAACCGAATTGATTGAATGGCGCGGTCCGGTTGTGATCGCGTTTAAGACTGCTGGAGGTCGAATTGGACAAGAACATGAAAATCCTCATCGTTGATGACTTTTCAACGATGAGGCGGATCATTAAAAACCTGTTGCGTGACCTGGGGTTCACCAACACGGTCGAGGCGGATGACGGCACTACGGCGATTCCGATTCTCAATCTGGGGCATATCGACTTTCTGGTCACCGACTGGAACATGCCGGGCATGACCGGTATCGACTTGCTGCGCCACGTGCGTGCCGACGAAAAACTCAAGCACTTGCCGGTCTTGATGGTCACCGCCGAAGCCAAGCGCGAGCAGATCATCGAGGCTGCCCAAGCCGGTGTGAACGGTTATGTGGTCAAGCCATTCACCGCCATCGCCCTCAAGGACAAGATCGAAAAGATCTTTGAACGCATCGGTTGAACGGTTCCCCGGGGGGCACTATGGAGCGGCAGGAATCAACAGTGGGCGAGTTTGAATCGACCCTGAAAAAACATGCTCAAGAGCTGGTTGAAAGTCTTGAAAAAGGCCAGTTCGGCGACGCAGTACAGCTGATTCATGAACTGAACCAGACCCGCGATCGTGGCCTTTATCGTGAAGTCGGCAAGCTGACGCGTGAATTGCACAGCGCGATTGTCGATTTTCATATTGATCCGACCATGCCGCGCGCCGAAGAAGTGTCGCAGATCACGGATGCGACCGAGCGCTTGGCTTATGTTGTGAAGCTGACGGAAGCCGCCGCTAACCGGACCATGGATCTGGTCGAGAACTGCACGCCGCTGGTCAATGGCCTTGGCCAGGAAGCCAAGGCCTTGAGCGCGGACTGGGGGCGTTTTATGCGCCGCGAAGTCGGTGCGCAAGAGTTCCGCGAGCTGGCGCGTCGGGTAGACAGTTTTTTGACGCGCAGCGAAGCCGAGCAGCAGATCGTCTCCAGTAACCTGACTGACATTCTGCTGGCCCAGGATTACCAGGACCTCACCGGTCAGGTGATCAAGCGGGTCACGCAGTTGGTCACCGACGTCGAGCAGAACTTGCTCAAGTTGGTGCTCATGGCCAGCCAGGTCGATCGTTTTGCCGGGATCGAGCATGACCACGAAGCGCTGCGTGCTGAAAATAATTCGCAAAAAAACCTGACGAAGGGTGAAGGTCCGCAGATTCATGCCGATAAGCGTAGTGACGTCGTGTCCGGCCAGGATGATGTAGACGATTTGCTGTCCAGTTTAGGTTTCTAGGTCTTGAGTAGGCGTGCGGGCGCTGTTGTCCGGCGCTGAAAGGTCCTCCTTCAAGGAGCACACACATGAGCTTCGGCGCCGATGAAGAAATCCTTCAGGATTTTTTGGTTGAGGCCGGCGAAATTTTAGAGTTGCTGTCCGAACAACTGGTCGAGCTGGAAAGCCGACCGGATGATGCAGACTTGCTCAATGCTATTTTTCGCGGTTTTCACACTGTAAAGGGAGGCGCCGGCTTCCTGCAGCTCAATGAGTTGGTGGAGTGCTGCCACATCGCCGAGAACGTGTTCGACATCCTGCGCAAGGGTGAGCGCAGCGTCGACGCGGAACTGATGGACGTGGTGCTTGAAGCCCTGGACGCGGTCAACGGGATGTTTGCCCAAGTGCGCGAGCGTAGCCCGATCACCGCCGCCAGCCCCGAGTTGCTGGCCGCGTTGGCGCGTTTGGCCGAGCCTGCCGCCGCGCCGGCAGCGGTCGAAGCGCCGGCTGCGGTGGTCGAGACCGTGTCTAACGACACCGCCGGCGACATTACCGATAACGAATTTGAACAACTGCTCGACTCGCTGAATGCGGTCAAAGCGGATGCGGCGCTTGTCGAACAAGCCCCTGAAGACGCGACCCTGAGTGACGAAATCAGCGACGCCGAGTTTGAGTCATTGCTCGATCAGTTGCACGGCAAAGGCCAGTTCTCTGCGAACGCCGTGGCCACGCCCGCAGCCGCTACAGCTCCGGCAGCGTCAGCTGCGGCCAGCAATGAAATCACTGACGATGAATTCGAAGCGCTGTTGGACCAGTTGCACGGCAAGGGCTCGTTCAGCGCAGAAGCCCTTGAGGCTGTCGCTACTGCCCCTGCTGACGTTGCGGCTGAACCCGTCGCGGACACCCCGGCAGCCCACATCACCGATCAAGAATTTGAAGCGCTGCTCGACGAGTTGCATGGCAAAGGCCAGTTTTCGGCCGAAAGCCCAGCGGTCGCCGCCACGGTCAGTGCGGCTGCAGCGCCGGTCGCCAACAAGGTCGAAACCAAGCCCGAAGCCAAGCCTGCCGCCC